>CAZFSA010000040.1:0-32828 GCA_964521535.1 uncultured Gemmatimonas sp.
GATGGTGCCCCTGGCAGGCCTGGCTCTGCCACCCCCGGTCGAGCGGCCGGCACCGGGCGAACTCCGGATCGGCTTCGTCGGCCGTCTCGTACCCGAGCGCGGCCTCGACCAGCTGATCCTCGCGTTGACCCAGACCTACGGCCGGTGGCGGCTCGACATCCTCGGCAGCGGACCCGACCAGGAATCGCTCGAGCGCCTGGTGGAGCGCCACGGCCTGGCGTCCCGGGTGCGCTGGCTCGGCGGCCTCCGGCGCGACGCGCTCGACGGCCTCTGGGCCGCGATTGATTGCCTCGTGGTTCCCTGGCGCTCCGCGCCGGCCGGCGAGGATGGGCACCCGGGATTGCTGCTCGACGCCATGGGACGGGGCGTGGCGCCGATTGTCACCGGCGTGGGGGCCCTTCCAGACGTGGTGGCCGATGTCGGCCCGGTAGTGGCCACGCCGGACGAGCTGACCCGGGTGCTCCAGCGCTGGGTGGCCGAGCCCACCCGGACCCGCCCGATCGGCGCCGCGGCCCGCCGCCGGGTGCTGGAGAACTTCGTCACCAGCGCCGTCGCAACCCGCACCCACGCGGTCTGGACTCGAGTCCTGACCGATCGACGGGTCACTGCCGCATGAGCCGCGGCGTCCTCGCCTGCCTGCTGGTGATGCTGCTCCACCGCGGCGAGTCGGCGTACGGGCAGTTGCCGGGGACCCCGGCCCAGGCCCCGTCCACGGTTGCCGCCCGCGCCCGGGCCTGGCTCGAGGCCTCGGGTCTGACGTCCTCCCAGGTGAGGGCCCGACTGGCGGCGGCCGGTTATCCGGCCGACCTCCTCGACGACTATATCGTGGACCGGCCTGGCGCTGACCAGGGCCCGACCGACACGGTCCTCCAGGCCCTCCGCTCCCTGGGCTTTTCGGATGATGACCTCACCCGAAGGGACAGCGTTCCCGGCGTCCCGGGGTCGCGTCGCCGCGATCTTGCGCCCGAGCGTCAGGGTCCGGGAATCTTCGGGCTGGATCTCTTTCGCCGGGTCACCACCCAGTTTCAGCCCTCCCTCGCCGGCCCCGTGGACGAGACCTATCGGTTGGGCCCCGGCGACGTCCTGGTGCTGATCCTCACCGGCGACGTCGAGACCGCCCACACCCTGGAAGTGACCCGCGAGGGATTCATCGTGATTCCGCAGGTGGGGCAGCTGCACGTCTCGGGCCTTACCCTGGCCCAGCTCGAGACCCTCCTCTACAGCAGGCTCGGGCGGGTCTACAGCGGGATCCGCCGGGGGCCTGATGCCACGACCAGGTTCCAGGTCACGGTCTCCCGCCTCCGCACCGTCCAGGTCTACGTGATCGGCGACGTCATCCGGCCCGGGGCCTATCAGGTGGCGAGCGTCGGGACCGTGCTGACCGCCCTCTACCTGGCGGGCGGGCCCACTGACCGTGGCAGCCTCCGACGGGTGCTGCTTCGCCGGGGAGCGCGGACGGTCGATTCGCTCGACGTGTACGACTACCTCCTCCGCGGCGATGCCACCCGTGATCGGCGTCTCGAGACCGGCGATGTGGTATTCGTGCCGGTGCGGGAGATGCACGTCGAGGTGGCCGGGGCGGTGACCAGGCCGGCGATCTACGAACTCCGCGGGGGAGAGACCCTGCGCGATCTGATCGCGGCCGCGGGCGGGTTCGAGGCCACCGCGCTTCGTCGCCGGTTGCAGATCGACCGGATTCTTCCCCCGGCCGAACGGGGAGAGGGCGGGCGCGACCGGGTCCTGCTGGACATCACCGCGGATCAGCTGCGGGACAGTCTACCACCGGCAGTCCCGCTTGCCGCCGGCGACCGGGTGACGGTGTTCGCGGTGGCCGCGAGGCGGCGGAGCAGCGTCACCGTCCGGGGGAACGTCTGGAACGAGGGACCGGTGGGTCATACGCCGGGAATGCGGCTCAGTGAGGCCATCCGGCTCGCCGGAGGTCCGAAGCCCGACGTCTACCTCGAGCAGATTCTGATCTCGCGCCTCAATCCCGACTCCACCCGAATTCAGCTCCGCTCGGCCTTCCGCGATTCCACCGGTTCTGTGACCCCCGACCTGGTTCTGGCCGAGGACGATGACATCCAGGTGTTCTCCCGTACCAGCTTCCGCCCGGAGCGGTACGTGGTGGTGACCGGGGCGGTGCGCCGCCCCGGCCGGCTGCGCTTCCGGGAAGGGATGACACTCCGGGACGCGGTGCTCGAGGCCAGCGGGCTTACCGAAGACGCCTGGCTCAACGAGGCGGAGATCGCACGACTCCCGCTCGACCGGGCCGCGGGCAGGCTGGCGGAGACGCTCCGGGTTCCGCTCGACTCCACGTACCTGTTCGACCGCGGGCCCAATGGTCGCTACCTCGGCCCGCCGGGCGCTCCGGCGCCGGCCCGGGGTGCGGGCGACACGCCACTCGCCCCGTACGACAACGTCCTGATCCTGCGACAGCCGGACTGGGAACTGCATCGCACGGTGACGGTGGCGGGTCAGGTTCGGTTCCCCGGCGCCTATGCGCTCCGGAGCAAGACCGAGCGCCTCACCGACCTGATCGAGCGCGCCGGCGGACTCACCCCCGAGGCCTATGCCCGGGGGGCGGAGCTGTACCGCCGCCTGGGCCCGGCAGACCAGAGCGGGCTCCGGGTTGTGGGCCGGCTCGAGGCGCAGCGGATCGACTCTACCACGGCCGTGCCAGAGGCTGTGCGCCTCGGGACGAGCCTGGCCCAGCGGGTAGGGCTTGACCTGGCGCGCGCCATGGCCCGTCCCGGCGCCCGGGAGAACCTGCTGCTCCAGGCGGGCGATTCGCTGTTCGTGCCCGAGTTCGAGGCCACTGTCAGGGTGCTGGGCGCCGTGAACGCGCCCACCACGGTGGTGCACCACCCGGCCTGGCGTCTGGGCGACTACGTCGGGGCCGCTGGCGGGTACAGCCGGAACGCCGATCAGGGACGAGCCTACGTGGTCCAGCCGGGGGGCAAGGTGGAGTCGGTAAAGCGCCGCTTTCTCCTGCCTGACTCGGAGCCGGGCCCGCTGGCCGGGGCGGTGATCTTCGTACCGGAGCGGGATCCGAGCGAGCGAAAGGACTGGGCAGGGCTGCTGGGATCACTGGCCCAGATCCTGGCCAGCACCGTGGCGATCGTGGTGGTCGCCACCCGGTAGGGGCCGGGCACCGCGCCAGGACTGTCGCCGACGCCAGGACTACGGCACAGGCGTCACCCGGTCAGGCTCCGCGAGGTTGTGGGGACTTGCCTCCGGCGCGTAGTCGGGGACGAGGCGGCGGATGAGACCCCGAAGCTCACCGTCGGCCCGGCCCCCCTGCGCTGCCCTGACCAGCTCGTCGATCAGCAATTCCGCGTCATCCGGCACCTCCGTCGGTCGAGCCCGGAGCACCCCCGGCCGCCCGGTGGGCTCGGCGTGCGTCGCATCGAAGAACGGTTCCTCATACAGTTTCTCGCCGGGACGGACCCCCGTGAACTGGACGGGCACCTCCCGCCCGGACAGGCGGATCACCTCAAGCGCCAGGTCCAGGATCCGGACCGGCTGTCCCATGTCGAGCACGAAGATCGCACCCCCGCCCTCCATGGTCGCCGCCTGGAGGATCAGCCGCGCAGATTCCTCGACGGTCACGAAATACCGGCGCATCTCCGGGTGGGTCACCCGTACGGGTCCCCCCCGGGCGATCTGCCGCATGAACTCCGGCAGGACGCTTCCCTGGCTCCCCAGAACGTTTCCGAACCGGACGCTGCTGAACGAGCCGGGATGCCGGCGGGCAAAGCACCGGACAACCAGCTCGGCAATCCGCTTGGTGGCGCCCATGACGCTGGTGGGACGTACCGCCTTGTCGGTGGACACCAGCACCACATGCGTCGCACCGCCCGCCACCGCCGCCCGCAGCACGTTTCGGGTGCCGCCCACGTTGTTGGACACGGCCTCGGCCACGTTGGTCTCCATGAGCGGGACGTGCTTGTGCGCGGCCGCGTGGAAGACCAGGTCCGGGGCATGGGGCCGCAGGGCGTGATGGAGGCGGTCCTCGTCCCGGATGTCGGCCACCAGAGCCGCCCGAGACTGGGTGGGGGCGAGGTCGGCGATCTCGTTGTCGATGTCGAAGAGTGGGTTCTCGGCATGGTCCAGGAGGACGAGCCGCCGGCACCCCAGGTGGGCGATCATTCGGCAGAGTTCCCCGCCGATGGTGCCGCCGGCGCCGGTCACCAGCACCGACGCGGGGGCGAGCAGGGCAGCAACCGCCGCTCGATCGAGTCCGACCGACGGACGGCCCAGCCAGCGAGCCAGCCCGTCGGCGACGGCATCGAGCGAGGGCCCCGGGAACCCCCTGGTGGGCTGGCGCTCGGAATCCGTCATGCCTGCTCGCCGCCTCGAATCCCACGTGAACGGCCGACAAGGAGCCGCCAGGGCCGCAGCAGATCCGCTCGAGCCGATTGCACCAGCGCCGCCATCTCCTGCTTCGACACGGGGGTCTCCTCGTTCAGGTACGCCACCCCGAGCGCCACAACCGCACCCGCCATGAGGCCCGCGACCAGCGCCAGCAGGGCGTTGCGCACCCGGCGCCTCGGATCAGGAAACGCCGGCTCGACTGGCTGCTGAAGGATGGTGAAGACCGGAGTGTCACGCACCTCGTCGATCCGGGCCTGTTCGAGAGCCTGAACAACCGAGGCATACAGCTGGCGCTGGAGCTCCACCTCCCGCGCCAGGCGCTCGTACTGGAAGCTGAGTCCCGGCGCATTCCGGTAGGCCCGGTTGCGCTCCAGAAACGATTGCATGCGCTCCTCCGCTGCCGCCAGGGTGGCAGCAACCTCCTCCCGACGGCGCTCAGCGAAGACCCGCTCGGCCCGCGCCTGCGATTGACGGCTTTCGACGTTGAAGCGGTTAAGGAGCTCCAGCAGATGCGCGTTGGCGCCCCGCGCCAGGCCCGGGGTTGGCAGCGACACCGCCAGGCGGACCGTCCCGGTCCGTTGATGGACGGTCGCGGCCACGGCGCGCTCCATCGCTTTCACGCCATTCGCCCGGCGCTCGGCTTCGCTGCGGCCCCCGACCCCCAGGCGGTCGAGCAGGAGTGGGGCCATCGCGGAAGTCTGGCCGTCGTCGGTCAGCCTCGTCAGGGCGAGACTGTCCAGCATCGGGCGGGACTCCGCGAGGGCGGCGTAGAACGCCGCCGAATAGCCGCCTTCCGATCCGCCAGCGGCCAGGCCGAGCTGGGCGGCGAGCCCACCGATGCCACCAGCGGTGCCGCGCACCTGGGGAACGATCACGGACTCCGAGGTGTACCGGGTGGCGCCGATCGAACCCCAGATCACGGCCAGGATCGCGGCACCGGCGCCCAGCCGAACGATCAGCCGGCGGTACGTCAGGAGCACGCCAATCCGGTGTTCCAGCGACGCCTCGTCGGCCCGCGAGGGGGCCGACCCGATGGAACCGCTCATGCCACCCGGGCCTCTGGTACCACGCGCGGAAGGTGCCCACGGGGAAGACCGAGGAGGCGCTCGTAAATCCCCAGCGTACGGTCGATCACGTGCGCTGACGTGAACCGGGTGAGAGCCAGCGCCCGAGCCTGCTGACCGAGGTGGCTCCGCAGCCTGTCGTCGACCAGTCGGGCGACGGCATCCGCAAGCGCTCTCGCATCTCCTGGGGGAACCCGAAGGCCGGTTCGTTCGTGCTGCACGACGTCGCGGCACCCTGGAACGTCGCTCGCCACGAGAGAGCGGCCCGCCAGGGCGCCTTCGGTGAGCGCACGGGGCAGTCCCTCCCGATACAACGTCGGCAGGCACACGACATTCGCGCCTCGAACCACCTCAGGCATGTCGCGG
This sequence comes from uncultured Gemmatimonas sp., assembly GCA_964521535.1. Taxonomy (GTDB): domain Bacteria; phylum Gemmatimonadota; class Gemmatimonadetes; order Gemmatimonadales; family GWC2-71-9; genus SHZU01. The sequence continues at coordinate 5,805 of CAZFSA010000040.1, forward strand.
CAGAATCCGCGCCACCGGACCGCGCCCGAGGCGTCCCACCGCTCCAGCTGCTCTCGCGGGATCGCGTCGGGGCCGGAGTCGTCGATCCCGCCCACGAGCTGCATTTCGACCGGGGTTCGATCGGCCCGCAGTCGACGGGCCGCTTCAACAAAGACGCCGACTCCCTTGCTCCACACCATTCTCGCCGGGAGGACAACCCTGACCGGGGGCGCCGCCGGCTCCGGCCCGACGGCAAATTCCGCCGGATCGACGCCGGCCCCGCAGGTCACTTCGAGACCATCCCCGGTGACGCCCCTGGCGCGAAGGTATGCCGCGTCGTCTTCGTTGTCGACGGTCACGACGGCGCTCGAACGCTGCGCTGCGAGGCGATAGATCCACGACGCAAGGCCTCTCGCCACGGCGTAACGGGCGCGCGGTTCGGTGAAAGCCGCGCCGAGGCCCGTGATCGACAGCACACACGGAATCGGGTTCGGCCGAATGGTCAGGAGACCGGTCAACAGGTTCGGCTTGATGGTGGCCGCATGGACCAGGTGCGGCTTCACCTGCCGGAAGACCCTCGCCAAAGACATCAGCGATCGGCCGTTGGTCCAGGGGTCGAGACTGTGCCGCTCCAGCCGATACTTCACAAAATCCATCGCGACGCCCGGTTGCGAATCCGGCCACTCCGGGAGCGCCACCGTGACGGCCATGCCGGCGTGCGCCGCGGCCTCCGCGCGGGGAAGCCAGTGACGCATGAAGTACGCGGCCTGGTTGCAGACGAACAGCAGGCGGAGAGGGGCGGTCACGGTGGAGAAGGTAATGGCTGGGGGACCTGCCCGTCACGGGCGCCTGCCGTCTCCCGAATCAGCCTGTGGTACCGCGCCGCGGCCAGGTCCACGGTGTACCGGGCCAGCACCCTCAACCGGGCACGGCGGCCCATCGCTGCTCGCCCGTCCGCACCGGCGTGGAATACCTCAACCAGCGCGTCCGCAATGGCCTCGGGTCGGGCCACCGGGACCACGACGCCGGTGTCGCCGACCAGGTCGGCACATCCCCCGACGTCCGTCACGACGCACGGCACCTCCGTCGCCATCGCTTCCAGTACCGACAGCGGCGACGACTCCGCCCGCGACGACAGGACCACGACGTCGCACGCCGCCAACCACGCACTGACGTCGTCCCTCGGTCCCAGACAGGTGGCCCGCGCTCCCAGCCCTGCCGCATGGAGCCGGCGGGCCAACGCGGTGTTCCCCCGATCCAGACCGGTTCCGAGCAGGAGGACGTGCCCGGGAACCCCGCGGCGGAACGCCTCGCCGACCCCGGCGATCAGCGTCGCCTGATCCTTGACCGCGTGCCACCGGCCGACATGGCCAATGACCATGACATCCGGTGCGACCCCGATTACCCCTCGACGACGGCGCCGCTCGTCGGGCGACGGCAGGTACCGGGCCGGGTCGACCCCCGTTGGGATGACGACGGACCGGCCCCGATACCCCAGGGCTTCGTGCTGGCGCTGCGCTCGGGCCGACGCGTAGCAGATCGCGGCCGCGCGCCGGGACCGCAACCCGGCGAGCCGGATCGTCAACCTGGTGTGAAGCCGATGGACCGACCAGTCGTCCAGGCTCCCGTGAATGCTCCATGCCTCCGGCACGCCGATCCGACGGGCCAGGGCGGATCCCGCCAGAGCGCCGTGGTACATCCACCCCATAATGACATCGGGCGCCTGCGTCGCTGCGAACCGCCGTCCGGCCGCCACCGCGCCAAGTGCCGCACCAGGGTCGGGCAACCCCAGGCTGGCGACGGCAACGCCGCTGGCGGCGATCCTCGCAGCGAGCGGTGTCGGCTCGGTCAGGGAGAGGATGGCGAACCGACTCGGTTCCCCGGGCATCCGCGCCAGGAGGTCGGCCAGAAAGGTCTCGGCTCCCCCGAGCCGGAGTCCGGAGGTGACAACCAGCAGCCGGGGCTCACTCACCTTGCACGGCCCGGTACAGGGCCAGCATGTCGTCCCGGACCCCTTCCGGCGCATACCGTCGTTCGGCATGCGCCCGCGCGGCGGTCGTCATCACGGCCACATCCACTTCACCCTGATACAGTCGTCGGAGGGTCTGCTGCAGGGACTCGATCGATCCCGGCTCGAACAGGAGCCCGAACCGACCGTGGCCCAGCGTCTCCGGAATCGCGCCCGCCCGGCTGGCCACGATCGGAATCCCGGCCAGCATCGCCTCGACCAGCACCAGCCCCAGCCCCTCCCATCGGGACGGGAGGACCAGCACGTCGAAGGCTCGCAGCAGCCGCCGCGCCGCCGGGACAGCTCCGAGCAGGTGGAGGTTCGAGAGCGCGTGGCGCTGGACGAACCGCTCCAGGCGCCCCCGCTCAGGACCTTCACCGATCAGCACCCCCTCCCATTGCGGCTCCCGTCGCAGCACCTCGGCCAGCAGCATCGGGTCCTTTTGCGGTACCAGACGAGCGATGCATCCGATGACGAAACGGGCACCGGGCGGCCGGAACGACGCCGCCAGCGCCGGATCCTGCTCGACGTCAGCCACGGGATATCGCACGACGGGAATTGCGCCTCCCCGCAACCCAGCCGCCCGAGGATAGTAGGCGGCAACATGGTCACTGATTGCCACGAACCGGTCCACCAGCCGGTTGAGGACCAGCGACCACAGCCGCCAGGTGCGCGTTGCGTAGCGAGGATCATCGTTGTGCACCGTGGCGACGACCCGATCGACACGACCCAGCCGGCAGAGCACCGGAGCCACGACCAGGTCCAGATGGAGGTGCACCAGTGCCCGTGGCCGTCTGAGTTCCCGCGCCAGACGAAGCCAGCAGCCTACCGCCCGCGCCACCCGCCCCCTCGGTCGGCCCCGCTGCCGCCGCACCACTCGCGTCACCGTCACGCCGGCCGCGGCCAGGTCGCGAAGCCGGTTCTCGATCAGCGGCCCGGAGTTCCACTCCACGACCAGGAGCTCGACTCGCTCGCCGCCAGCGGCAAGCAACCGGACCAGTTCCAGCGTCGGCGTCTCCGCCCCGCTGAAGGGATTCTGTCCGGGCTTCTGCGACAGGTAGAGAAGGTGGGTAACCGGCATCGTTCCTAGATGCCGGAACCGACCAGCTGCTCGTAGGCCTGCCCCATCCGGTCGATCGAGAAGTCCCGCGCGCGGGCCACCGCGCCCGCGGCCAGGCGGGCCAGTCGATCCCGGTCCCTTGCCAGCTCGACCAGTATCGCCCGCAGGTACGCCGGGTCACCTGGCGGGACGACCAGCCCGTTCACCCCGGGCGAGATCACTTCCAGGTTTCCGGCACACGACGACACCACGCAGGGCACGCCGCGGCTCATCGCCTCCAGCAGCGTGTGACTCATCCCCTCATACAGGGACGGCAGCACCAGCACATCCGTTCGGTCCAGCAAGGACGCGACCTGCTCGGGCGCGCATCGGCCGAGAAAACGGACCCGATCGCCGATCGCCAACTGCCGCGCCAGGCTTTCCAGCAACGGACCGGCCGGGCCGTCACCCGCGATGCTCACGCTCAGCTCGTCGGCCGCAGCGGCGGCAAGCAGCAGGGTCTCGACCCCCTTCCAGTTGACGAGCCGACCAACGAACGAGACCCTGAGGCCTGGTCCCGGCGCCTGGTGCGGGGCCGGGCCGTCTGCCACCGGCGCCGCGTTCGGAATCACGTGCACGCAGAGGCCCGGCACACCCCAGCCCCGGACCAGCCTGGCGAGATACTCGCTCGGTACCACCACCGCACGGGCACGCCGCAGCACCGCCGCCCGCCCCCGCCAGGCCGCCGGGTAGAGGCGAGACGCCCCGGCCTGGAAGGCCTCGGGGTCGGCGTTCGTGAGGCCGCGATTCCGCGCGGCCTCCCAGAGGACATCACCCACCACCTTGAGCACGAACCGCCGGCGAAGCAGGCGCGACGGAGCCATCACGTATCGGTCCAGCCCGTTCACCAGTATTCGCCGGTGGGACCCCATCAGAACGAGCAGGCGGGACCGGACCTCGAGTTCGTATTGGTATCGGTTGGCCAGCGGCACCCGGACAACCCGGAAAGGCCGGCCGTCGTCACGGGGATCGGTTCGGGACTCCGATGAGCAGAGGACAGTGACCGAATGACCGCGCAGGGCCAGCCATCGGCCAAGGCGGTCGACGAAGGTGGCTGGTCCGCCGATCGCCGGCGGGAAGATGTCGGTGACCAGCAGGACTCGCATCGTCTTCAGCGCCCCGGCCGAGCCTCGGCGACCGTACTCTCCAGCTCGCGTACCAGCTTCTCCACATGACGATCAAGGTCGTGGCGTCCCACCACCAGCGAGCGGAGCGCCATCGGGTGGTATCGACCCCAATGACAGTACAGCTCCTCGATCCGCTCCCCGATGGCCGCCGGGGTATCGTTCTCGAGCCAGAGGGTCGGCATCTCGGCCAGCACCTCCCGAAAGGCCTCACCGCTGACCAGCACCGGGCACCCGGTGGACAGCGCTTCCAGGACCGCCTTGTCGAGGCTTCCCGTCAGACTGACAGAGAGGTGAACCAACGCCGCCTGATACACGCCTGCCAGCGTCCCCGGCGCCCGGGGGCCCTCGAAGCGGACTCGCTCGCCCAGGTGGAGCGTTCGGACGAGGGAGTGTAGCGACGCCACGTAGCGCCGGTCAGCTCGATTGAGCACCGGGCCGACCACGCGGAGTCGCAAGTCGGGGAGCCGACGGGCCGCCTCCGCGAACGCCTGGATGGCCAGGTCGATTCGTTTTCGGGCACTCAGGCGGCCCACCACGACCACATCACGAGGCGCCGCCGGCCGGTCACGGAGTCCGAATCGCTCGACGTCAATCCCCTGCCCGATGACCCGCAGCTTGGCGGAGGGCAACGGGAACCCCTCCCGACTTGATGTTACCACTCGGGTCGCAGCATCGTGGGCCCGACGGACGCTCCGACCGACCGTCCCGTGGGCATACCACAACACGATCGGGATGCCCAGACGGCTCAGCCACGGCGCCAGGCGGGGCACCCATTCGGCGGCCATGTGCACCAGGCAGACGGTCACCCCTTCCGCCTCGCACCAGCGGGCCACTCCTCGGGCCATCAGTCCTTTCGCTCCCAGCGGCCTCGCCGGCAACCGCTGTCGCCACCGCGGCACGACGCGCACCTGAACGTTTGCGGGTGCGGTGGAGACGCCGAGGGCCTCGGTGAGCACCAGGAGGCGGTCACAACGGCTGGCAACCGCCCGGGCCACCCGGTCCTGCCACCAGAGCACCGGCGACTCGCTGTCCATGGCGTAGGTCACCATCAGGACCCGCATCGATGGATGTCTCCCCCCGGTCGACGGGCCACCGCGATCAACAGATCGACCCACTCGGCCGCGAGGCGATCCGGATCGAACCGCGGGCGGAGCACCCGCCGCGCCGCCCGGCCCATGGCCAGCGCCCTGGCTGGATCGCGAAGCAACCGCACCACCAGCGCCGCCATTCCCCGGACATCGCGCGGATCGTGGAGGTACCCCGTCGAGCCATGCTCCACGATGTCCGCTGGGCCCCCAAGCCGTGGCGCAACCACCGGCAGACCGTGGAGACCGGCTTCGACCAGAACCCGCCCGAACCCCTCCCGATGAGACGTCAGCAACAGCACCGAGCCCTGCCGGAAGAACGCCCCCAGCCGGCGGTTGGGCACCCACCCCGGGAGCTGGGTCCGGCCGAGCAGCCCCGCACCGCGGAGGTGGCGGACCAGCGCCCCTCGCTCGGGACCGTCGCCGACCACGACCAAACGCAGACCGGGAACCTCGCGGCTCGCGATCGCCGCGATGCGAACCCAGCCCTCCAGGTTCTTCTCGCGCGAGAACCGCCCCGCAAACAGCAGCGTGGGGGGGACGATCGGCCCGGATGGCGTGTCCGGATCGGGCAACCGCACCGGCACCGGGATCACGGAGATGGCGACCTTGACCCCTGAACGAAGCAGCGTCGCCCGCATCCACTGACTGACAACCCGGAGATGTGCGAACCCGGCAAGCCGGGTCGCGACTGCGCGCAGCCCGGGCCAAAGCCCCCCGACCCGGTCGCCATGAATCTGCCCGATGACCGGGATGCTCAACCGGGCCCCTGTCCGTAGAGCCGTCCGGGCCTCCCAGACAACCCGCTGCGTCGTGATGACGTTGACGGGATGGTCCTGGTGCACCCGTTCGAGTTCCCGGCCGACCCCACGGGCTCCCAGCCATCCGGCCCGGATCGGAACCGCCCGCAGCGCCCCCTCCGCAAACCCCGTGGCGGATCGATCCCGGCAGAACACCAGGCTCGTAAGCCGGCTACCCCGGCCGGCTCGTTCTTCGAGCAGCCGCGCATATCGGAGGTGACGGTGGAGGCTTTCGTCGTCCTCCGCGGGCCGAATCAGTCGCTCATCGAGGCTGACTTGCACCACGTGCAGCGCCCCGGTCCGGGCTTCCGTCATGAACCGTCCCGAGCCAGCGTCCACGCGGCAATGCCATCCGTCAGGACGATCACGATCCCGATCGTTCCTCCATCACGTCGTCATTCGCCCGGCCCCGGTTTCCCCGGACGGCCGCGGCCGCACCACCCGCCGCCAGCATGAGGAGATAGCCCGCGGAGCTGTCAGCGTTGAGGTAGATCGAAAGCTGGTTGCCGCCAACAGCGGCGATGACCATCGCCTGGAGGGCCGCGAGGTGCCGCCGCTCCGCGATCGGCAGCGCCCGGGCCTGCCGCAGCGCCGGCCGGAGCAACCAGGCGAAGAACCAGGCCAGAAAGACCAGCCCGACGATTCCCCCGTCCGCCGCAACCTGGGTGATCTGGTTCGCCGCCAGGGCCGTCAGGTGCTCCGCCGGCCGCAGAAAGTAACCCGGCACGTCGTGGGCCCACACCGCCTCCCGAAAGCCGTTGAAGCCGAACCCGAGCCACGGCCGGTCGGAAAAGACGAGCCACCCGAGCTGAATGGACCCCAGGCGCTCGATCGCGGAGCCGCCGAGGGCCTCGAGCGAGGCGGACCGGGCCACGACGGTACCACCCAGCGAGTGCAGCAGCCAGCCGGCACCAAGGCCGAGCGCGGCGAGGCCGCCGAGAGCGCGCGGGGTCGAAGGAGCAGCGCGCAAGCCGCGACGACGAAGGAGCCATAGCGCCGCGCACAGCCCGACGGCCGCCGAGAAGACGGCGCCTCGCGTCCCGGTGAGGAGGAGCGCGCCTCCGTGCAGCAACGCCTCGAGGGGATTCCAGACCGCAACGGCCCGGACAAGAAACGCCGCCACGACATACGCCGCCTGGTCACCGGCGGGCCCGAACACCCGAACCTGTCCGGCCGCATCCTCTGCAACCTCGCCAAACGCGAGACCCATGCTGGCGAACAGCAGCCACGCGATCACGATGGCAAGAGAGTACGCCAGACCCATCAATCTGAGCGCGCGCGAGGCCGACTGGGCAGCGTCAGGACCCCGGTTCAGCAACTGGATCGTCCAGAGTCCACTCAACCACAGCCCAGTCACGGCCAGGGCCTTGAGTTGGAGTCCTGGCCCACCCTCGCCCGCGAGTGGCGTGGCGAGGGTCGACAAGGCAAGCGCCCCGAGGAGACCGACCAGGGGCGACAGCTGAAGGTCGCGAACCCGACCCACCAGCACGCCCAGAGCGCCGCAGGCCCCAATCAGCCCATAGGCCGCGTAGTAGCCCACACCGCGGACACCGGTGGCGAGGAAGGTCCAATGAAGCAGCGGCACCACCAGAACCAGAATCGGCAGGAGCTGACGGCCGAGGCCCGGCTGGCGAAGCGATCCACCACCCGCTGGTCCCGGGGCTGACGTCACTGCCTCAGGCCGGGGCGCCCCGCTGGTCCAGCGGCCAGGGAGAGACCCGCTCCACAGCGAGATACGCGGCCGCAACCGTGCCGGCCGCAGCAAGGCCGGCGAACAGGGCAGCGGGCGGCCATCGCACCGCGACCGCCGCAAGCCCCGCCAGCCAGAGATTGAAGGTGGCGATCGCGCCCACCACCGCCGGGTGGCTCCATCCAGCCCCGGCAAGCCGTTGATACGCGTGGCACCGGTGCGGAGTGTCCCACCTGGCGCCCCGGAGCACCCGCCGGACCAGCGTCACTGTCGCGTCGAACCCGAAGACCGCAAGGAGAATCACCCAGGCGCCGATCGGGACCCCGCCAGCCCGCTCGGTACCGAGCGCCAGCACGCCGAACAGGAAGCCGAGCAGGCCTGATCCGACGTCACCCAGAAAGATCCGCGCTGGCGCCCAGTTCCACGGCAGGAAGCCGGCCGCGGCGCCCGCGATGATGGCGGCCGCCGCACCCCCGCTCCCGTCACCGGCCCCGAAGCACAGAATCGCGCCCGCGGCGCCGACCTGGAGGGCCTCCGTTGCCGCCAGCCCATCGAGCCCATCCATGAAATTGTAGAGATTGATGCTCCACACGACTCCCAGAATCGCAACGATCGACCCCGCCCAGCCCAGGTCCACCCCTCCCCAGAGACCTGCCCGGGGCAGTCCACCCAGCACCACCACGGCGAACGTTGCCGCCGCGACGTGGACCATGAGCCGGGACGACGGCGCCAGGCCCCTGCGATCATCGATCCACCCCGCGACCGCAACCGCCCCCCCACCGCCCACCAGAGCGAGCGCCAGCGAGTCGTCCACGCGGCCAAGCGCCACGGCGACGCCGAGGCCGGCGAAGACGCTCGCCGCGACGGCGAGGCCACCACCCCTGGGTGTGGGAATCCGGTGGGCGCTCCGCTCCGTGGGCCGGTCCAGAACGGAGCGGCTGCTCGCATAGCGGCGAACCAGGCCGGTCAGGGCCCAGGATGCAACCATGACCCCCGCAACCAGCAGCCCCATCAGCCCTGAAACTGCTTCGCCCTCCACGCCGCCATCCGCACCGTGAGCGCCACCCCCTCCGGCGTGTCCTCGCGCCCCACCACCTCCCCCGCCCGATAGACCTCCGCAATCCGCTTCCCGTCCGTCGCCGGAATCACCACCCGCACCACCGGTACCAGCGCCTGCGCCCGCGCTCGCAGCGCCTCCCTGAGCTCCTCCAGGCCGTTGGGCGTCACCGTGTTCACCACCACCGCCGGTCCATGCAACTCCCTCACCCGCCGGCGGAACGCCTGTGGATCCGCGAGCCGGTCGCTCTTGTTGAACACCATCAGCACCGGCTTGTCGCCCAACGCCAACTCGCCCAGCACCTCCTCGACCACCCGGATCTGATCCTCCCATTCCGGATGGCTTGCATCGACGACGTGCAACAGGAGGTCGGCGTCCCGGGCCTCCTCCAGCGTCGCCCGGAAGCTCGCCACCAAGTGGTGCGGCAGCTTGCGGATGAAGCCCACCGTGTCCGTCACCCGCACCCGGAGCCCCTCACCCAGGTCGATTTCCCGGGTGAGCGTGTCCAGCGTCGCGAACAGGCGGTCCTCCACCACGATCTCCCGCTCGCCGGTGAGCCCCCGCAGGATGCTCGACTTCCCGGCGTTGGTATACCCCACCAGTCCCACGCTCAGCATCGACTGGCGCCCGGCCCGAACCACCTCCCGATGCCGCGCCACCGCCCGAAGCTTCTCCCGGTGGTGCTGGATCTTCTGACGGATCATCCGACGGTCGGTCTCGAGCTGGGTTTCGCCCGGGCCCCGGAGCCCGATGCCGCCCCGGATCCGGGAGAGGTGCGTCCACATCCGCGCCAGGCGGGGCAACAGGTACTCCAGCTGCGCCAGCTCCACCTGGAGCTTGGCCTCGGCGGTCCGCGCCCGGGTCGAGAAGATGTCCAGGATCACCTCCGCCCGATCCATGACCCGGACCTTGAGCTCCCGCTCCAGGTTCGCTCCCTGCGCCGGAGTGAGTTCCTCGTCGAAGATCACCAGCGTGGCGCCCAGCCGGTCGACTGCCTCCCTGAGTTCCTCGACCTTCCCCTCGCCGATCAGCGTGGCCGAGTTTGGTGCGGCGACCTGCTGCGACAGCCGCCCAACCACCTCGGCGCCAGCGGTGTCGACCAGCTGCCCCAGCTCCTCCAAATGCTCGGCAAGCCGCTCCGCGTCCCGGCTCCCCTTCCGCGGCGCACCCACCAGAATCGCCCTTTCCACCGGCGGCGCGACCGCGATCAGCTCCCTGGCGATGGTTCCTCCACCCGTTGCGGCCTGTGTCCGGGGCCGGAAGGGTCCGGCCCCGGGGGTATTCTAACCCGTCCCCCGGACGCCGGCATCCTCGGCGGAGGCGCGGATACCCGTCCCGATTGCCGGCCGCACCGACCGGATGCTACTGTTTGGCTGGCGGTGAGGCCCCGACCGGAGACCCGAATGCCGGAACGGCACCCCGAGGGGGCAGGCGACATCACCGGACTCCTGCGGCGGGCCGCCCACGGGGACCGGACGGCCTTCGACCGGCTCCTCCCCCTGGTCTACGATGAGCTCCGCCACCTGGCCCATGCCAAGCTGCGCCTGGAACAGGCGGGCCACACGCTCCAGACCACCGCCCTGGTGCACGAGGCCTACCTCCGACTGGTGGACCAGACCCGGGTGGAGTGGAACGGCCGGCACCACTTCTTCGCCGTCGCGTCGGAAGCCATGCGCCGGATTCTGATCGATTACGCGCGGCGGCGCCGGGCCGCGAAGCGGGGTGGCGACGCGCGGGCCGTTCCCCTCGAGGCCGCCGCCGAGGTGCCCGCCGACGGCGTCCTGTCCGCCGAGCAGGCCGAAGAGCTGCTGGCGCTCGACGATGCCCTGGTCCGGCTGGCCACCTTCAACCCGGAGGGGGCCCGAGTGGTCCAGTTCCGGTTCTTCGGGGGGCTCACCAACCAGGAGGTGGCCGAGGTCCTCGGCACCTCGGAGCGCACGGTGCGGCGCGCGTGGACCGTCGCCAAGGCCTGGCTGGGACGGGAGCTGGCCAGCGCCCTGGCGCCCGGCCGGGAATCCTTCCTCGGCCTCCACCCCGACCCGTCCGCCTGACCATGGACCCCGCCCGCTGGCAACAGGTCGAGGCCATCTGCGCCGGCGCCTCGGAACTCGCGCCCGCTGATCGTGCCGCCTACCTCCGGGAGACCTGCCGCGACGATGAGGGGCTGGCAGCGGAGGTGCTTGGCCTGCTGGATCAGCTGGACCGCCGGCCCAGCTTCCTGGAGCGGCCGCTGGTCGACGCTGCCCTCGCCGCGGCGGTGGACGCGGGCCCCTCGCTCCCCCGGCAGATCGGCGCCTATCAGGTCATCGGCCGGCTGGGCCAGGGCGGGATGGGCGAGGTCTTTCTCGCCACCCGCCGGGTCGAGGACCTGGAGCAGCGGGTCGCCCTCAAGGTGATTCGCCACGGGATGGCGACCGACGAGGTGCTGGCCCGCTTTCGCCAGGAACGCCGCATTCTCGCCCAGCTCGACCACCCCCACATCGCCCGACTGCTCGACGCCGGGGCCACCGACGACGGCCGTCCGTATTTCGTGATGGAGTACGTGATCGGGGAGCCGATCGACGTCTACTGCCAGCGGCGCGGGTTGGCCGTGGACGAGCGGCTCCGGCTGATCCTCGCCATCTCGGATGCCGTCCAGCATGCCCATCGAAACCTGATCGTCCATCGTGACATCAAGCCGGGCAACATTCTGGTCACCGACAACGGGACTCCCAAGCTCCTGGACTTCGGGATCGGGAAGGTCCTGGCGGGCGACTCCGCCGACGGCGGGCCGCAGACCAGCGCCGAGGCGCGCCTCCTGACGCCCGATTATGCGGCGCCCGAGCAGATCCGGGGCGATCCGGTCACCACCGCGACCGACGTCCATGGCCTGGGCATCCTGCTCTACCAGCTGCTCACCGGCCGGCATCCCTATCTCGCCGACGGGCGATCGCGAGCCGAGGTCGAACGCGCCATCCTGGAAGCCGCACCTACCCTTCCCAGCGATGCCGCCGCTCACGCCGGCCCGTCCAGCGGGGCGCCGCCCCCAGGCGGGACAACGCTCCGGCGCCGCCTCGTCGGCGACCTCGACACCATCGTGCTCCGGGCCCTGAGCAAGGAGCCTGGGCGCCGCTACGGCTCGGCCGCGGAGCTGGGCGAGGACCTCGTGCGGCACCTGGACGGTCTCCCGGTGACCGCCCGCCCGGACACCATCGGCTACCGCCTCGGCAAGTTCGTTCGGCGGCATCGCACCACCGTCGCCGTTGCAACCGCCATCGGCCTCGGCCTGGCGACGGCGGCGGGCACGATGGTGGTGCAGTCGCGCCGTATCGCCCTGGAGGCCGCCCGGGTCACCCGGGAACGGGACAAGGCGCTCGAGGTTCGAGGGTTCCTGATGGAGATGTTCGGCGCCACCGGGGGCGGCCAGGCGGTCGGTGATACCGTCACCGTCCGCCGGCTCTTGGATCTCCAGGTCGAGCGCCTTGACCGGGAGTTCCAGGAGCCATCGGACCTCAAGGCCGAGATGCTCGAAGTCCTCGCCGACGGGTACGACCGACTCGGGTTGCTTCAGACCGCCGAGCCCCTCGCGCGGCGGGCACTGGCCCTCCGCCGCCAACTGGTCGACTCGCTTCATCCCGACGTCGGCTTTGCACTCAACCTGTCGGGGTGGATCGCCCATGAGCTCGGTCGGTCCCTGGAAGCAGCCCCGATGCTCCGGGAGGCGGTGGCGGTCCGCCGGGCTGCGGGCCCCCGCTACCGGCGCGACCTGGCCCGGTCGCTCAACGACCTCGGGGTGGTCCTCAATGCGCTCCAGCGGCACGACTCGGCAGAAACGGTCCTGTCCGAGGCGCTGGCGATCCGGGAGGCCGAGTTTGGACCGACGCATCGGGCCGTCGGGATCACCGCGAGCAACCTGGCGGCGTCGCACTACCTCCAGGGGCGGTATCAGGAGGCCATCACGATTCAGGATCGCGCGGTACGCGCCCTGGAGGCCGCGGTCGGCCGCGACCACCAGCGGACCATCGTGGCGCTCGCCAACGCGGCCGCGATGCGGAGGGTCCTTGGCGACTGGTCCAGCGCCGCGACGGCGTATCGGGACCTCCTGGCCCGACAGACCCGCCTCCAGGGCGAGGACCACCCCGTCACCGGTCAGGCTCTCATCAACCTGGGGACCGTCCTGCTGGAACACGGGACCGGAGATCCGGCGAGCCCTGCCCTGATCGAGGCCGACTCGCTGTTCCGGCGGGCCGAAGGCGTGTTCGCCGGACGACTCGGCCCCCGACACCCGCAGGTCGGAGTCGCGCTCTCGGGCCTGGGAAGCACCCTCAACGAGCGCGGCCGGCTCGGCGAGGCCCGCGAGATCCTGGAACGCGCGGTCGCACTCCTTCATGCCGCCCAGGGCGACGCGCACCTCACCACGGCGAACGCGCTCCAGCGGCTGGCGGCGGTGGAATGGCGGCTCGGGGATGCAGGCCGGGCCATCACGCTCCAGCGGCGGAGCCTCACCGGCATCGAGCGGGCCGCCGGTGCCCGGCATCCCGAGACCGCCCGGGCCCAGGCCACCCTCTGTTCCTACCTGACGTTCGAGCCGGCGCACCTGGAAGAGGCCGGGAACCTCTGCGAGGACGCCCTTCGAACCATCCGTGAGGCGCCGCCCGCGTTTCGACGGTATCACCCCCAGTTCCTGGTCTGGCTTGCCCGGGTCCGACTGGGCCAGGGCCAGTCCGAGGTCGCCTCCACGCTGCTCGCCGAGGCTCGCGCCACGGTCGACGACCGCAACCGCCGCGGGCGTCTGCTGACGCTGATCGACTCGCTCGCCAGAGCCGCTGACGCGGCTCACTGACAGCGCCGCGCCGCGGTGGCGCTCCTGACCTTGCGAGTCGGGGTCCCGGGACTACATTCGCAGGAACGTCACCCTGACCACCGCGATGGATCTGAAGCGGGATCACTACGACGACGTTCGGCTGCTCCGCACCAACGTCGTGCGGTTCTGGTTTGCCGTGCTCCTGGCTGGGCTTGCCCTCGCGCCCGTGGTCCTGCCCGGATACACCGTCTACACGCTCAACTTCATCGCGGTCAACGTCATCGTCGCACTGGGGCTCAACCTGCTGACCGGGTACACCGGCCAGATCTCTCTGGGCCACGCCGGCTTCGTGGCGGTGGGCGCGTACGCTACCGTTCTGCTCATGACCCATGCCGGCATCCCCTTCCCGCTTGCCCTGGTCCTCGCCGGGCTCGCGGCCGCGTTCCTCGGCGTCCTGATGGGGTTCCCTGCCCTCCGCCTCGAAGGCCCCTTCCTGGCGGTCGTCACCCTCGGCTTCGGCCTTGCCGTCACCCAGGTCATCGGGCGCTGGCCCCTCCTTGGCGGACGAATGGGACTCCAGGTGCCTCCACTCACGATCGGCCCGGTCACCGTGGCCGGTGATCGCGCGCTTTTCGCCGTCATCGCACCCCTGACCGTCCTGCTCGCGATCGCCGCGCGCAACCTCACCGTGACCCGGATCGGGCGCGCCTTCCGCGCCATCAGGGACAGCGAGATCGCGGCGGAAGCGATGGGCGTCAATCTGGCTCGATACAAGACCCTCGCCTTCGGCATCAGCGCCTTCTATGCCGGCGTCGCCGGGGGTCTGATGGCGTTCGTGCTCCGGTTCCTGAGCCCCGAACAGTTCACCTTCGTCCTGTCGGTGCTCTTCCTCGCCATGATCACGGTGGGCGGCCTGGGCTCCATCGCCGGGTCGGTGTTCGGAGCCGCGGTGGTCTCCCTCCTGCTGCTCAAGGGCCACCTGGTGCACGAGCTCCCGATCCTGGGCGGCCTGCTGCGAGCGCTCTCCCGAAGCGTCTTCACCGAAGCCGGGATGGCCAACGCCAGCTGGGTGCTCACGGGCGTGGTGTTGATGCTCATCGTGATGTTCGAGCCGCTGGGACTGTACGGACTCTGGCTCCGCACCCGCCGCTACTGGCAGACCTGGCCCTTCTGACCGGCGCCTGATGCTCGCCCAGCTCCTCGTCAACGGCCTCGCTGCCGGAAGCGTCTATGCCCTGATGGCCCTGGCGCTGGTGGTCGTCTACCAGGCCTCCCGGGTGGCCAACTTCGCCCAGGGTGAGATCGGCATGATCTCGGCGTTCCTGGCCTGGGTGCTGCTGACCAGCAGCGGCTGGCCGTTCGCCGCTGCCGCCCTGGGGGCCCTGGTCGCGGGCTTCCTTCAGGGGATGATCCTGGAATTTGGGTTCATCCGGCGGGCCAAGGATCCCACGCCCCTCAACCTGATCATCATGACGCTCGGCTTCCAGCTCGCGCTGTTCGGCGTGGCGGGCTGGGCCTGGGGAGCCGAAGGGCGCGCCCTCCCCTTTCCGGTGTCCCAGGCCGGCTCCCTCCAGCTCGGGCCGGCAGTCCTCAGTCAGCTCAACCTGGTCACCATCGGGACTGCCACCGGGTTGATGGGTGCGCTCTGGCTGTTCTTTCGCTACACCCGGGTGGGCCTCGGCATCCGCGCCACCCAGCAGGACGAGGTCGCCGCCCGCCTGAACGGGATTCCGACCCGCCGGCTCCGGATGGTGAGCTTCGGTCTCGCCGGTGTCGTGGCCAGCGTGGCCGCGCTCCTCGTGGCGCCGGTCGCCACGCTCGACCCCACGCTGATGTGGGAACCGCTGCTGAAGGCCTTCGCGGCCGCCGTCCTCGGGGGCATGACCACCCTCGCGGGCGCGGCGGCAGGCGGCTACCTCCTGGGCGTGATTGAAAGCCTGTTCGGCGCGTACGTGTCGCTGGAGTTCAAGTCCGTGGTACCGTTCGTGGTCATCGTCGCGGTGCTCTGGTTCCGGCCGGCCGGACTGTTCGGCCGGCACTTCGTCCGGAAGGTGTGATGACAGGCGGCCCGTTGCTCGCCGTCACGGACCTCACCCGGCGATTCGGGGGGGTCGTCGCGATCGACGGTCTCTCCTTCGCCGTCCATCCTGGCGAGCTGGTGAGCCTGATCGGACCGAACGGGGCCGGCAAGACCACCGTCTTCAACTGCATCAGCGGACTGGTGCCCCCCACTTCCGGGGTGATCATGTTCGACGGCCGCGCGATCACCGGCATGCGGCCGGATCAGGTCGCCCGGCTCGGAATCGCCCGGACCTTCCAGAACCTCGAGCTCTTTGCGCACGCCACGACGCTCGACAACCTCCTGCTCGGCCGGCACCTGCACATGCGGACCGGCGTCTGGCAGGGGATCTCGCTCCTCGGCCGGCGGTCCGCCGCCGCGCGCGAAGAGGCCGCCCACCGCGAACGGGTCGAGGAGATCATCGAGCGGCTCGGACTCGAGGCCGAGCGCTTCCGCCTGGTAGGCCAGCTTCCGTACGGGGCCCGCAAGCTCGTGGAGCTGGGACGCGCCCTGGCGCTGGAACCCCGTCTGCTGCTCCTCGACGAGCCCACCGCCGGGATGACCGCCGAGGAGCGCCAGGATCTGATCTGGTGGATCGGGGACCTCCGGGCCGAGCTGGGCCTCACCATCCTGATGATCGAGCACCACATGGAGCTGGTGCTCGGGATCTCCGATCGCGTCGTGGTGCTCGACTTCGGACGCCGGATCGCCGAAGGCGCACCCGGCGACGTGGCCCGCCATCCGGACGTGATCCGGGCCTATCTCGGGCAGGAGGCCGGCGATGCCACCCTTGCTTGAGGTCACCAACGTGGAGACCGCGTACGGGTCGGTCTGGGCCCTCCGTGGGGTCTCGCTCCAGATCCCGGCCGGGAGCGTCACCGCGATCCTCGGCAACAACGGCGCCGGCAAGACGACCCTGCTCCGCACCATCATGGGACTGCTCGACGACCAGCCGGACAAGGGTACCATTGCCCTCGACGGGACCCGCATCGAGCGCTGGCCCACCGAGCGGATCGTGCGTCTTGGCGTCGGGTCCGTACCCGAGGGCCGTGCCGTCTTCGCCGAGCTCACCGTGCGAGAAAACCTGCTCACCGGCGCCTATCTCCGGCGCGATCGGGCAGCCACCCGCGATGACCTGGACCGGGTCCATCGCCATTTCCCGGTCCTCGCCGGCCGGCCCGGGCAGCTGGCGGGCACGCTCTCGGGCGGAGAACAGCAGATGCTGGCCATCGGCCGGGCCCTGATGAACCGGCCTCGCCTCCTGCTCCTCGACGAGCCCTCGCTCGGCCTCTCGCCCCGGCTGGTAAGCGAGATCTTCGCCATCCTCCGGCGGATTCACGCCGAGGGAACGACCATCCTGCTGGTGGAACAGAACGCCCGGATGGCGCTCTCGATCGCGGACTACGGCCTGGTGCTGGAGCACGGCCGCTTCGTCGCCGCCGGCACCCCGGCCGAGCTGGCCGACGACGACGACGTCCGCGAATTCTATCTCGGCGTCCGGACCGAAGCCTCGGTCCGGGGCCAGCAGCGGTACAAGCGGCGGCGGCGCTGGCGATGAGCACGACCCTTCCGGCGCTGTTCCTGGCGACCGCGGCCGCCTACCCCGACCGGATCGCCCTCCGCCAGAAGTGGCGCGGGCTCTGGCGCGAGACCACCTGGGCGGACTACCGCAGGCAGGTCTGCCACGCCGCGCTCGGCCTCCGGGCTCTGGGCCTCCGTCCGGGAGACCGGGTCGCCGTCATCGGAGAGAACGGTCCGGAATGGGTCATCACCGACCTGGCGACGCTCTCCGCCGGAGGGGTGACCGTGGGGGTGTACACCACCAGCTCCTGGCAGCAATGCGAGTACGTGGTCGGCCATGCCGGGGCCACGATCCTGGTGCTCGAGGGTGAGGAGCAGCTTGACAAGTGGCTGCGCTTCCGGGAGCGGACCCCGGCTGTCCGCCGGGTGATCCTCTGGGACCGCGAGGGGCTCCGGGAATTCCACGATCCCCTGGTGACCGACTTCGCCGATCTCCTTCAGGCCGGCGAGGCCGCCGCCGACCGCGAGCCCGGGGCGTTCGAGGCCATGGCGCGCGCGGTCCGGCCCGACGACCTCGCGGTGATCGTGTACACGTCCGGCACCACTGGCCCGCCCAAGGGCGCAATGCTTTCCCACGCCAACCTGGCGTGGATCTCCGAGGCAATGCTCCAGGTGGACCCGAGCCTGCCGATCGCTCCCGACGATCAGGTGATGTCGTTCCTCCCGCTGTGCCACATCTTCGAACGGCTGTTCTCGGTCCTGGTCGCGGTGCGGGTGGGCTACACCGTGAACTTCGTGGAAAGTCTCGAGGCCGTCCCACACAACCTCCGCGAGATCGAACCGACGATCGGTTATGGCGTGCCCCGGATGTGGGAGAAGTTCGCGTCCACCGTCCAGCTTCGAATGGTCGACGCAACCTGGCTGAAGCGGTTCGCCTACCGACTGGCCCTGGCCGCCGGACGCGCGCGCGCGCGCCGGGCTCTCAAGGGTGATCAGGTCCCCTTCCCGACCCGCATCGGGTTCTCCCTGGCGCAGTTCGCCGTGCTCCGCAAGCTCCGGAAGCGGCTCGGCCTCCATCGGATGCGAATCGCCTTCACCGGGGCAGCCCCGATCGCACCCGAGGTCCTCGAGTTCTTTCACGCGCTTGGCCTGGATCTGGTGGAGGGATACGGCCAGACCGAGTCGAGCGGGGTAATCAGCGCCACCCGCCGCGACCGGGTGCGCCCGGGGACCGTCGGCCAGGTCCTCCCGGGCCTCGATGTCCGGATCGCCGACGACGGCGAGATCCTCGTCCGCTCGCCGGGAGTCTTCCAGGGCTACTACGCCGATCCCGCGGCCACCGCGGCCGCCATCGACCCGGACGGCTGGCTGCACACCGGCGACGTGGGTACGCTCGACGCCGAGGGAAATCTCCGGATCGTGGACCGGAAGAAGGACCTGATCATCACCGCCGGTGGCAAGAACGTGGCTCCCCAGTACATTGAGAACAAGCTCAAGTTCAGCCCCTATATCGCCGACGCCGTGGTGATCGGCGACCGTCGCCCGTACCTGACCGCCCTCGTGGTGCTCGACGAGGACACGGTGGTGCAGTTTGCCCGGGATCACCGCATCCCGTTTTCGACCTACACCGAGCTGGCCGATCACCCGGAGATCGTCCGCCTGGTGGAGCGCGAGGTGGAGTCGGTGAATCGTCAGGTCGCGCGGGTGGAGACGGTCCGCCGATTCCGGATCCTCCCGCGGCGGCTCTACGAGGAGGATGGGGAAGTTACGCCGACTATGAAGGTCAAACGAACCACGGTCAACGCAGCCTACGGCGACCTGATCGAGGCAATGTACGCGGAAGGAGGTGGAGGATGACGACCAGCGTGCGGGGTCTGGTTCGTGGCGCGATGCTGGCCCTTGCCCTGGCGACCGGCTGCGACCGGGGCGCCGGCGAAGCCGGCGTATCGGAGACCGAGATCGTCCTCGGCACCTGGGGGCCCCAAACCGGACCCGCGGCAGCCTGGGGCACGGTCATGCGGGGCATGGAGGTCTACTTCCGGCTGGTGAACGACGAGGGTGGGATCAACGGCCGATCGGTACGGTTCCTGATCAAGGACGACCAGTACCAGCCTGCCCGGACCGTGTCCGCCGTCCGCGAACTGATCGAACGGGATCGGGCCTTCGCGATCGTGGGCGGAATCGGGACGGCGCCAACCATGGCGGTCCGCGACTACCTGGCCGAGCACGGGGTCCCGGTGCTCGGGCTCCTGAGCGGGGCCCACCAGTTCGTCCTGCCGCCAACTCCGACCCTCTTCACCGGGATGCCGCTGTATCTTGAGGAGGGGTGGGTGCTCGGCCGGTATGCGGTGGACTCCCTCGGACGGCGTCGGCTCGCGGTCGTCTACCAGAACGACGACTACGGCCGGAGCGGGCTCGAGGGAACCCGGGCCGCCCTGGAAGAACGGGGCCTCACCGCCACGGCTGTGTCCGTCGAGCTCATGGACGCCGATCTCAGCTCCCAGGCGATCCGGCTCCGGGAAGCCGGGGCCGACGGAGTGGTGCTCTTCACCACGCCCCGGCATGCGGCCATCCTCCTTCGCGAAGCCGCCCGCATCGGCTACCGGCCCCAGTGGCTCGGCTCGACCACCCTGGCCGATGCCCCGCTCCTCCACGAGCTCACCGACGGCCTCTGGGAGGGTGCCGTGTTTTCCTCGACGATCGAGCCGGTGGGAAGCGACTCGCCCGGCATGAGGCGATTTCAGGCCGCCCGGGAACGGTACGCACCGGGCGAGCGCGACAGCTACTTCATCTACGCCGGAATGGCCGTGGCCGACGTGGCCGCGGAGGCGCTCCGCCGGGCCGGGCGCGAGCTGACCCGGGAACGGCTCATCGCGGCCATGGAAGGGCTGGGCGGCTACCGCAACGCCGGGCCTGCTCTCGACTTCACCGGCAGCCCCCGGGCCGGCAGCCGGGCGCTGATGCTGGCCCGCTGCAGGCCAGGCGGGGCTGCGGAACGGATCTCGGGATGGATCCGCTCCGACGCGGACGTCGAGGCCCTGGCCCGGAGGCTGGCCCATTGATCGCCGCCTTGGCCACGGGCGTCGACCGCCTCCGCATCGCACTCGCTGGCCTGGGCCTGCTCGCTACCCTGGCCGCGCCGGCCGCCGCCCAGACCCGGGCCGACAGCGCCGCCGTGCTGCTGGAGGCCGCGAGGGCGCTTCAAGGCGAAGGACGGGGCGCCGCCGCGCGCGAACTGCTCCGGTTCATCGAGCGTCGGTACCCGGACACCCCTGCCGCCCTCGAAGCCCGATCCAGCCTCCGGGCCCTCCCCCGCCAGAGCGAGCTGGGCACCGGCCGCACGGGCTTCCTGCTCTTCAACACCCTCTATGGTGCGTTCCTCGGCGTGGCCGTCCCGGCGGCCGCCGGCGCAGACGACGAGGCCCCCTACGGCGCGGGACTGCTGCTCGGCGCTCCGCTCGGGTTCTTCGGTGCCCGCGCCTTTGCTGCGCGACACATCCGCACCTCGGGTCAGGCCGCCGCCGCCAGTTTCGCCACCATCTGGGGCACGTGGCAGGGCCTGGGTTGGCAGCAGGTCCTCGACGTCGGCGACCGGGAGGTGTGTAACGGGTTCGGGTGCTATACCGAGAGCTCGAACACGGCGCCGTGGGTCGCGATGGTCATCGGGGGCCTGGCCGGCCTGGGCACCGGTTGGGCACTCGCCGCCAGCCGTCCCGTTGCGAACGGCACGGCGAGCCTGGTCTCGCACTCCTCGTTCTGGGCCAGCTGGTTCGGCCTCGCCCTCGGCCGGGTCGCGGATCTCGACAACGACAACCTGTTCGCGGCCGTCCTGCTCGCCGGCGATGCGGGCCTGCTCGCCTCGCTCCCGGCGTCGCGCGCCTGGCAACCTTCCCCATCGCGGGTCCGCCTCATGACCGCCGCCGGCCTGGCCGGGGGCCTCGCCGGGTTCGGCATCGACCTGCTTGCCGACGTCGACGACGATCGGACCGCGCTTGGCGTGGCGGCCGGAACCTCTGCGCTCGGGTTGCTGCTGGGCGCGGCGCTGACGCACGACCGCGACGACCTGGACCAACCATCGGGCGACGTCATGGCACTGGTCAGCGTCCGGGACCGCGTCAGCCTGGCCCTTCCCCTACCGGTACCAGGCGCCGTCCGACTCTCCGACCCGATCGGACGAACCCGACTTCGGCCGGCAGCCCGGCTCCTGCTCTTTTCCGCGACCTTCTGATCCCGGCCGGCCGCGCCAGGCCGTGGCCCGTGGGGTCGAATCGACGGTGGCAGGAGCCGCGCCCGCGCCATTCAAGGGGGATCAGCCACCCGCCGCCTTCCTCCGGAACCATTCCAGCCGCTCGGCCAGGGTCTTCTCGTAGCCAAGGGTCCCCGGCTGGAACAGCTGCCGGCCAACGAGTTCGTCGGGCAGATGCTGCTGTGCCGTCACGTGACCCTCGTAGTCATGGGCGTAGCGGTAACCCGCGCCGAAACCCAACTCCTTCATCAGGCCCGTCGGCGCGTTTCGCAGGTGGAGTGGAACGGGGGCCGCCGGGGTCTCCCGGGCCGCCTCCAGGGCAGCGTGCAGGGCGCGGACCGTGCTGTTCGATTTCGGAGCCGTCGCCAGGTACACGGTCATCTCGGCAAGTGGCAGGTAACCCTCCGGGGGCCCCAGAAACTCATAGGCCTGGTGCGCCGCAACCGCCAGACGCAGCGCGTTCGGATCCGCCAGACCGATGTCCTCGGCCGCCATCGCGATGGCTCGCCGGAAGAGCACCCGCGGGTCCTCTCCGCCCTCGAGCATCCGGGCCATCCAGTAGAGCGCCCCATCGACGTCGCTGCCCCGCAGGGATTTGTGGTAGGCCGAGAGCAGGTTGAAGTGCTCGTCGCCCGCACGGTCGTGCCTCGGCACCCGCCGAGCCAGCACCGCCTCCAGCACCTCCACCGAGATCCGTCCCCCGGGGCCCACATGCTGGGCCGCCGCTTCCAACGTGGTGAGCGCCTGCCGGGCATCCCCGTCGGCCCGTTCCGCCACCAGCGCCAGGACCTGCGGCTCTACCTCCAGGCCGAGGTTGCCCAGCCCCCGGTCCTTGAGGGCCAGCGCGCGCTCCAGCAGGCGGACCACGTCCAGCGCCGGAATCGGATCCAGCACAAACACCCGGCATCGCGACAGCAGTGCTCCCGTAAGGCTGAAGCTCGGGTTTTCCGTGGTGGCGCCGATCAGCGTGACCGTGCCCCGCTCCACATGCGGCAGAAAGGCGTCCTGCTGGGCCCGGTTGAACCGGTGGATCTCATCGCAGAAGAGGATCGTCCCCCGGCCCAGCTCCCGCCGGCTCTCGGCCTCCCGGATGATCTCCCGGACCCGCGGCACCCCCTCCGTCACCGCGCTGAACGCCACGAATGCCCGGCCGGTTTGCGCCGCGATGAGCCGGGCGAGGCTGGTCTTGCCGGAGCCTGGGGGACCCCACAAGATCGTGTTCCCGAGGTCGCCTCGCCGAATGGCGTCGCCGAGGGCCCGCCCCGGCGCGAGCAGCCGGTCCTGCCCCACCATCTCGTCCAGCGAGACGGGGCGCATCCGGTCGGCGAGCGGACCGGCTGCGGCGAACAGCCCCGGTTCGGGCTCGGTCACCGCGCCCCGCCCACCAACGCGTCCAGCAACAGGAACGCGCCCACGCCGCCGAGCAGTGTCAGCACCATCAGCTTTCTGCCCCGGCTCTCCATCTCGGGTACCAGGTTCGACGCCGCCACGTGCAGCGCCGCCCCGGCCGCCAGTCCAAGGCCGAGCGGTGCGACGCTCGAGGCGCCGTGCGCCGCCAGCGCCCCGACTGGCGTCGCGAGCGCCACGCCGGCCACCGCAATCGCCACCGCTCGCCGGCTCCAGCCGCTCGCCACCATCAGGCTGGTGACCGTTACGCCCTCCGGCAGCTTGTGAAGCAGCACCCCGACAAAGACCAGCAGTCCGAGCGACGGAGCCAGCGCCAGGCCCGCCCCGATTCCCACCCCATCGAAGAGGCTGTGGAGCCCCATCGCGCAGACTGCGCTTAACGCCGTCACCCGGCTCACGCGATGGCGTTCCTCGCCAAAATGAAAGTGGGGGGCGATGAACTGCTGCGCCAGCAGCACCGCCAGGTACCCGACCATCACTGCGGCGGCCCCCGTCGCTCCGGCCGCCGCCAGCACCTCGGGGACCAGGGCAAGCAGGACCAGCGCCAGAAGGAAACCGGCCCCGAACCCCACGGTCCCGTCGATGACCCGGAGGCCCCGCGCGCCGCCTTTGAGCACCGCCAGGCCTCCGGCCACGACCCCAAGAGCCGCTCCCAGGGCAAGCACCAACGCCTTCACGCCCGCCTGTCCTCGCGGGCGAGGACCCGCGCGCGGGCCAGCAACGCCTCCCGCTCGTTGAGGGAGGGATCCTCCAGCACCGCGTCGAGCAACTCGGTGAGGATCCGGCCGATTTCGGGACCGGCCGGAACCCCGATGCTCCGAAGATCGTCTCCGGTGACCGCCAGGTCACCGCGGGTGACCGGCTCGCCCCGCGCCCGGACCCCGGCGACTTCCGCCGCCCACACCGGAGCCTCGCCCCGGCGGAGGGAAACCAGGACGATCAGATCGTCCACCGCCGCCCCGGCGGCCGACATCCACCGGCGAACCGCCGCCGGATTCGACCCAGCCGGTTCCGGCGGGGCGCTCAGCAGCCGCCGGACCCTGGTCACCACCGCGTTCGAGCAACGGAACCGCTCCACCACCGCGCAGGCATCCTCGCAGAGGGCTGCCGTGAGCAGGACTGGATCCCGCTCACCGGGCGCGTCGTCTGCCACCGGCGGTTCGCGGAGCAGCTCGGGAAGCAGCTCCCGGGCGGCGCCGGCCTCGTGCCAGAGCCACACCAGCCGCCGTAGGGAGCGAGCCGACTCGAGGCTCCTGAACCATTCGTCACGCACTCGCTCCGCCGACAGCCGACGGAGACCTGGCGCCGCCCGGCGGGCCGCGTCCCAGGTCGCCGGATCGATCTCGAACCCCAGGCGGGCCGCGAACCGGATGCCGCGCAGGATCCGGAGGTAGTCCTCGCGAAACCGGTCGTCCGGGTTGCCAACCGCGCGAATCAGGCCGCGCGCGAGGTCGGCGCTGCCGCCAAAGGGATCCCGCCACTCATGCCGCAGCGGGTGGTACGCGATGGCGTTGATGGTGAAGTCACGCCGTGCGAGATCGTCGTCGAGGGAAGCCCCGAACTCCACCTCCGCATGTCGCCCATCGGTGGTGATGTCCCGCCGGAACGTGGTTACCTCGTGGAGCCGGCGGTTCCGATCCAGCACCCCCACCGTGCCGAACCGGAGACCTACCGGCACCGTCCGGCGAAAGAGGGCGCGCACCTGATCAGGTGTCGCGGCGGTCGCCAGATCCACGTCGTCACGCGGGTGGCCCAGACGGGCGTCGCGGATTGCGCCGCCAACGCACCAGGTCTCGAATCCGGCCGCCTCCAGTCGTCGGGCGATCGCGACGACCTCGTCGGGCAGCGGGAGCGCCTCGCCGGACTCTGGTGTGGGCATCGACGGATCGGGGGCCCTGGCCTACCGCCCCCCTCCCCCGCCAGGAGCACGGAGACCTCGTCCGGCTACCCGCACAGCACGCTTCCGCCGTTGACGTTGAGCACCTCGCCGGTGATGTGGCGGGCCCAGTCGCTGCAGAGGAACACGATCGGCCCGGCCAGATCCTCGGCGGGAGGAATCCGGCGCAGCGGAATGGTGGCCTCGATCCGGGCCCGGTCGGTCGCCAGCGGACCAGCGGCCATGTCGGTGTCCACCCAGCCTGGCGCGACGCAATTGACGCGGATCGCCGGCGCGTACTCCACGCAGAGCGACTTGGTCATCGAGATCAGGGCTCCCTTGGTGGCGGCGTAGTCCGCGTGAAAGGCTTCCCCCCGCTGCCCCGCCGTACTCGACACCAGGACCACCGACCCGCCCGGCCGGAGAAGGCCCAGCGCGGCACGGGTCGTGAGAAAGACCGCGTCGAGGTTCTGACCCATGGTCGATCGCCACCGGTCGTCGCTCATCCGGCCGAGCGGTATCTCCTCGGGAGGCCAGACCCCGGCGTTGGCCACGAAGTGGTCGAGCCCCCCGAAGGCCGCCCGGACCTCCCGAAATATCCGCTCCACGACGACCGGATCGGCCAGGTCGCCGCCGGCGGCGAAGGCCCGGCGCCCCAGGCCGCGAATCTCGCGCGCCACGGCCTCGGCGTCGGCCTTGCGGCGATGGTAGGTGATCCCGACATCGGCCCCCGCCCGCGCGGCCAGCAGGGCCGCGGCCCGTCCGATGCCCCGCGATCCTCCGGTGACCAGCAGCGCCTTGCCAGCGAGCGAGATCATCTCCCTAACGCCTCCTCCACCACGTCAACGATCAGGTGCTGCAGCGCCAGCTGCACCTCCTGAATCCGGCTCGGGTCCTCGGACGGAACCACCACGGCCACGTCCGCCAGCGTCCGCAGTGGCCCGCCATCACGGCCCAGGAAGGCCACCACCGGCACCCCCCGCCGCCGCCCGGCCTCGGCTGCCCGAAGCAGGTTGGGACTGACGCCACTGGTGCTATGCAGGATCAGCAGGTCGCCCGGACCGGCCAGGGCCTCCACCTGCCGCGCGAACACCTGATCGAAGCCGAGATCGTTCCCCGCTGCGGTCAGGAGCGACGAATCGGTGGTGAGCGCCAGCGCCCGGAGGGCCGGCCGGGGTCGGCGGAAGCGAACCATGTACTCGGTGGCGAGGTGCTGGGCATCGGCTGCGCTGCCGCCGTTTCCCGCGAACAGCAGGGTTCCGCCGCCCCGAAGCACGGCCAGGTATCGCTCCGCGACCCCAGCCACCCGGTCTGCCAGGCCTTCGGACGCCCGAGCCGCGGCGGCCAGGGCGCGGAGACCCTGCCGGATCCGCTCGGCGCTCACTCCCGCATCCCCTCGATCCACGATCTCCATCGGCCCCCGAGTGAGAGCTTCACCTCCACCGGCGGTACCGGCTCGGGTCGGTCGTCGGCGAGGAGGGCCGCCGGGTTCGAGATCATCAGCAGCGTGGCGGCGGAGCCCCCCAACGCGGCCAGGCGCGCAAACGGCTCGGCCAGGGTCCGATCGTCGCCGTGGTTGTCGCTGGCCAGGAGGTCGCCCAACCCGGCAGCCAGGAGCTGCCTCGCCTTTCGCCCTCGCGCGGTCGGCTGGAATACCGTGGTCGCATCGATCTGCATCAGCGCGCCCAGCCCCCGCCATCGTTGAACCGAAGCCACCGAACAGGCTGTGTACCGCTCCGGATGGGCCAGAACCGGCACCAGGCCGGCCTCGACCACCCGTCCGAGCGCCGCCGTTGCGGCCACATCCGTCACCATCCGCGTGAATTCCACCAGCACGTACCGGCTCCCCCCCAGGGTGATTCGCCGCATCTGCACCGCCCGGGGGGTCAGGCTCCGGTCGAGCATCACTTCGGCACCGCGATGAAGCCGGACTTCCGTCGGCGCGACGCTGGACAGCGCCGCGAACGCCTCGTCGTGCGCCGGTGGCGGCCCCTCGGTGATCCGGCTCGCGTCGAGGTGGGGCGTCAGACATACTTCCCGCACCCCGGCAGCCGCCATCCGGCGGAGTGTTTCCACTGCCTGGTCGAGGGTCCGGGCGCCGTCATCGACCCCGGGCAGCAGGTGCGAGTGGAGGTCGATCACCGGGCGGCCTCCTGGCCCCGTCGCAAACGGCTGGCAAACTCGGCGAGCCCGGCTGGCTCGGCCTCCACCTGCGCCGCCAGGGCCAGCGTCACCAGCGCGTCGGCGGCCAGCAGGTCCAGCGCGGCGCCCCGGTCGGGAGATCCCT
>CAZFSA010000041.1:0-32091 GCA_964521535.1 uncultured Gemmatimonas sp.
GAGGCGCCCGGGGCGCTGCTCGCCTGCGCCCCGGGCAACGCCGGCACGGCGGAGCTGGCCACGAATTACCCGGTGGCCGCCCACGCCGTGGACCAGATCGTCAGCCTGGTCGATTCCGGGGAGTTCGACCTGACGGTCGTCGGGCCGGAGGCACCCCTCGCGGCCGGCCTGGCCAATCAAATTCGGGCCCGGGGGCGCCTGGTGTTCGGGCCCAACGCGGAAGCAGCCCGGATCGAGTCCTCGAAGGCCTGGGCCAAGGAGGTCATGGCCGCGGCAGGAGTCCCTACCGCCGTCAGTGGCAGCTTCACCGAACTCAGCCCGGCGCTCGCCTGGATCGATGCCCACCCCGAGCCGCTCGTGGTCAAGGCAAGCGGCCTGGCCTCCGGGAAGGGAGCGGTGGTCTGCGCCACTCGCAGGGAGGCGGCAGCTGCCGCCCGGGCGATGTTCGAGGGGTCGCTGGGCGAGGCTGGTCGCGTGGTGGTGGTGGAGACATTCCTCGAGGGGGAGGAGCTGTCGGTGCTGGCCCTCACCAACGGGACCGAGATCGAAATCCTCCCGTCGGCCCAGGATCACAAGCGACTGCTGGAGGGGGACCAGGGGCCCAACACCGGCGGGATGGGAGCGTACAGTCCGGTGGCGCTGGAGAGCCCCGAGCTTCTCGACCGGGTCCGCCGGCGGGTCCTCGAGCCAACCCTGGCCGAACTCGCCCGTCGGCGGGCCGCGTTCAGCGGGGTGCTCTACGCCGGCCTGATGATCGACTCGGCCGGGAACCCGTGGGTGGTCGAGTTCAACTGCCGGTTTGGAGACCCCGAAACCCAGGCGATCCTGCCACGAATCCGCTCCGGGCTCCTCCCCGCGCTGGAAGCCTGCGCCCGGGGGTCGTCGATTCCGGCCGTGTCCGTGTCGCCCGAGGCCGCGGTGACCACCGTCCTGGCCGCCAGGGGCTATCCGGACCGGCCCCTGCGGGGAGCCGAGATCGAGTTGCCCGATGGCCTCCCGACGGGGGTGCTTGTCTTTCACGCCGGCACCGAGCGCGACGCCGAGGGGCGTCTCCGGGTGGCCGGGGGCCGGGTGCTTGCGGTCACCGGGGTCGCGGCGCAGTTCGAGGCGGCGCAGGCTCGAAGCCGGGAGGCGGCCGAGCGGGTCCGCTTCGAGGGCAAGCAGTTCCGGAGCGACATCGGCTGGCGGGAGGCGGCCCGTCGGCGCTAGAGGGTGCCGCCCGGCGCCCGATCCCGCCAGATTGCCTGTAGTCCAGCACCCGGAGGTCCGATGCTTGCCGCCACCTACGTCCGTTCCGCGGCCCGGTCCGTCCGGGCCGGATTCTGGGCCCTCTCCGTCCTGGCCGCCCCGCTCGCCGGGTCCGCCTGCTCTGATGGTCTCTCGCCCTCCGAAAGCCAGCTGGTCGATTCGCGGCGGAAGTGGGCCGACGCGAACATCAGGAACTACTCCATGGTCCTGACCCGAACCGACGGCGCGGGCTTTCCGATTGCCGCCGTGGTAACGGTGGCCAACGGCACCATCGCAAGCCAGATCTTCGTGGACACCGGCGACCCGGTGCCGGCGGCCCTCTCGCCGAGGTACCCGCTGGTCGAAGGGCTCTTCGATCTGGTGCAGGATGCCTTCCGGCGGGCCGCCGCGACCACGGTGACCTTCGACGGGACTCTGGGTCACCCGCTGTCGATCGTGATCGACTACGATTTCAGCCGGATCGACGACAACCTCACGTTGACGGTCACCGAGTTCACGGCGCTCGACTGATCTTGCCGGAGCTGCCGGAAGTCGAAACCATCGTCCGCGACCTGGCTCCGGAGCTCGTGGGGCGGACGATCCGGGGGGCGGCGCTCGGGGCCCGGGACGTGCTCGAGGGCGTGACGGCCCGAACCCTTCTGGCGGGGTTGCGTGGCGCGCGGATCGTGGGGGTGTCGCGGCGCGCCAAGCACGCGGTACTCGAAACCGACCGGCGGCGGCTGGTGGTGCAGCCCGGGATGACCGGGGCGCTGTTCGTCAAGGCGCGGCTCACCGGCCCCGACCGCCGGTACGCCGTGCTCCAGGCCCGGCTCGACAACGGCCGGACCCTGGTGTATCACGACGTCCGGCGGCTGGGAACGATCCGCTGGCTGGACGCCCCAGCCTGGGCCCGGTACGCCGGCAGGATCGGACCGGAGCCGCTGGACCCGGCCTTCACGCCCGCGGTGCTGGGTCGAGTTCTGGCACGCTCGCGAGCATCGGTGAAGAAGGTGCTGATGGACCAGAAGCGTCTGGCCGGCGTGGGCAACATCTATGCCAACGAGGCGCTGTTCGCAGCCGGAATCGACCCCTCGCGCTCCGCCGCTGCGCTCACCGGGCCCGAGTGCGGCCGGCTGCATGCGGAGCTGGTGCGGATCCTCGACCGGGCGGTGGCGGCAAGCGGCACCACGTTCCGCGACTACCGGACCGGCCGCGGCGAGCCGGGCAACTTCCAGGTCGATCTGCTGGTGTACGGACGCGAAGGCGAGCCCTGCCGCCGCTGCGGAACGACACTGACGGGAACCCATGCGATCGATGCCCGGATCACGGTCTTCTGCCACCGCTGTCAGCGCTAGCCCGCGCCGGCGATGACGCTGGCCACCGGGCTCCTGCCGCCGTGTGCCGACCTGCCGGTGCTCCGGCAGCGGGTCCGGGCGCTGGCGGAGAATCGGCCGGGGATCTACCGGATGGTCGACGCGACCGGGCGCGTGCTCTACGTGGGCAAGGCCAAGCGGGTCCGCAATCGCCTGCTCTCGTACTTCAACGCCCGGTACCCGGACGACAAGGCGGCCCGAATCCTCGGCGCGGCGAGCAACATCAGCTGGGAATACGTCCCCAGCGAGTTCGCGGCCCACCTGGCCGAATTGCACGAGATCCGTCGGCATCGCCCCGCCTTCAACCACCAGATGAATCGCCGCCGGCGGGCCGCCTTCATTACCGTCTCCGAGGACGCGGCGCCAAAGCTCGCGGTGACTGCGGCCACGGGGCGGAGGGGCGTCAGGTACTTCGGCCCATATCCCTCGCCCGGGCGCGCCGCCGCCGCGGTCCGGATCCTCAACGACCTGCTGGGCCTGCGCGACTGCCGGGATCGCCTCCCGACCGTGTTCGCGGGGCAGGGTGACCTCTTCGACGCGCCCCGACAGGCCGCCTGTCCCCGCTACGACTTCGGCACCTGCGCGGGTCCCTGCGCGGGCCTGGTGACCGAAGCGGCCTACCAGGCCCGGGCGCTGGCCGCCGTCCGGTTCCTCGCCGGCGCCGCCCTCCAGCCCCTTGATCAGGTCATCGCCCGCATGACGGCAGCGTCCGATGCCGACGATTTCGAGGCCGCCGCCCGCTGGCGGGACCGGTTCGAGCAGCTCGAATGGCTGCTCGCGGCGAGCGCCCGGGCCCGCGCGGCCATCCAGCTCCTCACCTTCGTCTACCGCGACGTGGGGGCGTTCGGCGACGACCGCGCCTATCTGATCCGGCATGGGCTGGTCCGGGCAAGCTATCCCTTCCCCACCACGCCGATCGAGCGCGAGGCCTTCCGCGCGGTGGTGGCGGAGGAGCTGGGCCGACCGGTACCCCCGGCCGGCTTCCTGGACGCCGGCACGCTGGACGAGATGCTGTTGGTGATGTCGTGGTTCCGCCGCCACCCCGACGCCCTTCGCCGCACCGAGCCGCTCGAGGAATGGACGGCCTGAGCGCCGGCTCGCGGCGCGGCTTCCCCCACCTGCTAGCGCCGATCGGTCCCGAGGGCCCTAGTCAGAGTCCGCGGGCGTGAGCGGAAGAAGCCGCGCCCGTGGGGGAATGCCCGCCTCCAGCTCCATGATCCCGACCGAGGCCGGGAGATCGAACCGGCGGTGGCCCGCGCCGCCGGGGTTGACGACCGTAACCACCTGATCCACCACCGTGAGCAGCGGCCGGTGGGTGTGGCCGAACACGATGATCTCGGCCTCCGGGTATGCCCGGCACAGCCCCTCGGGGGTGGGAACACCAAGCTGGTGCCCGTGTACCAGCACCAGCCGGAACCCGTCCAGCTCGGTCTCGACCACCTCGGGTATGGCACCCCGGACTGCGAAGCCGTCGGTGTTCCCCCACACCGCCATCACCGGAGCGACAGCCTCGAGCGCCGTCAGGAGATCGGGCGGCCCGATATCCCCGGCGTGGAGGATCCGGTCCACGTGCTGAAAGGCCTCGAACACTTCGGGACGAAGCAGGCCGTGCGTGTCAGAGATGAGGCCAAGCCGCACCGGGCCTTGCTCCCTACCCCGGACCGGCGGATCCCCCATCCCAACGGGGGGCGATCTCGACGGGGAGGTCGAACTGGTCCACCACCCGCTGCACCACGAAATCCACCAGCTCGCCGACGCGGGACGGACGGTGATAGAACCCGGGGGCGGCCGGCAACACGGTGGCACCGGCCTCGGCCGCCCGGACCAGATTGCGGAGGTGGATCAGTGACAGCGGCGTCTCTCGCGGCACCAGCACCAGACGACGTCCCTCCTTCAGCGTCACGTCGGCCGACCGCTCCACCAGCGAGCGACTGGTCCCGTGGGCCACCGCCGCCACCGTGCCCATCGAGCAGGGGCAGATGACCATGCCTCGGGTGCGCCGGGATCCGGAGGCCGGGAGGGCTCCCCGGTCGGTATCGGCGAAGAGGGTTACGCTCCCCCAGTCTCCGCCGGTCACGTGCCGGAGCTCGGCCTCCCCGTTGAGCCCGCATTCCTCGCCCAGGAGCCGCCAGCCGTGGCTCGAAACGATCAGCCAGGTGGGAATCCGCCCGCGAGCGAGGACCTCCAGCAGCCGCACCGCGTAGGGCGCGCCGGAGGCCCCGGTGATCGCGACCACCAGCGGATGGTCGCTCACCGCCCTCTCCGGTTCGGGGTGGGCGACCGAACCGGATGCCGCGGCGGCACCCGTGGCGGCACCGGCTGTCGCGTTTCCCGACGGGGAGCGCGACCAGGTTCGGTGGGGCCCGACCGGCTGCGCCGGTCAGCCGGCTCGACCGGCCGGCGGTCCATCCGGGACCCACCGTGACCGCCGGCCGTCACAGCACCCGATCCAGGAGCGCGAATCCAAAGACGGTCACCGACATCACACCGTTCATCGTGAAAAAGGCCGCGTCAAGCCGGGAGAGGTCACCTGGCCTCACCAGATGGTGCTCGTACGCCAGGATGCCAGCGGCCACCACCAGCCCAGCGAAGTACCAGAGGCCGAAGCCGGCGGCCCAGCCGAAGACGGCCAGCGCCGGGATGGTGACGCCATGCAGAAGCTTGGCCGCGAGGATCGCCCGCCGCTCACCCAGTCGGACCACCGCGCTCCGGAGCCCTTCGGTGCGGTCAAAAGCCTCGTCCGGAAGAGCGTAGAAGATATCGAACCCGGCCACCCAGCTCGCCACCGCCGCCGTGATTGCCACCAGCATCCACCACGGGTCGCTCCAGGCCCCGGTGACCGCCAGGTAGCCTCCCACTGGGGCAATGGCCAGGCTCGCGCCCAGCCAGAGGTGGGGCCACCAGAGAAAACGCTTGGTCAGACTGTAGCTCATGATCCAGGCGAGCGCGACCGGGCTCAGGACGAAGCAGAGGGGATTGAGCATGGCGCTCGCGGCGACGAACACCCCGCCAGCCACCACGACCGAGACCCAGGCCTGGGACAGCGTGATGACGCCCGCGGGGAGCTCCCGCGCCCGGGTCCGCGGGTTCCGGGCGTCGTAGTGGCGGTCGGCGATCCGGTTGAAACCCATCGCCACCCACCGGGCCGCCGAGAAGGCCACCACCACGAGCAGCAGGAGGCGGGGCGTGAGCGGGGCGCTCTGCGAGGCTGCCAGCACGCCGAGCAGGGCGAAGGGCAGCGCGAAGAGGGTATGGGGCAGCTTGACGAAGTTCGCGTAGCGAACGAGGAGCGAGGTTCCCGCGAAGGTCTGCCCTTCCCGTCCAGCGCTCACAGGCCGAGCTCCGGCCACATGGCGTCCACCCGGCTTCTGGTCTCCGGGTCCATCTCGATCAGGGGCGGCCACTCTCGGGTGAACCCCTCTTCCGGCCACTTCCGGGTGGCGTCGATCCCCATCTTGCTGCCGTAGGTGAATCCCCGACTGGCGTGATCCAGCACGTCC
Source organism: uncultured Gemmatimonas sp. (assembly GCA_964521535.1). Taxonomy (GTDB): domain Bacteria; phylum Gemmatimonadota; class Gemmatimonadetes; order Gemmatimonadales; family GWC2-71-9; genus SHZU01. The sequence continues at coordinate 6,101 of CAZFSA010000041.1, forward strand.
ACCGGCCCCATCGTAAATCGCACGTCGCGCTCGGGATCGATGTTGTTGAGCGCGATCCACCAGGCTTCGTCCGGGTCGCGGACGTTGACGTGCTTGTCCACCACCACGATCACCTTGGCCAGCGACATCAGCCCCGCGCCCCAGAGCGCGTTCATCACCTTGTACGCCTGCCCGGGATACTGCTTGTCGATCGACACGAACACCAGGTTGTGGAAGATCCCGTAGGCCGGCATGTGGTAGTCGACGATCTCGGGCGTCGTGAGCCTGAGCAGCGGGAGAAAGATCCGCTCTGTCGCATGCCCGAGATAGAAGTCCTCCATCGGCGGCCGGCCCACGAGCGTCGCCGGGAAGATCGGCTGCCGCCGCATGGTGAGGCAGGTAATGTGGACCCTGGGGTACTGGTCGGCCAGCGAATAGAAGCCCGTGTGGTCACCGAACGGGCCCTCGGTCACCAGCGGTTCGGCCGGGTCGATGAATCCCTCCAGCACCAGGTCGGCCTCCGCCGGAACCTCGAGCTCGCACGTCACCGCCCTGGCCAGTTCCACCGGCGCCCGCCGGAGGAAGCCGGCGAAGATGAACTCGTCGATGGTGGGAGGAAGCGGAGCCGAGGCGGCGTACATGCTGGCCGGGTCGGCGCCCAGGGCAATCACCACCGGCATCGTCTCCCCCCGCTCCGCCATTTCCCGCCAGTGCGCGGCCCCCACCTTGTGCCGCTGCCAGTGCATCGCCACGGCGTCGCGGCCGATCAGCTGAATCCGGTACATGCCCACGTTCCGCACGCCGGTGCGGGGATCGCGGGTGATCACCATCGGCATCGTGAGGTACCGCCCCCCGTCCTGGGGCCAGGTGCGGAGCGCTGGCAACCGGTCCAGATCCACCTCGCCGCCCCGCAGCACCACGTCCTGGCAGGCGGGGCGCCCCCCCCGGGTCCGCGGCGGGAACTTGGCAACCTCCGCGAGCCTGGGCAGCATCGCCAGCTTCCCGAACAGCGAATCGGGGACCTTGAGCTGGAGCAGGTCGGCGATCCGATCGCCAATGTCATCCAGCCGCTCCACTCCCAGGGCCAGGCCCATTCGCCGGATCGACCCGAAAAGGTTGATCCCGACCGGCACCGGACTGGTGGTGCCGTCAGGGAGGACCGGCGCCTCGAACAGCAGCGCCGGGCCGCCGCCAGGCCGTTTCATCACCCGGTCGGCGATCTCCGCGATCTCGAGCTCGGTTCGCACCGGTCGCCGGATCCGGACCAGCTCACCGATCCGGTCGATCTCGTGGATGAACTCCGCCTGGGAGTCAAGGGCCATGGGCTGGGGAGGGTGAGAGAGTTACGAATCCCGCTGGAAGCTAGTCGTCCCGGCGCCGCTCGCCCACATGGACGGCGCAGATCCCGCCGAGCAGTAGCCGGTAGCGGACTGCCTGGAAGCCAGCGGCCTCCAGACGCCGCGCAAGCTGGTCGGGACCCGGGAACGCCAGCACCGACTCTGGCAGGTAGGTGTAGGCGCTCCTATGTTTCGATACGAGACGCCCGACGAGGGGAAGGACTCGACGAAAGTAGAGGTGGTACAGGGCCCGAAGGGGCTGGCGGCGCGGCGTGGTGAACTCGAGCACCACCAGGCGGGCTCCCGGTCGGAGGACCCGGGCAGCCTCGGCCAGCCCGCGATCGAGGTCCGCCAGGTTGCGTACCCCGAAGCCGACGGTGGCTCCGCTGAAGGCGGCTCGGGGGAAGGGCAGGTCCAGCGCGTCGGCAGCCACGGCGCTCACGGAGCCGGCCTTTCCGCGACCGAGTCGCAGCATCGGCAGCACGAAGTCGGCGCCAACCACCCGGCCGCGGAACCCGGGACGGTTGGCGAGTTCGGCGGCCAGGTCGAGGGTTCCGGCGCAGAGATCGAGATAGGTGGCCGCGGGGTCCTGCTCCCACCCCAACTGGTCCACGGCCGCCCGTCGCCACCGACGATCGACGTTGAGGCTGAGGACATGATTGAGCAGATCGTAGCGCGGCGCGATGGCGGTGAACATGCCGCGGACATAGTCCCGCTTCTCAGCCCCGCCGGTGGCCGGTAACTCTCTGTCCGTGGCGAACATAGCTCAAGCTATCCCGAGGCGAAGGGGCTTCGCAACCGGCCGCCGGTGAGCGAACGTCCGGCGGACCTCCGGGAGCGCACCGACCAGGAGGTCGTGGCGCTTGCCAAGCAGGGGAGCGAAGCGGCGTACCGCGAACTGGTGCGCCGCTACGAGCGTCCGGTGTTCTCGCTGGTCTTCCGCATGGTTCGCAACCGCGAACTCGCGGAGGACCTCTCCCAGGAGACCTTCATCAAGGTCCTCAACGCGATCCACTCCTACCGCCCGGAGTTCAAGTTCTCCTCGTGGGTCTTCAAGATCGCGAACAACGCGGCGATCGATCACCTCCGGCGGCGGGAACTGGACACCCTGTCGCTGGAGGGCTCCCCTCACGCCGAGACGCCGGAGATGATCGAAGCCACCGCACTCCAGATTGGAGAGCGGGGCGAAAGCCAGCTCGAAGAGGTCGAGCACCGCGAGCTCGGCCGGTCCATCGAAGCGGCCATCAACCGCCTCAGGCCCGAGTACCGCTCGTGCGTTCTGCTGCGGCACGTCGAAGGTCACACCTATGAAGAGATCGCGGAGATTCTGGGGCTGCCACTCGGAACCGTGAAGACCTACATCCATCGGGCGCGAAATGAACTGCGAATCGCGCTGGGTCACTTGAGGCGGTGACGGCGATGACGGCTGAAACCCTCCCGATGAGCGTTCCGTACAAGGGGGGCGACTTATGAGCCCCTGGCCAGCGCCCCACCTGACTGCCGACGATCTCGACGCGTTCCACTCTGGATCGTTGGCCTCGGACGTTCGGTTGCATCTCGAAACGTGCGAGCCATGTCGGCGTCTCGCGGCCGCGGATCTGGAGCTGGTCCGCGGGCTGGAGTCGCTACCCTCCTTCGCCCCGAGCGAGGATTTCGCCGATCGGGTGCTGGCCGGCGTGTCGATCGTCAAGCCGTCGCGGGTTCCCCTGATGTCATTTCCGGCCTGGACGCGAGCGCACTGGCTCGGCCTCACGGGGGTCGCGGTCGTCCTGCTCGCGAGCGTGGTCTGGTCGGCCGCGAACCGGCAGGCGATTGAGCTCTGGCTTGACGGTGTCTGGAACAACCTGCTCCAGGCCGGTTGGACCGTGCTCCGGTTGGCGGCCGCACTGCTGGACCATCCCTGGGCGGCGGACGTGCGATCCGCCTGGCTGCAACCGGGACGCCTGGTGGTGGCGGGCGTGACCCTGTTGGTGGTCTACGGCTCCGGGGTCCTCGCCCTCCGTCGTCTCCTGACGCCGTCAGCGGGGCCCGGGTCGAATGCGAGGGCCTGAGTTCGTCCCGCTCCTGATGGCCCTCGCGGTCGCAAGTCCCGCGGCCGGGGAGAGCGCGAACCTGGGGCGGGCGCTGCAGCTGGCATGGGGGGGGCTTTTCGAGCGGCAGGAACCCATTCACCCGCAGGCCATTCCTCAGGACGACCCGACTGCCCCGGTGGTGTCCCTCTCGCCAGTTGACGATCCGCTGGCGCTGGAGCGCCGGCTGAGGGAACTGGTCCGGGCACCGTACGCCAACGTCCGGCTTCGGGTGGCCAACGGCCGGGCCCAGCTGGGCCGTTTCAGCGTCGGGTCGAGCGAGTCGGTGACGGGCGACCTGCTGGTGATCCGAGGGGCCGCCGACATCTACGGGCGTCTCACCGGCAATCTCGTGACGCTGGACGGTGACATCCTTCTCCATCGCGGGGCGCTGGTCGACGGCGATGTCCTGGCCCTGGGAGGGCGGGTCCGCAACCTGGGTGGGCAGGTGCTGGGGGAGACCCGGGCGGTGAGTCCGGGGGAGGTTCCGGCGCCGCCACGAAGCGCGGCGGCCCTCACCGCGGTCCGCCTGGCCGGGGTGATCGGGGTCGGGCTGACCGTCCTGCTCCTGGGGTTCGGTCTGGTGCTGTTCGGGCGGACCCACCTGGAGGTAGTCTCGGACACGGCCAGCCACAGCTTCCTTCGGGCCCTTCTGGTCGGGCTGGTGAGCCAGGTGCTGATCGTACCCACGTTCGGGATGCTGGTGGTGGGGCTCGTTCTCTCGGTCGTGGGCATTCTGCTGGTGCCATTCGTGGTGATCGTCTACGCCCTTCTCGTGCTGGCGGGGGTGGTGGGCGGATTCGTGGCCGTGGCTCACGCCCTGGGCGAGACCCATACCCGACGCCGGATGGCGCGGGGGGAGATGCTCTCACCCAACAGCTTCCGGTATCTCCTGGTGGGGATCGGTGCCGCCGGGTCGATCTGGCTTGCCTGGGCAGCGTTCGGCTGGGTCCCCGTGGCTGGCGGCCTGATGCTCGCTGCCGCCGTGCTCAGTACCTGGCTCTTGGCAACCGTTGGCCTGGGTGCCGCGGTGTTGAGCCGGGGCGGCCTTCAGCCCCAGTTCGCCGGGCGTTATCTCCCCGCCGAAATGCTCACCGACGAGTATCTGTGGGCCACTCCCCAGCAGGGGGTTCCGGCAGTGAAGCGCCCGCCGCGGCAATGAATCGCCGAGCGATCGCGCTCGTCGCCGCAGGCTGGCTGGGAAGCGGGCCGGTCGCGGCCCAGACGATGCGGGACTTCTCGGTGGAACGGGGCCGGCGCTCGGAGACCTCCCTCCGGGTGGTCCTGGACTTCGCAGCCGGCGAACTCTTCCTCCGGCCATCGGCAGCCGGAGCCCTCTACCGGATGCAGCTTCGGTACGACGCCGACCGGTTCGAGCCGGTCGGCAGCTACGATCCCGAACGCCGGATCGTCCGGCTGGGGCTGGGACGGTCCGGGGGCGGTGGTCTGCGGGCCGCCCACCGGGATCTGGCGCAACGGGCGGTGATCGAGATCGGGCCGGACGTGGGGCTCACCCTGGATGCAACGTTAGGCGCCACGGAGAGCTCGCTGGAGCTGGGCGGGCTCAGACTCGAGGACCTGGCGGTGTCGGTGGGGGCCAGTCGCACGGACATCCGGTTCTCCCGGCCGAATCCCGGACCCTGCCGCCGAGCGGAGGTCACGTCGGGCGCGGCGGAGTTGCGCGTCGGCCTGGTGGGCAACAGCGGCTGCGCCCGCTGGGTGATCGAGGGTGGGGTGGGTCAGGTGGTGCTGGATCTGGGCGGGGAGTGGCCCGAGGCCGGTCGGATGGCAATCCGGATGACGGTGGGTGGCGTCCGGCTCGAGGCCCCCGCCGACCTCGGCATCCGGATCCGGCTGACCCGTTTTCTCGCGTCGTTTGCGCTGCCCGGATTCCTGCGCGAGGGTAACGTGTTCACGTCGGCCAACTACGGATCCGCTGCCCGAACGGTCGACCTGGAGATCGAAACCACCCTGGGCCGGATCGACGTGACCCGGAAGTAGGCGACAAGCGCTACTGGATGACCGGGAGCCGTTGCCGCTTGGCGGCAGCCTGCTCCACCACCCGTTCCGCGATCGCACCCAACGCCTGGGCCGCCGGGCTCTCCGGCGCCTCGACCAGCACCGGCTGCCCCTGATCGGCGGCCTGGGCCAGGCCGGGCTGGAGGGGCACCTCCCCAAGGAGAGGAACGCCCAGCTCGTCGGCCAGTCGCCTGCCGCCCCCGGTCGAGAAGAGATCGAACCGCCGGCCGGTGGCCGGGTCCACGAAGCCGCTCATGTTCTCGACCACCCCGAGGACCGGCACGTTGACCCGCTCGAACATCCGGGCGCCGCGGAGGGCGTCGCCCACCGCCATCTCCTGGGGAGTGGTGACGATGATGGCGCCGGCCACCTGGGTGGACTGGACCAGGGAGAGCTGGGCGTCGCCCGTGCCTGGGGGGAGGTCGACGAGGAAGTAATCGAGCTCGCCCCAGGCCACATCGCGCAGGAACTGCTGCAGCACCTTCATGATGATCGGGCCCCGCCAGATGGCTGGCGCGTCCCGATCCACCAGGAAGCCGATCGACATCAGCGCCACGCCATGGGCCCGGAGCGGCTGAATCCGGCCCTCCTGGACCGGCGGACGGTCGAACACCCCGAACATCCTCGGGATATTGGGCCCGTAGATGTCGGCATCCATGATGCCGACCCGCTTCCCGGCCCGGGCCAGGGCCACCGCCAGGTTCGCTGCCACCGTGGACTTGCCGACGCCGCCCTTTCCCGACGAGATGGCGATCACCGTACCGAGGTGGGGAAACTCCGCCGGCACCGGCGCGGCCGGCATCCCGGTCGACTGGGGGAGGCTCCCGGTGGGAGGGCCGTGGGTGGCGGGCGCGGGCCCGGCCGGGTCGACGACGTTGATCTTGACCTCTCGAACTCCCTCCACCGCCTTGAGCGCGCTCCGCGCCTCCCGCACCAGCGTGGCCGGATCGGACCGGGCCAGGAGGAACGTGAAGGCGACCCTCCCCTCCGGGCCAACGACAAGGTCGCGGATCATGCCCGCCGAGAGCAGGTCGCTGTCCAGCCGGGGATTGACGACGCGGGAGAGCGCCGCACCGACCCGCGCTTCGAGAGTGTCGGTCACGATGTCCTCAAATGGCCTGGACCACTCGCACCTCCGGCACCGACTGCCGCAGACGGGCCTCGATGCCCTGCCGGAGGGTGATGGTCGAGGCCGAACACCCCTGACAGGTGCCTCCCATTCGGAGCGTCAGGGTCCCGTCCTCATCGTCGAAGTCCACCACTTCAACGCTGCCGCGGTGAGAGGCGATGTACGGGCGCAGGGTGTCGAGAGTGCGTTCGATCCGTTCCAGGGTGCTCATCGGGTCCAACGGGCCTTCGCGGTTGCCATCGGGCACAATATAGAGGGTGCGGGGTCCGGCTTCATCCGCCGGTCGCGGCCGTCTCGGGGCTGGGCGCACCCCGATCAGCGGTGAGGTACGCCCGGGCTGCGTCGAGCACCTGCTTCTGGACTGCCGCGAGCGTCCCGGGCACCGACAGGCCGGCGGCCTTGGTGTGCCCGCCCCCCCCGAACTCCCGGGCGAAGGCCGCCACGTCGACGGCGCCCACCGAACGGAGCGAGACCTTGATCCGCCCCTGGCCGATCTCCCGAAAGAGGAGGGCCATCCGGATCCCGGCGACGGACCGGGCGTGCTCCACCACCCCATCGAGGTCGTCGGTCCCAACGCCGTGCCGCTCGAGCGCGCCGGGCGGCACCGTGAGCCAGGCGAGCCCGACCTCGGGCTCGACCACCAGGGTCTGGAGCGCCTCCGCCAGGAGCCGGACCCGTCCCACGGGTGCTCCGGCGTAGACGTCCAGGTAGATGGCCTCCGGATCAATGCCCCGATCCAGCAGCTCGGCCGCGATCCGGAGGGTTCGAGGATGAGTGTTGCTGAAGCGGAAGCCGCCGGTGTCCGTCAGGATGGCGACGTAAGCGGCGCGGGCCACCTCCCGCGAGACCTCCCATTCATTGGCGACCGCGATCTCGAATACCAGCTCCCCGGTGGCGGCGGCGGTGGAGTCGAGATACCTGGGTCCGGCCGGCAGCGTGCCGGGACTCACGTGGTGGTCGATGCAGGCGACCGGCACGCCGAGGTCCCGGACGGTCTGGGCCAGCATCCCAAGACGGCTCAGATCGGAGATGTCGAGGACCACCACCGCGTCCGCCCGGCGGATTTCCCGGACCGCCTCGGCGGTCCGGTCCAGATCGGGGTGATCACGAAAGAGGAACTGGAACCGGGCCGGCGTCGGCGTGGGGTTGGTCACGTAGGCCTGGACGCCATTGGCGCGGAGCAGCAGAGCCAGGGCCACGGCACTGCCGACGCCATCGCCGTCCGGGTTGACGTGGGTGGTGAGGCAGACCCGGGTACCGGGACGGGCCATCTCGGCCAGGTCCCGGGCGGCGGCGAGCTTCTCGGCGGTGAGGGTGATGGGCACGGAAACCTGGCGGCGGAAGCGGGTCGTCGGCTCCGTCGATAGTCGACGGCCCGGCGGCGGGAGTCAATCCCCCCGCGCGCGACGATCTACTTGCTGTAGTTCGGCGCTTCCCGCGTGATGGTCACGTCATGCGGGTGGGACTCGCGCAGGCCGGCCGAGGTGATCTGCAGGAACTCGACCTCCCGCTGGAGCGACTCGATGTCGGCGGCGCCGCAGTAGCCCATGCCGCTCCGGAGTCCGCCAACCATCTGGTAGAGGACGTCGGCGACGGGCCCCCGGTAGGGGACCCGTCCCTCGATCCCCTCGGGGACCATCTTCGAAGGCGCCAGCTCTCCTTCCTGGAAGTAGCGGTCGGCCGAGCCGTCCTGCATCGCCGAGAGGCTTCCCATGCCGCGAATCATCTTGTAGCGCCGGCCCTCGGCCAGCACGGACTCGCCGGGACTCTCCTCGGTGCCGGCGAGCATCGACCCCATCATCACGGCCGAGGCGCCGGCCGCGATGGCCTTGACGATGTCGCCCGAATACTTGACGCCGCCATCGGCGATGACCGGCACGCCCTCCGCCCCGCGGACACTGTCGACGATGGCCGTAATCTGGGGCACGCCGACCCCGGTCACCACCCGGGTAGTGCAGATGCTGCCGGGACCGATTCCCACCTTCACCGCGTCCGCCCCGCGCCGCACCATTTCCCGGGCGCCCGCCTCGGTGGCGACATTGCCGGCCACCAGCTGGGCGTCCGGATGGCTCTGCCGGAGCAGATCCACTGCCTTGAGCACCCCGTCGCTGTGGCCGTGCGCGGAGTCCACGACCAGGACGTCGCACCCCGCCGCGAGCAGGGCGGCCGCACGCGGCAGAAGATCAGTGCCGGCGCCCACCGCGGCCGCCACCCGGAGCCGACCGTGCTGATCCTTGTTGGCGTCCGGATGCTGCTGGCGCTTGAAGATGTCCTTGACCGTGATGAGTCCCCGCAGCACACCCCCCTCGTCCACCACCGGGAGCTTCTCGATCCGGTGGGCCGCCAGGATTCGCTCCGCTTCGTCGAGGGTGGTTCCCACCGGTGCCGTCACCAGGTTCCTGCTGGTCATGGCGCGCCGGATCGGCTGGTCGAGGTCACGCTCGAACTGGAGGTCGCGGTTGGTCAGAATCCCGATCAGGCGCCCGTCGGCATCCACGATCGGAACGCCGGAGATCCGGAACCGCTTCATCAGCGCGGCGGCCTCGCGCACGGGTCGGTCGGGTCCCAGCGTGATCGGGTTCAGGATCATCCCGCTTTCGCTCCGCTTGACCCGGTCCACCTCCGCCGCCTGACGGTCGATCGCCATGTTCTTGTGAATCACCCCGATCCCGCCGGCCCGGGCCATGGCGATGGCCATCTCGGCCTCGGTGACCGTGTCCATCGCGGCCGAGACCAGGGGGACGTTGAGGCGGATGGTCCGGGTCAGCCAGCTCGCCGTCGAGACGTCGCGGGGGTGAACCGAGCTGTGGCGGGGAACCAGCAGGACGTCGTCGAAGGTGAGCGCCACCCCCGGTCGGAGGGTGCTCATGGCCTGCCAGCCTCGGGGCGCGGACGGGGGCGGTACAGAGTCGGGAGAAGCATGGAGAAAGCTAGAAGTCGCCCTGGGGCAAGGCAAGCGGCGGGTCAGCCTCCCGCTCGCTCACCGGGCGGGGCGGGGAGGTCGGCAGGCGCCGGCGATCCGGCGGGCCGGGTGGCGTCCAGCGCCTCGTCCACCACCGCCTGGGCGGCGGAGGCCACTCCCTTCATCACCTTGCTGGCGCTTTCCATCAGGCTCATCGTACCGGAGATGGCCTTGACCGGCAGCTTCCCGGCCCGCATCACGTCCTCGACCGTCTCGGTCATCCGGGCGAAGAGGTTCACGGGCGCTGCCCGCTGGGCGTACTTGCTTTCGAGAAACTCGATGTAGTCGAGGATCTGGTACCCGCGCTCGTCGGTCAGGTTCTCCAGCCGTCGCAGGATCCGATCCCTGAGCGATTGGTTCATGGCCACTCTCCCCGCGCCGCTCAGCGCAATTCCGTCACCCGAACCAGCTCGACCACCGGCGTCGGGAGGTAGCGGGTCCGGGCGGCCCGCAGAACGCCCTCGATTCGGATCTCGTCCAGCGGCTTCAGGCCCCGGAGCTCAGCGGCCTGTTGGGGCGACACCGAGACGTAGACGAAGCCCACCTCCGGCAGTGGCCCTCGCGCCAGCAGGTACGGTTGCCCCTTGGGCAATTCCGGCCGGAGGTCGTCAGCCTGCTGGTGCGCCAGGAACTGGATCCGCCAGGACACGGTCTGGCCAAGGTACCGGTCCGGCTGTTCCCGGACCATCGCGGCGGTGATCGCAGGCCGGTCCGCCGCCGCACCGCCCAGGTCCTGGGCCCGAACCCAGCCTTCCACCCTGACCCGGACCCAGTCCCGCGAACGTTCCACCACCTCGGCCTCGCCGATCTTCGAGAAGCTGGCCACCCGTTCGCCATCGGGCGCCGTCGCCAGCTCCGTTCCGCGCCGGACCGTCACGCGCGGGACCGCCGGGCCGGTCGAGTCGGCTGCCGGGGTCTGAACCGGAGGCAGAGGCGACTGGAGGCGAACGCTGTCGAGCGACGCCTCTGGCGCGCGAGCCGGAGGCGCCCCAGGGACCACGGCAGGCGGCGCCGGAGCGGGTGCCGGCGTGGGAGCCGTCGCGAGCGCCGACCGCGACACCCAGCCGGTCCGGCTCACCTGCACCCAGGCGCCTCGCTCGCCCACCCTGCGAAGCAGCGTGCCCGGAACCAGCCGGGCCACCACGGCCCCGTTGGGCGACGCCCGGACCACCTCGCCTCCCGCCGCGGACACAGTGAGATCGAATCCATCCCGGGTCGTGGGCTGCACCGACTGGCCCCAGATCCAACCCACCACCGTGGCTTCCACCCAGGTGCCCTGAGTGGAACCGATGGCGTATTCCCCACCCTGCACCAGGGTGCCGAGCTGGATCCCGCGGGGATCCTTGTGGAAGGGAGTCGGACCGGTGGCGCGCTGCCGAGCCTGGGCGGAGAGCCCGGACGCGGCGACCCCCAGCAGGAGGAGCAAACAGGCTGGTAGGCGCCTAAGCCACGGACTATCTTGCGGCTGGTCAATCACAACCTCGCAACGTAGACACCGCCCGTGACCCTGTCAAACCGCCAGCAACCCGTCGCTTTGGTGGTGCTGGACGGGTGGGGATACCGCGCCGAACGGGAGCACAACGCCATCGAGCTGGGGCGAACACCGGTCTGGCACCGGCTCTGGAACGGGGCACCTCGCACCCTGCTGGACGCCAGCGGTCTGGCGGTGGGGCTTCCCGAAGGTCAGATGGGCAACAGTGAGGTGGGACACCTCAACCTGGGCGCGGGACGGGTGGTGATGCAGGACCTGGTACGCATCTCCGAGAGCATCCGGACCGGCGATTTCTACCGGCTGCCGCCCTTTCTCGCCCTCGGTGATCACCTCCGGCGCACCGGTGGCACGCTGCATCTGATGAGCCTGGTCGGCAACGGCGGGGTCCACGCCATCGACACCCACCTGCTGGCCTGCCTGGAGCTCGGCATTCGCCTTGGCGCACCGCGGATCGCCGTCCATGGCTTCCTCGACGGGCGCGACACCCTGCCCACGTCGGCGCTTGCTTTCGTGGAGCGGCTCGCTGCCGACGTCGCCCGGATCGCCGGCGGACGAGGGGCCATCGCCAGCCTGGTGGGCCGGTACTTCGCCATGGATCGCGACCGCCGGTGGGACCGGACCCGGCTGGCCTACGACCTCCTGGTCCACGGACAGGGCGTCCCCGCGGCAGACCCTGTCTCGGCGATCCGCGCGGCCTACGACCGGGGCGAGACCGACGAGTTCATCAAACCGATCGTGCTGGTGCGAGACGGTGAGCCGGTCGCGCGCCTCCGGGATGGCGACGGCGTGATCTGCGTCAACTACCGGAGCGACCGAATGCGGCAGCTCGTGCGGGCGCTCTTCGTGGACGGCTTTGACGGCTTCGACGTCAGCGATCGCCCGGCACTCCAGGGCGTGACGATGACGCAATACGATCGGACCTTCCCGCTGCCACAGGCCTTCCCCCCGTTTAACCTGGCCCGGATCCTGGCCGAGGTGCTGGCCGACGCCTCGCGCACCCAGTTCCGCACCGCCGAGACCGAGAAGTATCCCCACGTGACCTACTTTTTCAACGGCGGCCACGAGCCCCCCTACCCCGGCGAGGAGCGCCAGCTGGTTCCGTCGCCCAAAGTCGCGACCTACGACCTGATGCCGGAGATGAGCGCGGCCGGAATCACGGACGTGCTCTGCGGAGCGTTGCGCCGCCGGCAGCACGATTTCTTTCTCTGCAACTTCGCCAACGCCGACATGGTAGGGCACACCGGCGTTCCGGCGGCCATCGTCCGCGCGGTCGAGACCGTGGACGCCTGCCTCGGCCAGATCCTTGCCACCGCGGAAGAGACGGGCACCCGGCTGCTGATCACGGCCGATCACGGCAACTGCGAGCTGATGGTCGACCCTGCCACTGGCGGGCCGCACACCGCTCATACCAGCAACCCGGTACCGCTGGTCGCGCTGGGGACGCCGTGGTCCGGCCTCAGGCCGGGCGGCGCCCTGTGCGACGTGGCCCCGACCGTGCTTTCGCTGCTCGGCCTGGACCAGCCGGCCGAGATGACAGGCCGCTCCCTGGCCGGAGGTGCCCCATGAACCGCACCGCCCTGCTCGCGGCGGCGTTGTTGGCGGCAGCCGGCGTGACCGGCAGCAGCGCGCAGGTCGGTCACGACCCCGCCCGCTCGCCCTACCGTGATCTCCGGTACAACCAGTTTCTCTCGGCCTCGGCGGGCTACATGTTCGGGGGCGGGGGGCAACTTGGCGTCGGGCCGCACCAGGGACCGGTCGCCACCCTGCGCCACGACTTCCTGGCGGATCGCACCTTGTCGATCGGGTTGATGGGCGGCTACGCGCGGCTGGAGCGGAACTACGCGGACCTCGAGGCCACGACCAATCGCCTCCGGGGCCCGGTGGAGCACGGCGTGGCCTTCGGCGAAGGGGTACTGCAGTTCAACCTGACCGGTGGGAAGACCTGGAACGGCCTGGCGCCGTACCTGAGCGCCGGGGTGGGCCTGGCCTTCGGCGAGCGGCTGGAACAGGATTCGAGCGGTTACAAGTTCGGGACCAAGTTCTACGTCGCACCCGGCGTGGGCGTGCGGATCTTCCTCGCGCGGCGCCTGTTCGTGCGGCTCGAGGCCCGGACCATGTTCTGGAACCTGAGCTACCCCGCCGAGTATCGTACCCGTGACCCGGACGGTTTTGGACCGCTCACCCCGCTGCTCTCGGGACCGCTCAAGGAGTGGTCGCCGGTCCCGATGGTGCATGCGGGCCTGGGGTATGCGTTCCGGCGCCCGTTCTTCTGAGTTGGGACGATGCGGATCACACTCAGTCGGTCGGTCGAGTTCCGGGCGCTCCATCGCCTGCACCGGCCCGACTGGCCTCCGGCGCAGAACCGGGCCCGGTTCGGGTGGACCGCCGCGGCGCCGGGGCACCCGCACACCTATCGCTGCACCGTGACGGTGACGGGCCCGGTCGATGAAGAGATCGCGATGGTGATGGACCTGCCGCTGCTCGACCGGATCGTGCGGGAAGAAGTGATCGATCGCTATGAGGGCAGGCTCCTCAACACCGACGTGCCCGAGCTGGCCGGGGTCCTCCCAACCTGCGAGGCACTCGCCCGCGACGCGTTCCGCCGGATCGCCGCCCGCCTGCCGGCCGGGGTCTCCCTGGACCGGGTTCGCATCGCCGAGGACGCAACCCTTCATGCCGACTGTACCGGAGCCTGATCGCCCCGATCGAGGGGGCGGACGCGGTGGCCGGATGGGACGTGGGGCGGCCGTCGAGGAGGTCCCGGTGTGGCTGGAAGTGAACCGGGTCCCGGCGGTCACCTGGATGTGTACGCCAGACCTGCTGGAGGAGCTGGCCATCGGGTGGCTCCACGGCGAGGGCCTCATCGACTCGATCGACGACGTCCGGCTCCGGCCCTGTGTCACCGACCTGGGGTTCTGGGCCGAGGTCGAACCGGAACGGGTTGCCGCCGTACGGGCCGAGGGACGCCGCAGCGTGCTGGCCTCCGGATGCGGGGCGGTCTCCACCTTCCTGGCCGATCCCGCCACCTTCGAGGCGGCGCCGCACCGGGGGCCGGCCCCCGAGCCAGCGGATCTGCGGGCCCTGTTCAAGGAGCTGTTCCGGCGAGGCGAGCGCTACCGGGACACTGGCGGCATTCATGCGGCGGCGCTGGTGGATCAGCGCCTCGTGGCCCACGCGGAGGATATTGGCCGGCACAACGCGGTGGACAAGGTGGTCGGGGCCGCGCTCCTGGCCCGGCGGTCGCCCGGCGGCCATGGGCTGCTGGTGACCGGGCGGATCTCCGCGGAACTGGCCTCGAAGGCCGCGCGAGCGGGGATCGCCTGGGTAGCCACCCCATCCGTTCCCTCGACCCTGGCGGTGGAGATCGCCCGCCGCACCGGCATGACGCTGGTGGGCCGGGCCGTAAGCGGCAGCCCGGACCTGCACCGCGCGGAATGACCGAGGTGCGCGGCGCCGTCCTGGCCGGGGGCGCGGCCAGCCGGTTCGGGGGGCGGGCCAAGGGACTGGAGCGGGTGGGGGGCGAGCGGATTCTGGACCGGGTCGTGGCGGCGCTCCTGGCTGCGACCGGGACCCTTCCGCTCCTCGTGGCCAACGATCCGGGGGCCTCGTCCTGGCGCTCCGATCTTCGCGTGGTGGCCGACATGGTACCCGGCGCGGCGACGTTAGGCGGCCTCTATACCGCGGTGGTCCAGGCACCCGCCCCGGTCGTCTGCGTGGCGTGGGACATGCCGTTCGTCGAACCCGCCCTGCTCCGGGCGCTGGCCCGCGGCCTGACGGAGGCCGATGCCTGCCTGCCGGCCAGCGCCGGACCACGTGGGGTGGAACCGCTCTGCGCCGCCTACGGCCCCGGCTGCGCCGGGCCCATGGCTGCGGCACTGTCTCGCCGCGACTTCCGGGCGATCGCCTTCCACGGCGGGGTCCGGGTGGCTATTCTCCCGGACCCGGTGGTGCGGGGGTTCGGGGATCCCGATCGCCTGTTCTTCAACGTCAACTCGGCCGACGACCTCCGCCGCGCCAATTCCCTCTGATGCGCATCGTCTCCGTGGTAGGTCACAAGAACGCGGGCAAGACCACGCTGGTGGTGGCGCTGGCCCGGGAGTTCCATCGCCAGGGCCGGCGGGTGGCGACCATCAAGCACGCGTCGCACCCGGCGCAGTTCGACCAGGAGGGCACCGACAGCTGGCGCCACTACCACGAGGGCCTGGCGGACGGGGTGCTGGTGGCGGCGCCCGCCCTCCGGGCCGTGATCGAGCGGCGGCCCGACGACACGGACCCGGTTACCCTGGCGCGCCGCTTTTTCGGCGATCGCGACTTGGTGGTGGTCGAGGGATTTCGCCGGGCCGACCTGCCCAAGGTCGAGGTCTACCGCCGGGAGGTGGCGCCCGCCCCGCTGCTGGCGTCGGCCGAGCGACCGGAGCAGTGGATCGCCCTCGCCACTGATCGCGAGGTCCCCGGGGTGAAGTGCCTCATGCTGCGGTTCAGCGACACCATGTGGCTGCAGCTGCTCGCGGCCCATGTCTGGGCCAACGCCCGGGTGCTGGAGGCGTAGCGGTGCGGTCGGGGCTCGTCGCCCGCGAGGCGGCGGCCGCCATGCTCGAGGCCGTGGCCCGCCAGCCGACACTCCGGGTCCCGCTCGACGATGCCCTGGGCAGTGTCCTGGCCGAGCCGGTCGTCAGTCCGATCGACATCCCGTTCTGGACCAACTCCGCGATGGACGGCTACGCCGCCCGGGCCGCCGACGTGCGGGGCGCTTCCGAGGCCTCCCCGAGGCGGCTCACGGTGGTGGAGGCGATCGCGGCCGGTGCCTTCCCCACCCGACGCATCGGTCCGGGCCAATGTGCCCGGATCTTCACCGGGGCCCCGCTGCCGGAGGGAGCCGACTCGGTGATCCGCCAGGAGGACACCGACGGGGGCAGTCAGGTCGTGGCGATCTTCCGCGACCGGGATGCCGGCGTCAACTGGCGCCGGGCTGGCGAGGACGTTGCCCGTGGCACGACAGCGCTCCCCGCAGGGATCGAGCTGGGGCCGGCGGAGCTCGGCGTGCTGGCGTCGATGGCCGTCGGCCACCCGCTCGTCTTCCGCCGCCCCCGGGTCGCCATCCTGGCCAGCGGCGACGAGATCGCCGACGTCGACCGGCCGGAGGAGATCCTCGCCGGGCGCAAGGTCGCGAGTTCCAACACCCACACGCTGCGGGCGCTGGTCCGGCTGGCCGGCGGCGAGCCGATGGACCTCGGGATCGCCTCGGACACACCCGAGAGCCTCCGCGCACATCTCGAACCGGCCAGCGCCGCCGATCTACTGGTGACGACCGCCGGCATCTCGGTGGGGGAGCACGATCACCTCCGCACCTCGATCGAGTCCCTCGGGGGAGAGCTCCGGTTCTGGAAGCTCCGGTTGCGGCCCGGCGCCCCGGTGGGCTTCGGGTTGCTGCGAGGCGTGCCCTGGATCGGCCTGCCGGGCAACCCCGTCAGTACGATGGTCACCTTCGAGCTGTTCGTGCGACCGGCGATCCGGAAGATGATGGGCCACGCCCTGCCGTTCCGGGCCGGGCTCGAGGTTCGGGTCGCCGAGGAGATCCGCCTGGGCCCTCCGCTCCAGCACTTCCTCCGGGCGGTGGTGGAGCCCGGGCCTGACGGCCTCAGGGCCCGGCTTGCGGGACCGCAAGGATCCGGGATTCTGACATCGATGGTACGGGCGAACGCCCTGCTGGTCGTGCCCGAGGGCCAGCACCAGACGCCGGCGGGGGCAACCCTGACGGCGATTCCGCTGCGTGGGGTGGACCACGCAGCGGAACCGCCCTACTGAGAACTCAGAACGGCTTGAACCCGATACTCCCGAAGCGCTCCATCCCCAGGTGGCTGATGAGCGGCGCGGCGTAGGCCAGCACCACCAGCACCACCGCCACTGCGAACCAGAGCCCAAGCCGGTCCCAGACGGTGGCCTCGACCGGCGCCGGTCCCAGCGGCTCCGCCCACTCGATGGTGGGGGGCCGCTCCATCCGCTTGCCGGCCAGCAGGGTGCCCAGCATCACCAGCACGAAGAAGCCCGCGGAGGCGAAGAGCACGATGCCGCCGATCGCCGAAAGGCTGGTGAGGGCCTCCCACGAATGGGCCTGCGCCGCCTCGCCGTAGTTGGTGGCGAACACCCGCCGGGGCAGTCCCAGAAGGCCGGTCACGTGGCCGGTGAAGGAGAACATCGCCATGCCGATGAACCAGAGATAGGGCTGGACCCTGGCAAGCAGCTCCAGCTCCAGGGCCCGGCCGCTGATCCGCGGCACCAGCCAGTAGGAGGCCCCCATGAACGTCAGAGCCGCGGCGCTCCCCAGCGTGAGGTGAAAGTGCGCCGGGACCCACGCGGTATTGTGCACCACCGAGTTCAGGGTGAACGAGGCGTTGATGGCGCCGCCGAAGCCGCCCACCATGAAGAGCAGACCGGCCAGCAGCACCGACGACACCACCGGGTTCCCCCAGGGCAGCCGGACCAGCCACCCGAACAGCCCCTGACCTCCCCGAAGCCGGCCCGCCACCTCGAGCGAGGCGATCACGGTAAACGCCGTGATCAGGCTGGGGAACGAAACGGCCATGGTATTGAAGGTATGAAACAGCTTCCACCCCGCCGGGATGCCAGGGTCCTGATACTGGTGATGGAAGCCCACCGGGGTGGACAGGATCAGGAACAGCGCGAACGTCATCCGGGCGAGCGGCTCGGAGAAGAGCCGGCCGCCCGCCTCCCGCGGCACCACCACATACCAGATGGAGTAGGCCGGGAGGAGCCAGAAGTACACCAGCGGATGTCCGAAGAACCAGAACAGCATTCGGGCCAGCAGAGGGTCCACGGTGGGGACCAGGCCCAACGACCAGGGGATCAGCTGGAACAGCATCTCGGCCGCGACGCCCAGCGTCGCCAGGATCCAGAGGAGGGCATTCGCCGTGGTGGCGTGCATGGCCAGCGTCGCGGGACGTCCGCCGTCCCGGCGCCGGGAGGTACGCCAGGAGGCGATCATCTCGGCGCACCAACCCCAGGATCCCACCACCACCAGGGTGAGTCCGATGTAGAACGCGGGATGGGCCTGGAGCGGCGGGTAGAAGGTGTAGAGGACGCTCGCCCGGAAAGTCAGGATGGCCCAGGCGGCCAACACGGTCCCCAGGAGCGCGGTGGCGAAGCAGGCCCAGGCGAACCGGGGCCAGGTCAGCTCCCCGTTCTCGCGCTGGGCCACCGCGTAGCCCAGCGCCATGATGAAGAAGGTCGTGAAGACCAGCGCCATCAGCACCCCGTGGGCGGTCACCGACATGTAGTACATCCGCGAGGAGCTGAGCGGCACCTCCAGATTGGCGCGACTCAGCGCCTGCATCAGCGCCATGCTGGCGGCCACGCCGAACGCCAGGACCGCCACCCAGATGTTGGCCAGGATCAGGCGATTAGTGCGCGGCATGGTTCGCCTCCCGGGCTGCCTCGCCCGCGTTGCCCATCGCCCGAGCCGGCGGCTGCCACTGGTCCGCGGGCACGACGGTCAGCTTGCCGGCCATCTGGTGGTGCCCCAGGCCGCAGTACTCGTTGCAGACCACCAGGTACTCGCCCGGGTCGAACTGGGTGGTGAACTGGCTCACGTATCCCGGAATCACCATCGCCTGTCCGTTGCTGCGCACGATCTGGAATCCGTGGACCACATCGGGCGAGGTGAGCCGGAAGGTGACCGGCCGGCCGGCCGGCAGGGTCAGTTCCGCCGGCATCCAGGCGAAGGTGAGGCCCACAATGGCCACCTGAATCCGGCCGTCGGCCCCCACCGAGACGCCCTGGGTCCGGAATCCCGGATCGGAAAACACCGCGCGGGGGTTGATGGTCTCGACATGGCTCGGCGGCACCAGCCCGTGTCGGATCGAGGCGTTGGCGAGCGTTCCGAAGAACGCCACCAGCATCACCGACACTCCGATCATCCAGATCTTCTCGTAGAGATCGATCTTCATGGCGACACCGGATGACGGGGGAGGTAGACGAGGAGGTACACGGCGTACCACCCGACGACGAAGAGCAGGGCGTACGCCAGGACGAAGGCGAACGTCCCCACCGGATGCTTGGGAAGCCCTTCGGGCATCTCCGACATGAACCGACCTCGCGCTGGCTTTGGAATGGCGAAAACGGTACCCGCCGGCACCGGTCTCGACAAGACCCCGCGGGAGTCGTGAAGCGATCTTCAGCGTCATCGGGCGGCTTTCTTCATCCGCTCGCGGTCGCCGTCCTCGCGGTGGGGACTCGACGGAGGAGCCGAAGATGTAGAGATTCGGCCACGAGCCTGCGGCGGCGAACCGGGTCCTTTCGGCCGGACGCGCAGGGCGGGCGCCCTATCAGCCACCGGGAGGACTGTCATGCGGTGCGGTCCCAGCTGCGTCACGCTCCTGGCACTCCTCGCAGCGCCACCATCCGGTGCCCGGGCACAGAGCCCGAGCAGCCCGTGGGAGTGGCCCACGGTCCGGCCGGCCGAGGTGGGCCTCGATTCGACCGTGCTGGCCGCGTTCGACGCCGAGATCGCGGCTGGCCGGTACGGCCATGTGGATGGCATGCTGGTGATCCGCCACGGCAAGGTGGCGTGGGAACGGAACTACGCGCGCGACTACGATCGGATCTACGCCGCGGAGGCCCGCCAACCGTCGGCGCTCAACGCCAAGCACCCCACGGGCCCGTACAACTACTTCACGCCCTGGTGGCACCCGTACTACCGTCGCGGCCACCTGCACTCCCTCCAGTCGGTCACCAAGACCATCACCTCGGTGGTGATCGGCGCCGCCATCGCGCGCGGGGAGTTTCCCGACATCGACACGCCGGCGCTTCGCTTCTTCGATACCACCAGGGTGGCCAACCTGGACGCCAGGAAGCGGCGGATCACGATTCGCCACCTGCTTACCATGACCGCGGGGCTCGACTGGAACGAGGACCTGCCCTATATCGATCCCGCGAATACGGCGGTGCAGCTGGAAGCCAGTGCCGACTGGGTCGCGTTCACCCTGAACCGGCCGATGAGCGAGGAACCCGGGACCCGGTTCAACTACAGCAGTGGGGTCTCCGCACTGCTGGCCCATATCTTCTTCGCGGCGACCGGCGTGGACATCGAGGAATACGCCGCCCGGCACCTCTTCGGACCGCTCGGCATCACGGAGTGGTACTGGAAGCGGTCGCCGTCGGGGCTGATCGATACCGAGGGCGGGCTCTACCTCGCGGCTCGCGATGTCGCCCGGATCTGGCAGCTGTTTCTGCAGCGGGGCCGATGGGGAGACCGGCAGGTGGTGACGCCGGAGTGGGTGGCCGAGTCGGTTCGACCGGCGGTGACCGTTGGCGGACGGGGCGCCCAGGTGCGCTACGGCCTCAAATGGTGGCTCGCCCCCTACAGCAACGACACCACCCGGCTGGCGTGGGCAGGCTCCGGCTTCGGAGGCCAGATCCCGGTGGCGATCGCGGAACACGACCTGGTCTTGGTGTTCACCGGCTGGAACATCCTTCCCGGCCGGCCGGCCCTGGGCAGACAGGTCGCGGTGGAGCGGGTGCTGGCAGCGCTGCGGCGATGACCGCTGCCCGACCCTGATCGGGTCAGCTCGGCCCCGGAAACGCCCCCCGGCCGCCCAGCTCCAGATAGATGATCGGCAGCTCCTCCGGGAGCACCTGGAGCCGGTCGCTCTGGAGGAAGGCGGCGATGCCCTGGGGGGTAAGGGTCGCACCGGCGAGATCGCGGAGGCCGGCCCGGAATCCCTCGGGATCCCAGAGCGCCCGGTCCCCCGCGGCGCCGCGCCTCGGGTCATCGTCGATCGTGGACGGCGAGAGGCGCTCGGCGATCCCGAGCATGCCGTTGACGTGGTCCACCATCATCAGGCCCTGAACATAGGAGACTTTCCAGGCCCAGGACCGCGCCCGGACCTCGCGCAGTCCGCTCCTCTGCTTACGGGCGCCGGACCGCGCGGAACGGCGGCACCGATACCGCGACAACCCGTCCGGTTCCGTCCGTCTCCAGCGCGAGATCAAACCCCCGCTCGAGCAGTTTGAGGCGGTCCGGCGCCGTGAAGACCGCTTCGCCACGGGCGTTGAACTCGCTCTCCATGAAGAGCCGGCCGCCCTCCCGCGAGATGGTCACCGTCAGCGGGAACGGCGCGGTGGCCGCGTAGGTCCCGACCACCGCCGCGAGCCGGGCCGAGTCCACCGGCAGCGGCTCGATCTCCTCCGGCCCGTATTCGGGCCAGCCGTATTCGGCCGCGATGGCGTAGAGCACCTCTTGCATCGCCGGCGGTCCGCCATCGCCGTTGACCATCACCGCCGCGCCCTGGCCGGTCTCCGGGAAGTAGATCAGCTGGGCGTGAAATCCCTCGTCCGCCCCCCCGTGCCCGAAGCTCGCGGCCTTGCCGTTGCCGCGGAGGAACGGTCCCAGCCCGGTCGGTCCCTTCTGGACGGTAAGCATTTCAGTGGCGAGCTCCTGCGACAGCAGGCTGTTCGGCTTCCCGGCGCGCGATTCGGCAATGGCGATCGCCCAGCGAAGCAGATCGGTGGGGGTGGTCCAGAGCCCGGCGGCGGCCATCTCGGGGTAGAGGTGCGTCCGGCCGGGGACCATGGCGCCGTCCTGCTTGTGTGCGGCCGCCGTGCCGGGACGGGGCGGATTGGACTGTTCGTAGGTGCTCCGCGTCATCCCCGCGGGATCGAGCACCAGTTCCCGGGCGAGCGCCGCGAACGGCCGCCCGGTAACGTCCTCAAGCAGGAGTTGCATCACGGTGGTGCCGCCGCCGGAGTAGCGCCAGATCGCCCCGGGCGTGGTGTCCACCCGCACCGCTGCGGTGTTGGCCGGCTTCGTCCCATCCAGGATCTGGGGCACGGTCGGGATCGAATCGGTCACCTTGTAGCCCGGGAACCCGTGCACCGTGAGGCCCGCGCTGTGCGATACCAGGCGCCGGAGCGTCACCTTCTCACGGACCGTGAACCGGTTGTCCGGCACCTTCCAGCGCTTGAGGTAGCGGTTGACGTCCTCGTCGAGCGACAGGCGGCCCTGTTCGATCAGCCGGAGCATCACGGTAGCGGCGACCGGCTTGCTGATCGAGCCGGCCAGAAAGGGGGTCTCGGGAGTAACCGAGTCTGCGGTACCGGCCTCCTTGAGGCCCCAGGCACGGGCCCAGACGATTCGACCGCTGTCCGCCACGGCCACGGTGATCGCCGGGGTGCGGTAGTGCGCCAGTCGGTCCACCAGGCGGTACCGCGGTTCCGGCTCGCCCTTGACCAGCACCGCCCTGCGGAGCCCCGACACCACCCGCTCGACCCGGGGCTCGGTGCCGTCGTGCACCGGCGGGGAGGCACAGGCCCCGACCGAGGTGAGGGCCAGCAAGGCAGGCAACAGGGGGCGAGGCATGGAGCGGACTCCCGGGTGGCAGGAACTGGGCACGGTGCAAGCTACGGCCCTTCTCCACCCGTCGCCATCACGCGGTCGCCTGGAAGGCGTGATCGTCGACCGGTACCACGCCATGGATCACTCGCTCAAGCGCGGGAGCGGCCGGGGCACTACCTTCATGACGGCCGCGACGGTCACCGGCTGATCATTGAGGACCCCGAAGGCGACGGCAGGACTCGAAGGTCACTGAAACAACTTCAACCGGAAGCATACCGACATGGCCAGCAACGGCGACATCGTCCGCGATCTCTATGCCGCCTTCAGCCGAGGGGACATCCCGGCGGTCCTCGGCGCGTTCGATGCCGGCATCGTCTGGAACGAGGCCGAAAGCTTCCTCTATGCCGACCGCAACCCGTACACCGGTCCCCAGGCCGTGCTGGAGGGCGTCTTCATGCGGATCGGAACGGATATCGCCGACTTCAGCGTGAATCCGGGCCGCTACGCGGAGGGTGGGGATACGGTCGTGGTCGAGGGTCGGTACCGGGGTACCATGAAGGCGACCGGTACCACGGTCGATTCGCAGTTCGCGCACGTCTGGCGGCTTCGGGACGGGAAGGTGGTCCAGTTCCAGCAGTATACCGACACCCGCCAGTGGGCGGAGGCTGCCGGGATCTGACCGGCCGGGAGCGGGGTCGGTCATCCGCTCCCGGGGTCGCCATCACCGATCGGCCGCTTCGATCGCGGCCGCGATGTCCCGGGCCACCTCGATCGCCGTGAACCGCTCCGATCGGTCGTACCAGAAGTCCACCGTTCCGTACTTCTCGCCCGGCACCCGGGCAAGCGCGCCGACCCGCCTCGCCTGAACCCGGAGCCGGGGTCGGAACCAGCCGCCGGCGAGCTCGGCGCGCAGGAGATCGGCGGCCGGGACGGCGAGCCGCTGCTCGGCGATCGGCTCGGTCTCGTCGCGCACTGCCGACATCCCAACCTCCTGGACGTGGGTGGTCCCGCCCCATTCGATGACGAGGAAATCGCCATCGACCTGGAGATAGCCGTGAATCCGGAACGACTGGCTGATCACGTCGAGGCCGTCGACCTCGTCCCGTCCGGGCACCTTGAGCCGAAACGGCAGGACCGAACCCATCCAGCCTCCTGGTCACAGGAACGTCAGCCGGCCTCCGAGCGGAGGCCGGATCCTACCAGAAGCCCACCAGCTTCCACCAGACGAACCCGCCCCCGACCCACACGGCGAGGTTCACCAGGGAGACCACGAACCCCACCCGCCACCAGTCCCGCTGGCTCACATACCCCTCCGCAAATACGATCGGCCCGGTCGTGGTTCCGTAGTGCGTGAGGCCGGCCGTGAGGTTGGCCAGGCAGGCCAGGGCGTAGACCGTGAGCGTGGGCGGCGCGCCCAGGCCGGTCAACATCACCACGAATGGCGGGAACATCGCCAGGATATGGGCCGTGATGCTGGCGAAGGCATAGTGGGCGTAGAAGTACACCACGATGGTCACCAGCAACACCGGCAACCACTCCCATCCGGTGAACCACCCACCCAGCCAGGTGGCAAGGGCCGTGGTGGAGCCGGCCTTCTGCAGGATCTCGCCCATGGCGAGGAGCCCGCCATACCAGACGTACACCTCCCAGGCGCTCGACTCGCTCGCCGCATCGCGCCAGGGGAGGACCTCGGTCACCAGCAGGATCGCCAGACCCAGAAACGCCACCAGGGTCACGTCCAGCGCAAAGCCGAACAGCGCCTCGTGCCACTGGGTCGTCATCCAGAGCAGGATCGTTCCCACGAAGACGGTGGCCGTGACCCGCTCGCGCCAGCCCATCCGGCCCAGGCGGGCCAGCTCCGCCCTGGCCTGCGCCGTGGCGCCCGGGGTGCGTCGCACCTCGGGAGGCACCATCGCATGGACCACCAGCGGCACCACCAGACACGACAGAAGCCCCGGCGCGAGCCCGGCCAGGAGCCAGCTCGACCAGGTCACCTTCACGTCCAGGAGCCGCGCAGCAAGCGCCGCCGCCAGGACGTTGCTCGCCTGCCCGGTGAGAAACATCGCGCAGACCACCACGCTCGTCTGGTAGTGCGACGTCATGAGGAAGCGCCCCAGCCGTCCCGCGCTCGGGCCCGGCCGGGAGTCGTACAGCTCGGCAATCCCCCGGGTGATCGGCAGGATGATCCCCGCGCTCCGGGCGGTGATCGAGGGAATCCCGGTTGCGAGGGTGGCGTCGGCCAGCGTGAGGGCGTAGGAAACGCCGAGGGAGGTCCGGCCGAAACGATGCACGAACGCCAGCGCCAGCCGGCGGGCGAGACCGGTATCGCGCACCGTTCGCGCGATCAGCATCGCAACCAGCACCAGCCAGACCGAGCCCGAGGCATAGCCCGAGAGCGCTTCGCTCATCGGAACGGAACCGATCAGCACCATCAGCATCAGGCCGATCAGCACGATCACCGGCCCGGGCAGCGGCCGGAGCATGAGGCCCGCGATGGTGGCGAGGAAGAGACCGGTTGCCCGCCACCCACCCGGGGTGACGCTGTCGGGCCGGGGCAGCAGGTGCGCCACCACCGCGTAGACGGCGGCCAGCGCAAGCAGCCCGCGCACCCGCCCGCCTGGAGGACGAGGCGAAGGCTCCTCCGGGCGGGTGACCGGCGTGGCCGTCGTCACGCGAGAGCGGTCGATCGGGTCGGAGGCGGCGGCGGGGCTAGTGCCGATGGCCGGCCGGCGACTGGCCGCGGGCGAGCGCCAGATGGTGGGCCGCGTGATGCGATCCGGAGGCCAGGATGCCAATGAAACCGAGCCCACGGATCCGAACTGCCACCGAGGGCGGGCTTCCGGGGGCGGCGACGACTCGCACCCGCGCGCCACCCGCGACATCCTCGACGGTCATCCGGTAGGGCGACTCCCCGGCGAGGGCGGCGGCGTGAGCCCGGCTCATCCGACGGATCGCCCCCGCGACGCGGCCGGCGCCGGTCACCAGCACCTCGATCCCGCCTTCGACCGATCGGGTGACGACCTCGGCGCGCAGGGTCACGTCGTCCATGTCCACCAGGTGCTGGCGGAGGGCTTCAAGATTCACCTTCGACCAGTCGGTCGCCGGGTCCTGCTCCAGGATGGCCACGATCTCCGCGATCGCGGCGTACCCGGCCTGCCCCACCTGCGCGGGCGCCTCGCCCGCCGGGTCGGGGGTCATCCCCGGGGCGTGCGCGTGGCGGGCGGGCTCCTGACCGGAGGCGGGACCGACGGCGCCGGCCAGGAGGCCGGCCACGACCAGGATCGGGATGCAGCGTGCCAAGGGTCTCCTCGCGAGGTACGGGTGACTCGCTGCCGGCCGCCGCGACGGACCGATCGGTCCGCGGCGACGCGTAATTGAAGATATCCATTTCCCGCCCGGCGTCGATCGTGCCGCCGTCCACTACCGGAGCGAGCCCCACCGGATGTGCTCCACGCCGCGGTCGATCGAATTCCCCCCTGCTCTTGTCGGTGCTATCGTCCCATCATGGCACCGCCGTTGCCGGACCTCCGCGAGGCCCGGGTCGACCGCTACCGGCCGGGCCGGGAGGCCGGCGGCGCGGCCCGGCTTCAGGAATCGACAGGTCCTTTCGCTACCGCACTCCGGGCATCGGGCTCTGCTCCCAGGCGCCTTGCC
>CAZFSA010000042.1:0-32048 GCA_964521535.1 uncultured Gemmatimonas sp.
CCCTGACCCGGCTCCGCCGCCTGCGCCAGCCCCACCGCCTGCGCCGCCGCCATCCTCGCCGAACGAGCCGGCGCCCCACCCGGCGGCGTTCGGGGAGGGGCTCGGGCCGGTTGCCGATCTCCTTCGTCGCCGGGAAGCAGCCGGGCTGGCGCTGCTCTATGCCCGGCCGACCGCCCAGGACTCGGTCAACTTCGAGAACCTGATCAAGCTGCTGCGCCAGTTCGCGGTGGAGATCGAAGGAGTCACCGTGACGGACGCTGTTTTGGCCGAAAGCGACGGCGCAGCCGTTCAGTACCAGGCGCAGCTTCGCTGGCGTTCCTCGTTCGGCAATACCCGCCGCGAACGGGTTCGGATCGCGGCCGCCTTTGACCGGCGCGCCGGGGGCTGGGCGCTCCGCAGCTGGCGATTCCTCGGCACGCCGAACCTTGACTGAACGTGAGCGACTCCCTTCCCATCCTCCACTCCGAGAGGTCATGCATGTCGTGCATCAGGATGCGCATCCCCGCGGCGGCCGCCGTTCTGGTCGCCGCCCTGGCCGGAACAACGCTCGCCCAGTCCGCCCAGAAGGTCTCGATCCAGGCCTCGGCGCTCGGAGCGGCGCTTTCGGGCGACGAGTTCGAGGGGTGGGGAACCGGCTCCGGCGTGGAAGCCCAGATTCGCTACAACCCGAGCGCGTTCTCCATTGGCGCCGGGTTCCAGTCGACCCGTCATTCCCTCGAGGGCTTTGACGACAAGGTGTCCCTGAGCGGCGCCTTCCTGGAGCCGCGGTACGTGATTCCCACGAAGAGCAATTCGGTGGCGCCGTATGTCTCGCTCCGCTTCTCGGTCCTCCGGGAGTCCGGCTCGTTGGAGGTGACCCAGGGCAAGGTCACGGTGGCCGCATCGGGGCTCACCTTCAATGGTGGCGGAGGGCTGCTCGTTCGCCTGGCCCAGCGGGTCAACCTCGACGTCGGAGCGACCTGGGGCTACACCAACTTCGGGGAACTCACCACCAAGCTCAACGGGACTGTAGTCCCCGGTTTCAGCGGGATCGACGCCGGCAGCGGAACCAACCTCGTGATGCGTGTGGGGGTCGCGGTCGGCCTCGGAAACTGAACAAAAGCCAGTTGGGGCGTCGGCGTCGGCGCGCCTGGCGGACAGCCGGCTTGCGCGCGTCAGACCAGGTGGGGAGAATTGAGGACCGTATTCCGACGCCCCGAGGCGCTCCATGTCGCGGTTGAACACAGGTTTGGATTCATTTCCCGGGCCCGGCCACCTCCGACTGGTTCTCGGGTTGGCGCTGCTCGCCGTGCCCGGGGTCGGTCTGGCCCCGGCTACCGCTCAGCCACCGGCGAGTGGGTTGTTCGAGGCGCGGAACGTCCTGATTCCGATGCGCGACGGGGTTCGCCTCAACACCACCATCTACCTGCCGCGCGAGCGCTCTGGCACCCTTCCCATTCTCCTCACCCGCACACCGTACAATATCGCGGCGGCGGAGCAGAGCTATCTCCGCGGGTCCTACCAGGAGCTGGTGAAGGAGGGCTACATCTTCGTCTTTCAGGATATCCGCGGGAAGTACGGCTCGGAGGGCACGTTCGTGATGGTGCGCCCGCCGCGCGATCCGGCCCACGGCGAGACGGTGGATGAGACCACCGACACCAACGACACCATCGACTGGCTCCTGGCCAACGTCCCCGGCCACAACGGCCGCGTGGGGATGCTGGGGATCTCCTACGGCGGCTGGCTCACGATGATGGCGCTGGTCGATCCCCATCCCGCGCTCCGGGCCACCTCGCCCCAGGCCTCGCCGGACGACATGTTCCTGGGGGACGACTTCCACCACAACGGCGCCTTCCGGCTGAGCTACGGCTTCGAGTACGTGGCCTCGCTGGAGGCAGGGCGGGTGAGCGAGCCGTTCAAGTTCGACAAGACCGACACCTATGAGTGGTTCCTGCGGCTAGGGAGCCTGGCCAACGTGGACGCCAGGTACTTCAAGGGCCAGCGCCCCACCTGGAACGACTATGTCCGGCACACGACGTTCGACGAGTTCTGGCAGCGGCGGAAGGTCAGTCGGTACTTCACGACCAAGCCGGTGACGGTCCCGACGCTCACCGTCGCGGGGTGGTGGGACCAGGAGGACTTCTACGGGCCGCTCACGCTGTACAACGCGATGGAGCGGAACGACAGCCGGGGGCTCAACTTCCTGGTGGTGGGGCCGTGGAACCATGGCGGCTGGGCCCGGGGCGAGGGACGGAGCCTGGGCCCGATCCAGTTCGAGCAGGCCACCAGCGCCTGGTACCGCGAGCGGGTCGAGGCCCCGTGGTTCGCCTACTGGCTCAAGGACAAGGGCAGTCTCGATCTGCCGGAGGCGCTCACCTTCCGGCCCGGTGCCAACCAGTGGCAGCGGCACGACGCCTGGCCGCCGCGGCACGGGGTCGAGACCCGGCGCCTCTACTTCCAGGCCGATGGCGGACTCGGCTGGGACCGGCCCACCGCGCCCTCAGCCCGGGCCTTCGACGCCTACACCTCGGACCCGAATCGTCCGGTGCCCTATCGCAGCCGTCCGATTTTTCCTCTCTACGGCGGGACGCCCCGGTCGACCTGGCCGATCTGGCTGGTGGACGACCAGCGCCACTCCCACCTGCGGCCCGATGTCCTGAGCTTCGAGACGCCAACCCTCACCGAGGACGTCACCATCGCGGGCAAGGTGATCGCCCGGCTCTTCGCCTCGACGTCCGGAACCGATGCCGACTGGGTGGTCAAGCTGATCGATGTCTATCCCGATCTTTACCCGCCAGCCCCCGAGATGGGGGGGTATCAGTTGATGGTGGCCAATGAGGTGTTCCGGGCGCGATTCCGGAAGTCGTTCGAACGCCCGGAGCCGGTGGTGGCGGGGCAGGTCACCGAGTACACCATTGACCTCCACGCCGCCGACTACACCTTCAAGGCCGGCCATCGGATCATGGTCCAGGTGCAGAGCACCTGGTTCCCGTTGATCGACCGCAACCCCCAGCGCTTCGTCCCCAACATCTTCCTGGCCAGGGACACCGACTTCGTCCCGGCAGTGCACCGGGTGTTTCGGTCGGCCCAGCACCCGTCCCATGTGGAGGTGCAGGTCGTCGTTGGCGGCCGGTAGTGCCGGATGGCCACCGCACCGGCTGTCGATCGTCTGCTGGCCGACCTGACGGCGCTGCTCGGCGACCGGGTGTCGGCACAGCCGGCCGTGCGGGACCACCACAGCCGGGGTGAGCTGTATTTCCCGCCGGCCGTGCCCGACCTCGTCGCCTTTCCCGCCACGACCGACGAGGTGGCCGGCATCGTGCGGGCGTGCGCCCGCCACCAGGTGCCGCTGGTGCCGTTCGGCGCCGGGACCTCGCTCGAGGGACACGTCTCCGCGGTGCACGGTGGAGTCTCGGTGAACCTGGGCGGACTCAACCGGATCCTGCGCCTCAGCGTCGACGACCTCGATGTCACGGTCGAGGCGGGTGTCACCCGGAGTCAGCTGACCGATCACCTCAAGGGTACGGGCCTCACCTTCTTCCTCGATCCCGGCGCAGACGCGACGATCGGCGGGATGGTGGCGACCGGGGCGTCGGGTACCACGGCCGTCCGCTACGGGACCATCCGGGAGAACGTGCTCGGGCTCACGGCGGTGCTGGCCGACGGCAGCGTGGTCCGGACCGGCGGCCGGGCCCGAAAATCCTCGGCGGGGTACGATCTCACTCGGCTGTTCATCGGCTCCGAGGGAACGTTGGGGGTCGTGACCGAGGTGACGCTCCGGCTCCAGGCCCTGCCCGACGCGGTGTCGGCGGCGGTGGCCGCCTTCGACACGCTGGAGGGCGCGGTCGACACGGTGATCGCGGCCATCCAGCTCGGCATTCCGGTGGCGCGCTGCGAGTTGCTGGACGACCGGTCGGTGGAGGCGCTCAACCGGGTGAACGGCCTGGGACTGCCGGTGGCGCCGACGGTGTTCTTCGAGTTCCACGGGCCCACCGAACGGGCCGTGGCCGAGCAGGCCGAGCTGGTGCAGGAACTCGCGATGGATCGAGGTGGCCGCGGGTTTCAGTGGGCGACGAGCCTGGAGGAGCGCAACCGGCTCTGGAAGGCGCGCCACGAGGCCGCCTACGCAGCCGGGCAGCTGCGGCCGGGAGCCACGGCCTGGCCCACCGACGTCTGCGTCCCGATCAGCCGGCTCGCCGAGTGCATCCGCGAGACCCGGGCCGACATCGACGCCAGCGGGATTCCGGGGCCGATCGTGGGCCACATCGGGGATGGCAACTTTCACTGCCTGTTCCTGTTCGACAGTACCAACCCGACCGAGGTGGCGCGCGCCCGGGAACTCAACGACCGGCTGGTGGCCCGGGCGCTGGCCATGGGAGGGACCTGCACCGGAGAGCACGGGATCGGGGTCGGGAAGATCGCGTCGCTGTTGAAGGAGCACGGCGACCTGATCCCGGTGATGCGGGCGGTGAAGCGCGCGCTCGATCCCACGAACCTGATGAACCCGGGCAAGATTCTTCCGGAGGCCTGACCCGGATGCCGGGCGGAACGACGGACGGTCGGCCCCGGTGATCTGGTTCGCGGCCGGCGTCCTGCTCCTCACGCTGGGCCTGGCGTCGCAGGTGGTGATCGGCAGCCGACGACTGGGCCGGCTCGCCGATCAGGTGCCCCGCCCCCCTGACGGCGCACCCCGGGTGTCGGTGGTGGTGGCGGCCCGCGACGAGGCCCGCGGCATCGAGGCCGCCTTGCGGTCGATGCTGGCCCAGGACTATCCCGATCTCGAAGTGGTGGTGGTGGACGACCGGTCCTCTGACGACACCCCGGCCATCCTGGCCCAACTGGCCAGGACCGAGCCGCGCCTCCGGGTACTCCGGGTGGATTCGCTTCCGGACGACTGGTTGGGCAAGAACCACGCGCTGATGCTTGGCGCCGAACGGGCGACCGGAGAGTGGCTCCTCTTCACCGACGCCGACGTCCATTTCCAGCCGACAGCACTGCGGCAGGCGGTCGGGTACGCCGAGCGGCAGGGCATCGATCATCTGGCGGTGGCGCCGGACCTGGAGCTTCCCGGGATCCTGCTCCGGGCATTTGGAGTCCATTTCCTGGCCTCGTTCCTGGCATTTGCCCGGCCCTGGCGAGCGCCTGACCCGAGGAGCCGGTTTCACATCGGTGTCGGAGCGTTCAATCTGGTGCGCCGCGAGGCCTATCGGGTGGTGGGCGGGCATCGGCGCATCGCCCTTCGCCCGGACGATGACATGAAGCTGGGCAAGATCCTGAAGCAGGCCGGCTTCCGGCAGGATGCCCTCTGGGGACGGGGGGCGGTGCGGGTGACCTGGTACCACTCCCTGCGCGAACTGGTGCGGGGGCTGGAGAAGAATGCCTTCGCCGCGATCGAGTACAGCGTGCCGGTCTCCCTGGTGGGAGGGCTGGCGCAGCTGGCTGGCGGCGTGGCGCCGCCGGTCCTGCTGGTTCTCTCGCTCCTGCCTCCGGCCCAGCCGTCCGCCGCCGCCCTCCTCCTGGCGGCCCAAATTCTGGTGTCGCTCGGCCTCATGGCCTGGGGCGCCCGCCGGGTCGGCGAGAGCCCCGCCCTGGCGCTTCTCTATCCGGCCGCGATTCTTCTGTTCGTGTTCGTGCTGTGGCGGACGATGGTCCTCAACCTGACTCAGGGGGGGATCCGCTGGCGCGATACCTTCTATCCCCTGACACGCCTCAAGGCCAACCGAGTATGAAATCCGGCTCGCTCCTCCCGATCCTGGTCATCGCATCGGCCGCGCTGCCCGCCGAAGCGCAGACTCCCGGCCGCCGGTCGATGGTCCCCGGCGACTTCTATCGCCTGCTCGACGTGGGGTCGCCGGCCGTCTCGCCCGACGGGCAGTGGGTGGCGTATACCGTCACCAGCGCCGATTCGGCCAAGGATCGGCGCAACACGGACATCTGGATGGTGAGCTGGGATGGCCAGCGACGGGTGCAGCTGACCTCGAGCCCTGACGGCGAGTCGAGCCCGAAGTGGAGTCCGGACAACCGTTACCTCTCCTTTCTGTCCTCCCGGGGCGACGACGAGAAGGGCGCCCAGCTCTGGCTGATGGACCGGGCCGGCGGCGAAGGCCAGAAGGTCACGGACATCAGGCAGGGGATCGAGGACTACGAGTGGGCCCCGGACGGGACCCGGCTGGTCCTGGTGATCAAGGACCCCGATCCCGACACCGCGGCCGCCAAGTCAGGGGAGAAAAAGACCCCCCGCCCGATCGTCATCGACCGCTGGGACTTCAAGCGGGACTACCAGGGCTATCTCACCCGCCGCCGGAACCACCTGTACCTGTTCGAGCTGGCCACCCGGAAGCTGGAACAGCTCACCACCGGTGACATGGACGATCGCGCTCCCGCCTGGTCGCCGGACGGAAGCCGGATCGCCTTCTCGAGCAAGCGGGCGCCCGACAGCGAGCGGACCATCAACTGGGACCTCTGGCTGATCGAGGCCAGGCCGGGGGCCACGCCGGTGCAGTTGACGACCTTCCCGGGCGAGGATGACCGGCCGGTCTGGAGCCCGGACGGCCGCACCATCGCCTACCTCCAGAGCGGCGACCCCCAGTATTACGCCTACATCCACGACCGGATCGCCGTGATCCCCGCCACCGGCGGGCCGGCGAGACTGCTGACCGAGGCACTGGATCGTCCCGCGAGCCATCCCCAGTGGACGCCCGACGGGAAGGCGCTCCATTTCCTGCTGGAGGACGATCGCGAGGTCCAGGTGGCCCGGGTGGACGTCGCCTCGGGCCGGGTGGAGCGACTCACCCAGGGCCCGCGGGCCTTCGGGGCGCTGGCGGCAGGTGGAGGTGGAAGGGTCGCGGTGCTGGCGGGCACCGACCACGAGCCCTACGAGGTCGCTGCGTTCGAGCGCGGGACGATCCGGCGGCTGAGCGGGCACAACGACTCGCTCCTGGCCACGCTCGCGCTCGGGCCGGTGGAGCGACTGACGTCCCGCAGCAAGGACGGCACGGTGGTCCAGAGCCTGGTCTACTTCCCCCCTGGCCACCAGCGGGGCCGGCGCTACCCGCTGGCGCTCCACATCCACGGCGGCCCGTTCGCGCAGGAGCAGCACTCCTTCAACCCGATGCGGCAGATCTTCGCGGCGCGGGGGTACGCGGTGCTGGCGGTGAACTACCGGGGCAGCTCCGGTCGGGGCGAGGCGTTCAGCAAGGCCATCTATGCCGACTGGGGGAACAAGGAGGTGATCGACCTCCTGGGCGCGGTGGACGAGGCCGTGGCGCAAGGCATCGCCGACCCTGATCGGATGGTGCTGGGCGGATGGAGCTACGGCGGGATCCTGACCGATGCCACCATCGCCACCGATACCCGGTTCAAGGCCGGGGTGAGTGGGGCGGGCAGCGCGCTCTTTCACACCATGTACGGCACGGACCAGTACATCTACCAGTACGAAACCGAGCTGGGCCCACCCTGGAAGACGCCGGAGCTGTGGCACAAGGTCTCGCACCCGTTCTTCAACGCCGAACGCATCCGGACGCCGACCCTGTTCATGGGTGGCGAGCGGGACTTCAACGTGCCGATCACCGGCAGCGAGCAGATGTACCAGGCTCTGAAGACGCTGGGCATCGACACCGAGTTGGTGGTCTATCCCGGGATGTTTCACGGGCCGAGCGCGCCGAGCCAGCGGGTGGACATCGTCCACCGATACCTCGGCTGGTGGGAGAAGTACGTCAATCCGGCCCAGCCCTGACGGATGGGGAAGTCGGTCATGCGGCGGTTCGTCCTCGGCGTGCTCGGGCTGACGGCGGTGCTGGCCGCCGTCGGGTTCTTCTTCTTTGCCATGCCGGTGATGGACCGGCGGATGAACCGGGTGGCAGCGATTCTCCACCAGCCGGTCTCCGCGGCGGCGGAATCGTTGCATGCCACCCTGGCCGTGGCGGACCTGCACGCGGATCCTCTGCTCTGGCCCCGCTCCCTGGTACGGCGGGTCCGGCACGGCCACGTCGATCTGCCGCGACTGGTGGAGGGACGGGTGGTCCTCCAGGTGTTCTCGGCGGTCACGCAGACGCCGCGGGGCCTGAACTACCTCCGGAACGACAGCACCACCGACAACATCCGGCTGGTGGCGATGGCCTCACGCTGGCCGCTGCGGACCTGGGGAAGCCGCGTGGAGCGCGCCCTGTACCAGGCCGACAAGCTCCACCGGGCGGCAGCGGCCTCGGCAGGGCAGTTGGTGGTGATCCGCACCACCGCGGACCTGAGCCGGGTGCTGGCCGAACGCGCCCGGCGCCCGGATCTGGTGGGGGCCCTGCTGGCAATCGAGGGGGCGCATGCGGCCGACGGGACGATCGAGAACCTCGAGCGCCTCCATGCCGCCGGTTACCGGATGATCGGCCTCACCCACTTCTTCGACAATCAGCTGGGTGGGTCGTCGGGCGGGGTGACCCAGGGCGGGCTCACGGAGTTTGGGCGGCGGGCGGTGCGGTGGATGGAGGAGCGGCGCGTGATTGTCGATCTGGCCCATGCATCCCCCGCGGTGATCGACGATGTCCTGAGGATGGCGACCCGCGGAGTGGTGGTCTCCCACGGCGGCGTCCAGGGAACCTGCCCGGGACCCCGGAATCTGACCGATGACGCCGCGCGGCGGATTGCCGCCGCCGGCGGCCTGATCGGGATCGGGTTCTGGGACGCCGCCGTGTGCGGGCTCGAGCCCGACACCATCGCGGCGGCGATCCGGTACGCCGTCGACCTCGTGGGAGTGGAGCACGTCGCGATCGGGTCGGATTTCGATGGGGCGGTCACCACCGGCTTCGACGCATCGGGCCAGGTACTAGTAACCGACGCCCTCCTCCGCCAGGGCTTCGCGCCCGGCGAGATCAGGGCGATCATGGGCGGCAACGTCCTCCGGTTCCTCATGGAGCACCTACCGGGAAGCTGAGGAGGCGACGTGGCGTCCGACACGACCGGCACGACCGATATCGAGGTGGAGCATCGAGGCGCAGTCGCGATCGCCTGGTTCAACCGGCCGCAGGTCCTGAATGCGTTCCGCAAGGCGACCTTCGACCGGCTCCACCAGGTGCTGAACCAGGTCGAGGAGGACGACCTGGTCACGGCCCTGGTGCTCACTGGCCGGGGCCGCGCCTTCTGCGCCGGGGAGGACCTCACCGAGATGGAGGTCGAGGCGGGGGCGGGCTTCACGGTCCGGCGTGCCCTCGCCGAGCTGGTCCGGGTGCAGGACCTCACCCGTCGGCTGGTGGCCTTTCGGAAGCCGGTGCTGGCCGCGATCAACGGGCCGGCGGTGGGCCTCGGCGCCGAGCTACCGCTGGCCTGCGACCTCCGGATCGCGGCGCGGTCGGCCTATCTCTTCTTCTCCGAACCGCGCCGCGGAATGTTGCAGACCAATGGCGCCTTCCACTTCCTGCCGCCGATGGTCGGTCATGGGCGCGCGGCCGAATGGCTGCTTTCCGCCCGCCGGATCGGCGCGGACGAGGCACTGGCCGCCGGCTACCTGAGCGGGGTGGTGCCGGACGAGGGGCTGCTCGAGGCAGTGCTGGACCTGGCCAGTCGCGTCGTGGGCGGCGGTCCCGGCCCTGGAGCGCCGCCGCACTAGCCTTGCCGTGCGGTCGCCTGGAGCGGGGCCGGAGCAGAGCGCAACCGCTCGGCCAGGTCCGACATCGAACCGACCCGCTCGATGCCAAGGCGCGCCAGGAGGGGTTCGAGCCCCTCCGTACCGGGGCCGCCAACCCAGATCGGGACCGACCCGCCCACCGCCTTCACCAGCGAGGTCAGGTCACGCCCGACTTCCGCCGGATTACCAGGCAATGTGATGCCGAGGGCGATGCCCTGGGCCCCGAGGCGCTGGGCAGCGACCGCGATCTCCTCGCCGGAGAGATCGGGGCCGAGATAGACGGGCGTCCAGCCCACCGATGCCGCCACGGCGGCCGCCAGCATGGCGCCCACTTCGTGGGTCTGGCCGGACGGCGTGGCGGCGAGGAGAATCCGGCCGTCGCCGGTCGTACGGGAGAACGCCATCAGTCCGGCCACCACCTGACGAATGACGCTGGTGGCAAGGTGCTCCTGAACGATTCGGAGGTCGCCCCGGTGCCAGCGCTCTCCGATCTCCGTGACCAGTGGGCTGACGACCGTTTCGGCGAACCGGAGCGGCCCCATCGCGAGGGCGGCCTGGCGCAGGGTCGCATCGAGGGCGGCGCCGTCCATCCACCGGATCGCCTCCAGGCAGCGGGCCACCGCGGCGCTGGCGTCGGCGTTGCGCTCGGCCTCGCCGGCCGCGGCGGGCGGCTGTTCCCGTGGCGCCTCCTCCAGGAGGCGTGTCAGGGCGGCGTTGTCGAGCGCGGCCACCTGGCTGATGGCGTGCCCATGGAGGGTGGCCCGCCGCAGGAGGGTGAGGCGTTCGACATCGGCTTCGGAGTAGAGCCGCTGCCCTCCCTGAGTCCTGCCGGGCGCGACCACCCGGTACCGTCGCTCCCAGGCCCGGAGGAGGTCGGGGGAGAGGCCGGTGCGGCGGAGCACGACCCTCATGGGGTAAAGCGGGCGGGATGGCATGGAGACGTTCATGGTGGAAGAAAGCTAAGCTCCGTCCAGTTTGTGTCAATCTCCTACTATTGACAATATCCGAACAAAGAACTATTCTTCCGTCCGTGGATCTGGACAAAAGTGTGACAGAACTTGACCCATAGCCGGAGGAAGCTGGACCATGATCAAACGCGTTGCTGGTTCCATCGCAGTCATCACCCTCTTCGGGTTCGCGCCGGTTCGGCTGCTGGCCCAGGGGCACGAGAGCCACGCCTCCAAGTCGGCCCCTAACACCATCGTCGACGTCGCCGCGAGCGCCGGGAACTTCAAGACCCTGGTGGCGGCGGTGAAGGCAGCCGGTCTGGCGGAGACCCTCGCCGGCACCGGTCCGTTCACCGTGTTCGCGCCGACCGATGAGGCGTTCGCCAAGCTCCCGGCGGGTACGGTGGACGCGCTGCTCAAGGACAAGGAGAGACTGACCGCGATCCTCACCTACCACGTGGTGGCGGGCGCGGTGACCTCGAACCAGGTGGTGAAGCTCACCTCGGCCCGCACGGTCAACGGCAAGGACTTGCCGATCAAGGCCGCCGGAGGAAAGGTGACGGTCGGAAACGCGCAGGTGGTGCAGGCCGACATCAAGGCTTCCAACGGTGTGATCCACGTGATCGACACCGTGCTCCTCCCCTGACCTCGGCGGATTCGTCCGCTCCTGCCTCCTCTGGCGCGGGGCGCTCGATCGAGCGCCCCGCGCCATCGTTTGCCCGGCTGCCCGGTGCTGGTCAGTCGCCGAAGGGAGAATCGGGGAGCCACAGGGTCCAGGGCTGGCCCTGCTCGAACGCGTCAAGCTTGAGAAGGAACGTGCCCACTCCGGCCGCGCCCTGCATGTAGCCGGTCTGGGCCACCAGATTCTCCGGCTGGACCCGGTGCTCCGCCTGGACCCACCGGAGGCCCTTCGCATCGCGGGTCCCGCGTCGAAGGGTGTCGTCCAGGATCCGCCGGACCAGGGCGGTGCCCGGCTCGGTGGGAGCGAGGCCTGCGGTGTCGAGGAAGTACTCGCCCAGCCCCACGTTCCCGCAGCACTGGCTGATGTTGTTCCAGAAGCCCGGGGTCCGTTGTTCCGGCACGCCACTTTCCAGGGTCGCGCGCGCCAGGCGACCGATCCAGTCGAGCCAACGGGGGTCGGGGCTCACCCGATGGAGTCGATGAAAGAGCCGGGCGGTGCCAGGGGGGCCATGGCACCAGCTCAGGTAGAAGAGATCCTCACCCCCACCGTCGTGGTGGTGAATCAGCGTGCCACCTCCCCGATGCACCGCGATGGCCTCGAGGTACCGGACGCCCGCCAGGGCTCCGTCAAGAAACCGCTGCTCCCCGGTCCGTTCGAACAACGTGGCGAGGAAGTAGGCCACGCCAGCGGTGCCGTGGGAGAAGTTGGGATAGTTCCGGCGAACCTGCTCGCCCGGGAGCCAGAGGAGGCCACCGCGGGCGCTCGTCGCCACTGCCAGCAGGCGGCCGCCGGCCTGGCGGGCCGCCTCCAGGCATTCGGCGTCGCCGTAGAGCTGATGGGCTAGGAGGAGAAGGAGCCCGATCCCCGCGTTGCCCGAGATGATGTCGTGCGAACCGTTCCAGTGGACGCCGCCTGGAGCCTCCCGGGCGCGGCCCAGCAGGGCATCCAGGGCTCGCCGAGCGGGCCCTCGCGGGGACAGGCGGCCGTCCCGCTCGAGCCTGAGGAACAGGTACGCCAGGCCGGCAAGGCCGGTGTAGAGACCGGCATCAAGATCCTTCGGATCCGTCCGTTCCAGGGCCACCTCCAGGTGACGAGCCCCGGCGCTGGCCGCGTCGTCCCATCGGGCCTCGCCGCTGGCTCGGGCCAGTTCGTGCAGGAACAGCACGACGCCCGGCATCCCGTTGTAGAGGTCGAGACCCACGGACTCCGGCTTGAGGGGATCGGCCGGCCAGGCCCGGCCGCCATCGCCGGTGACCTGCTCACTGGCCGAGATCCAGCGGGCGCATTCCAGGGCCAGGCGCAGGTAGGGTCGATCGCCGTCGGGGCGGGCGGCGGGGGTGGCGAATGACCGCGGCAGGGCCACGGCGCCCGCGGCAAGGGCGACCTGTCGGACCCAGTCGCGACGATCGATCACCGGCCTCTCCCCGAGCGGCGTTACGGCCGGTACCCCGGGCCGCGCAGCACCTTGCCGGTCTTCACGCCGGTGTATTGCCCGTTTTCGAAGACCACGCCGCCGTTGACGAGCACCCAGCGGATTCCCTCGGAGGGGAGGGACGGCTCGGCAAAGGTGGCCCGGTCGCGGACGGTCGCAGGGTCGAAGACCACGATATCGGCTGCGAGCCCGGGAGCGAGGCGGCCCCGGTCGTAGGCCATGACCTCGTTGGCGGCCACGGCCGTCATCCGGTGGATGGCCGCCTCGAGCGACAGGACCCCCAGCTCGCGAACGTACCGGGCGAGCACCCGCGGAAAGGCGCCAAACCCGCGGGGATGGATGGCCCATCCGAAGGCCGCCGGGCCGGCATCGGTGTCGAACGAGGTGAATGGCTCCTGCATGGCCTTGATCTTGTTCGCCTCCGACATGCTCTGCGGCATCGCGGCCGCATCGGTGGGCGCGATCTCGAAGAAGAGATCCCACGGGTCCTTGCCCACGGCCCGCGCGATCGCGGCCACCGTCTCCCCGTTATACCGGGTGTACGGCTCGGCGAGTCGGGCCACGACGATCCGGTCCCAGTCGCGGCCGGCATGGGCGAACCAGTTCTCCCACCCGCCCAGGGTCTCCATCTCGCGCCGCATCTCGGCCCGGACCGCGGCGTCGTTGAGCTTGGCGAGCAGGGCCTCCTGCCCCTCGGCGGCGTGTCGGGGATGGAGCAGGGCGCGAATGCCGAGCCCGTTGTTGATGTACGGGTAGATGTCGACGCCGACCTCCTGACCGGCGGCCCGGGCGGCCTTCACCCGGGCCAGCGCCAGGTCCATCTTGCCCCAGTTGGCCTGGCCTGCCGTCTTGAGATGATAGATGTGGACCGGCGTTCCAGCCGCCTGGCCGATTCGCAGCGCTTCGTCGATCGCCTCGAGGAGGCGGTCGCCCTCGTTCCGCATGTGGGTGAAGTAGCGGCCGCCGTACTGGCCCGCCACCTTGGCCAGCTCGGCGATCTCCTCCTCCGAGGCATAGATGGCCGGGGGGTAGATCAGCGAGGTGGAAAGGCCGATGGCGCCGGCCTCCATGGCCTCGCGCACCAGGGACCGCATCCGGTCCAGCTCCGCGGATGTCGCCTGGCGATCCCGGTCGCCGATCACCATCTGCCGAACCCGGGTGTGCCCGACGGTCTGCACCACGTTCATCGGCATCCCGGCCGCTTCCAGGCGGGCGAAGAACTCGCGCATGGTGCGCCAGCCGGCCCGGGCGGCGAGTTCACCGTCGAGCGGAGCGTCGCTCCCGCCCTCGCCGGCGTTGATCGTGGTGATCCCCTGGGACAGGAGGTTGAAGGCGCTGGCCGGGTTCTCGATGAAGGGGCGCCCGGTCTGGCCCATCATGTCGATGAACCCGGGCGCCACCACCAGGCCCCGGGCGTCGAGGGCGCGGCGTCCGCGCTCCGGCCCGATCCGGCCGATGGCCACGATCCGCCCTCCCTGCACCGCGACGTCGCCCCGATACCAGGG
This sequence comes from uncultured Gemmatimonas sp., assembly GCA_964521535.1. Taxonomy (GTDB): domain Bacteria; phylum Gemmatimonadota; class Gemmatimonadetes; order Gemmatimonadales; family GWC2-71-9; genus SHZU01. Next base: position 14,159 of record CAZFSA010000042.1, read on the forward strand.
GGCGCCGGTGCCGTCGACCACCCGGCCGCCGTGGATCACGAGGTCGTAGCTCGGCGCCTGGCCCGCGGCCCGAGCCGAGAACGTGGTCAGCGCGGCCAGGACGCCGAGGGCGGCGGGCCGAAGGCGGGTGTTCAGTTCCATGCCATCCCCCGGAGAGGATCGAGGTTCAGGTTGCCGCCGCTCAGCACACACGCCACCCGTGTGCCCGGCGGGAGGTCGATCAGGCCATGGAGCAGCGCCGCCACCGGCGCCGCCGCGGCTCCTTCCACCACCAGCTTGCACCGTTCCATCACCCAGACCACCGCGTCGAAGATCTCGCGGTCGGGCAGGGTCACGATCTCATCGACGAAGCGCTGAACCACCGAGAACGTGTGCTCCCCGACCCGCTGGACCCGGAGCCCGTCGATGATGGTGTTGCACTCGATGGTGACCAGGCGTCCGGCCGCGACACTCTCCTTCATCGCCGGCCCGTCGGAGGATTCGACCCCGATCACCCGGGCGCCCGGGTTGTGTCCCTTCACGGCCATGGCCACGCCGGAGATGAGACCGCCGCCCCCGATCGGCACCACCACCACGTCGACCGTGGGCCAGTCGGTGACGATCTCGAGACCCAGGGTGCCCTGACCGGCGATCAGGTGCGGGTCGTCGAATGGGTGCACGTAGGTGAGGCCCTCGGTGCGGACCAGCTCCTTCGCCTTCTCGTTGGCCTCATCCCAGATCCGCCCGTGGAGCACGACCTCGGCCCCATACGCCCGGGTGGCGGCGACCTTGGCCGGTGTGGCGTTCTCGGCCATGCAGACCACGGCCCGGATGCCGTGGAGCCGGGCCGCCAGCGCCACGCCCTGGGCGTGGTTGCCGGCCGAGGAACAGACCACCCCGCGTCGCTTCTCCTCATCCGACAGAAAGGTGAACTTGTTGAGCGGCCCGCGAATCTTGTACGAGCCGACCCGCTGGAACATCTCCGCCTTGAGCCGGACCTCGGCGCCGGTGAGCGCGGAGAGCTGCCGGGACCCCAGCAGGGGCGTATGGCGGATATGCTCGGCGATCCGGGCGCGAGCGGCGACGAAGTCGACGAGGGACAGGGTCAGCATCGGAAGCGGGAGCGGGGTGAGCGGGGAAGACCGACCGGTCGCTCAAGCTACGTCGGCGGTCGCGGGAGGTACAGTCTGGTCCGGCTCGACCTCCGGCCGGCGGCGGTTGCGCCGGCCAGCGCGGGGCAGTATCCCTTGTCCCAATCACGGCGGCATCGCGTCCCTCATCTCCCCGGCCTCCCATGGAACTCGGTACCGGCAGGCTCGACACCACCCAGCTCTTCACCTGGGATGCCCTCGACTCGGAGGCCGTTACCGACCGGATCCGCCGGCGGATCGTCACCGGCGAGCGGATCATGATGGCGCACATCTGGCTCGACGGCGGGGCGGTGGTGCCGGAGCATTCGCACGAGGCCGAGCAGCTCAGCTGGGTGTTCTCGGGCGGGCTCAAGTTCATCATCGCGGGCGAGACCATCGTGGTGGGCCCCGGCGAGCTGCTGCTGATCCCGTCCGGTGTGCCCCACGAAGCGGTGGCGCTCGAGGACACCTGGGAGATGGATCTCTTCAGTCCGATCCGGCACGACTGGCTGGCGCGCACCGACGCCTACTTCCACGCCTCGCCCCGCGCAGCACCCGGACTGTCGGTCCCGGCCACTGGAGCCAACCCGGCCACGCTCATCCGGTGGTCGAACGTGCCGGTGGAGCCGATGACCCCGGCGATCGACCGGGCCTTCCTGAGCGGCGAGCGGGCCACTGTTGCCGACATCGCACTCCGGAAGGGCGCGGTGGTTCCGGAGCATGCCCATGAGAGCGAGCAGCTCAGCTGGGTGAGAAGCGGCGCGCTGGAGCTGGTGGTGGCCGGCACCTCGCACCGGGTTCCGGCCGGGTCGGTGCTCCGGATTCCATCGCGGGTCCCCCACCGGGCCGTGGCCCTCGAGGACACGCGGGTGGTGGACGCGTTTGCGCCGAGGCGCGAGGACTGGATCACCGGGACCGACCAGTACTTGCGCCAGGGAGGCGGGGAGCGCTGATCATGCGCGCGATCCGGGCCCACCAGTTCGGCGATCCGTCGGTCCTCCGGCTCGAGGAGGTGCCGACGCCGACCCCAGGACCGGGGCAGGTCCAGGTCCGGATCCAGGCCGCGGGCGTCAATCCGGTGGACACCTACATCCGGAGCGGGCGGTACGGGTTTCTTCCGACCCCGCCTTACATCCCCGGGTCGGACGGCGCCGGGGTAATCACGGAGGTCGGGGCCGGGGTCACGGACTGGGCGCCCGGGCAGCGGGTCTTCTTCTTCGGGACCTCCCTCGGCAAGGCGTTCGGCGCCTATGCGGAGTACGCGGTCTGCGCTGCGGACCGGGTGTACCGGCTGCCGGATCGGATCGGCTTCGCGCAGGGGGCTGCGATCGGGGTGCCGTACGCGACGGCGCACCGCGCGCTTTTCGGCCGGGGCCGGGGCCGCGCCGGCGAGATCGTCATGGTCCACGGAGCGAGCGGTGGAGTGGGAATCGCGGCGCTCCAGTTGGCGCGCTGGCGGGGTCTGGACGTGATCGGTACTGCGGGAACCGAGGAAGGACTGGCTCTGGTGCGTGCCAACGGAGCGCACATGGCTGTCAGCCATCGCGCCCCGCTCTACCTCGACCAGATCCGGGAGGCGACCCATGGCAAGGGACCCAACCTGATCATCGAGATGCTGGCCAACGTGAACCTCGATGCGGATCTGGGTCTGGTGGCCCAGCGCGGGCGGGTGGTGGTGGTCGGGAGCCGGGGCCGGATCGAGATCGACCCCCGCCAGACGATGACCAAGGACTCGACCATCCTGGGCATGACCCTGTGGAACACGGCCGACGACGAGCTGGCGGCCATCTACCAGGACATCGTCAACGGGCTCGAAAGTGGGGCTTTGTCTCCGGTGGTGGGGCGTGAGTTTCCCCTGGCCGAGGCGCCCAAGGCGCATGACGCGGTAATGGCGCCGGGCGCCCGCGGCAAGGTGGTGCTGCTGCCGTAAAGGAAAGACGCCGGACCGGGGGGGATCCGACGCCTTCCGGGGGGTGGTGCCTGGCCTTCGGGGATGTCCGGGCCGGCACCGGTTGTGGTGGACGGTCGCATGCTTCCGGTGCGCCGCCCGCCTTCTCCGGGGGCAAGCGGTGTGCCGATCTCCGCCAGGTCCCTGGCGGCTCTCTTCCAGCGCCCAAGTCAATTCAGCCGAGGGGGTTACCGGCTCATCGCCCACGCCGCTGGCTGGGAGCCCCCCGGGCTGTCGGTGTCGAGAACGCGACAGCCGTGTGGCTTTGGGGCTACGATCGGGGCGGTCCAGCCCGGAGGAGGAAAACGCCATGCGAGGGACAGCCGCTGCCGGAATGGTGCTCGGGATCCTGCTCGGCTCGTCGGCCGCTGGCCAGGAGCAGCGACCTCGGGCGCGGGATCTCGGCGTGGCGCCGGGAATCTTCCGGCCCGGCCCGGTCAACGCCATCACCGATGTCAGCGGCGTCCTGGTGGGCCACGCGACCGTCATCGAGGGCGACTCGATCCGGACCGGCGTGACCGCGATCCTGCCGCACGGCGGCAACCTGTTTCTGGACCGGGTTCCTGCTGCGGTGGTGGTCGGCAACGGCTTCGGGAAGCTGCTGGGGACCTCGCAGGTGGCCGAGCTGGGCGAGCTGGAGACCCCTATCCTGCTCACCTGCACGCTTTGTGTCTGGCGCGCCGCCGACGCGCTGGTGACCTGGATGCTGGAGCGACCCGGGATGGAGAACGTGTTCTCCCTCAATCCGGTGGTCGGCGAAACCAACGATGGCTTCCTGAATGCCATCCGCCTTCGCCCGATCGGACCCGAGCAGGTCCGCGCGGCACTGGAACGGGCCACCACGGGTGCGGTCGAGGAGGGTGGCGTGGGCGCAGGCGCCGGCACCATCGCGTTCGGGTGGAAGGGCGGGATCGGGACCTCGTCACGGCGACTGCCAGCGTCGCTGGGAGGGTGGACGGTGGGAGTCCTGGTGCAAAGCAACTTCGGCGGGGTGCTTCAGATTCTCGGCGTGCCCGTCGGCAAGGAGCTCGGCCAGTATTCCTATCGCCGGGAGGTGGAGGCCGACCCTGGCGACGGCTCGATCATGATCGTGGTGGCGACGGACGCCCCGCTCCTCGACCGCGGGCTCCGCCGGCTGGCGACCCGGGCCCTGCTCGGGCTCGGCCGCACCGGATCGTCGATGAGCAACGGTTCCGGCGACTATGTGATCGCCTTCGCCACCCACCCGGCAGTCCGGCGACCGGGGCCGGCCGCTCCCCGGCCCGACACCACCGTCTCGCGGCGCGAGTTGAGCAATGCCGATCTCTCGCCCCTCTTCGAGGCGACGGTGGAGGCGACGGAGGAGGCGATCTACAACTCGCTGTTCCGGGCCAGCACGGCGCCGGGCCGCCGGGGAACGGTGCCAGCGCTGCCGCTCGACCGCGTGGCCGAGTTGCTCGAGCGGTACGGCGCGAGACGACGTTAGGCCGCGTTAGGCGGTCAGTCGGGGCCGGGCCGCGGCGGCTCGTACGCCAGGAGGCGTTGGATCGCCGCCACGGTATCGCCGTCCTCGCTCAGCAGGATCAGCTCGCCGCCGCGGGGGAGCGGCCGGAAGGTACACCGGATCAGGCGACTCTTGTCGGCCAGGGTCGGGAGGTCGGGGGCGTCGGCCCGGAGGACCAGGGCGCGCTGCAAGTCACCGCGCCGGATGGCGGCGGCAGCCTCGAGCAGCGCTCGCCGGACCGATTCCACGGAGGTGGAGTCCAGCCGGTGCGCAAGGAGCCGGATCCGTCCTCCGCTCTCGCTGGCGATGTACTCAACGACACCGCTGGCTGCAGGAACTTGCGCGGACACGGGTCCAGCGAAGGCGCAGATTACGAGGCCGAGAACCGCCCCCCAGCGGCGCGCCGGGGCGGGAAGGGTTTCGGATTCGTGGCGTCCAATAGGATTGCCCACCCGGTTGCCTGACGACGGCCGGAGTCAGGGGCCTCGAGGGGCAAGGAGGGTGCCAGTGGCCGGCCGGGGCCTGGCCCGGCGGCGGCGCCCTCAGCGCCTGGCGTGCCGGACGGCGGCGGCGACGAATTCCGTGAACAGGCGGCGGGTGTTGGGCTCCTTCACCTCCAGCATTTCCGGGTGCCATTGCACCCCGATCGCGAAGGCGCCGTTCGGCCCTTCCAGCGCCTCGACCAGCCCGTCGGGCGCGTAGGCCACGGGCACCAGCCCGCTGCCGATCGACTTCACGCCCTGATGGTGCATGCTGTTGACCGGCAGGCGGTCCGCGTCGAGCACGGCGGCCAGACGCGAGCCGGGCACCAGCTCGACATCGTGGGCCAGGTAATCGCGTTCGTAGCCGGCGGTGGGGAAGTAGTCGTGCTTGATGGCCCGGGGGTATTCGCTCTCGATGTCCTGGTGGAGGGAGCCGCCGGCGGCGACGTTGATGACCTGAAGCCCGCGGCAGAGCCCGAGCAGGGGTTTGCCATCCTGCAGCGCCCAGCGGGTGAGCGCCAGCTCCACCGCATCGCGGTCGGGATCGATATTGCCCAGCGCCGGGTGCGGCGGCTCGCCGAAGGTGGCGGGATCCATGTCCACGCCGCCGGCGAGCATCACCCCGTCGAGCCGCTCGTAGATGCAGCGCAGGGTGTCGAGGTCGTGGGCCAGGAGCGGCACCATCCAGGGTACGCCGCCGGCATCGGCCACGGCGTGGTAGTAGCGCTGGTTCATCACCCAGGAGGCCGGCAGCCCCTCGGGAATGCCGTCGATGGCGTGGAGCGTCTGGGTCGGGATGCCGATGGTGGGGCGATAGTTCATCAGCTCAGCGGGATCGGGTCCGGTCCGCGACGGTCCGGCCTTGGGGCTCGGGACGCCGCGCGGAAGGAACGTGGACACGTGTCTCCGGGAACGCAAGGAGAGTGCCCGCGGCCCCGATTCCAGGTTCAGGGGACGCCCTCGGCGGTTTCCCGGATCAGCTGATCCACCACCGCCTTGAGGTCGCCGCCGGTGCGGTCGTAGGTGGCGAGCTGCCGATCGGCGCTGGTGCCGCCCTCCAGGATCGTGAGCGCGTAGCCCACCTCCTGGCGGCTGCCGAGTTCGTCCAGCACGTCGTCCACGAACCATTCCACCAGCTCCCGGATCAGCTCCCGCGCCGGCAATTCCACCTGGCGGCCGAAATCGATCAGCTTCCCGTCGAGCCCATACCGGCAGGCGCGCCACTTGTTCTCCTCGATCAGCTTGGCGGAGTATCGGCGCCAGCCCAGGTTGTCGCGGCGGAGTTTCCAGAGCTTCGCGATGATGGCCTGGAAGAGCGCCGCGATGCAGACGGCCTCGTCCACCCGGGTGCAGACGTCGCAGATCCGGAACTCCAGGGTCGGGTAGCTCCAGCTCGGTCGCACGTCCCACCAGATCTTCGACGCATTGGGGATGCTGCCCGTGGCCACCATGGTATTGACCAGGGTCTCGAACTCGCTCCAGGAGCGGAACTCCTCGGGAATCCCGGTGCGGGGGAAGCTCCGGAAGATCACCGACCGGTAGGACTTCAGTCCCGTCTTCCTCCCCAGCCAGAACGGGGAGCTGGTGGAAAGCGCCAGAACGTGCGGCATCATGTAGCGCGCCGCGTTCATGGCCTCCATCAGGAATTCCCGATCCTCCACGCCGATGTGGACGTGGGTCCCGAAGATCAGCAGCCGCTGGGCCAGCTCGGCCAGGTCCTCGCGGACCCCGAGATACCGGTCGAGCGGCGTGATCTCCTGCTCCAGCCAGCTCGAGAACGGATGGCTGGCGGCCGCCACCACGGCCAGGCCCTTGCGGGCGGCGAGATCCATCACCAGCCGCCGGAGCCGCACCAGCTCGGCGCGGGCCTCGGCGGGGGTGTGACAGACCCGGGTGCCGACCTCCACCATGGACTGGTGCAGCTCGGGCTTCACCTCGCCCAGCACCACCGAATCCTCCTTCAGGATCTCGGTGATGTAGGACCGCAGCTCGCCCGTCGCCGGATCGATGATCTGGTATTCCTCCTCGATGCCGAGAGTCAGGCTGGGCCGTTGCATGGAACCTCGCGCGAGGGGATGGGGGCCGTCATCGCGGCGCGACGACGAACGTCGGGACGGTGGACCCGCCGCCGGCGGTGACGTTGACCAGGGTGTCGGTCGAAATCCGGGTGAGGCAGCTGTCCACGAAGGCGCCCTCGAACACGAAGGGCGCGGTATCCACGATCCGGGTGCCGAACGCCACACCGCCGTCGACCAGGCTCGGGAACGGCTCCGCCGGGAGCGCAATCCGCTCCTGGAGCACCGAGGGATGGTCCAGGGCGTGGGCCAGCGCCGTGGACCACTCGTCCGGTTCCGTTTCCCATCCCAGCACCACCCCCGCGCCCCCATAGTCATCGTTCGGCTTGAGCACCAGGCGCTCCCGGTTGGCCACAGCAAACGGGAGCAGGTCGACTTCGCGCCCGTCGAACATGGTGGTCCGTTCCTCGACCACCCGGGTCCAGGGCAGGTGTTCCGCAATGGCGCGGCGCTGCACGGCCGTGAAGAGCCCCGCATTCCGTTCGTCGCTCAGGACGGCCAGGCTGGCCTTCTTGTGGAGCACCTTGCAGCGGAACGGGTTGGCCATGCAGACCGCCCGCTCGCGCACCGCCCGGACCATCGGGTGGGAGAGCCCGCCGTGCTCGATCAGCTCGTTGATCAGGACCCGCTTGTAGATCAGGTCGATGGCGTGACCGCCCGCGACCAGGCGACCGTCCCGGTACTCGCAGTCCCGGGGGTCGGCGATCACGCACACCAGGCCCAGCGAGCGGAAGTAGTCCTGGTAGAGCCGGAACTCGCTGGCGGTGGGGACGTCACGCCAATCGATGATCCCGATCGTGGGCCGGGCGGCGCCGCCCGAGAAGCGGGCCCACGCGCCAAGCAGGGAATGGAGGACGTGGGGCCGGGCCGGCAGCGGCCGCACCACCCACCGCGTCCGGAAGGCCCCCATCGCCGGGAGGGCGAGGAAGAGATCGCTCAGCGCGTCGTGGTAGGCCGAGCCCGCCGGCGTCTCCGCGTTGTACTCGGTGAAACGGAGCCGGCCGTCGTCGGGGGTGAAGAAGGCGTCGAGTCGCGAGACCGGGGAGGCCGGAATCCCGGGATCCTCCAGGGCCAGCGTGCGCTCCCAGTCCTCGAGCCGGAACTGGTCGAGGATGTCTGGCTGCGCAAGGGCGGCCTCCAGGGCCCGCGCGAAGGCGCCGAGGAGGATCGCGCTCCGCGCCCGCATCCGGTCGTACTCGGCCGGAAGCAGGAAGCGGGGGCGGAGGACCGTGCAGAGCGGGCGGTCGCCGAAGACCAGTCCCCGCGCGGCCAGTTGTTCGGTGAGCCAGCCCGCCGACTCGGCGGCCAGCCCGGGTGCCAGCAGGTCGTTCCAGGCGGGCGCGGGCGCCGTCATGTCTGGCGCTTGCGGGCTGGGGGGAGGGTGCGCCCCTTCAGGAACCGCTCCCACCCGGGTCTGCTCCGCGGGGCCGGCGCCTTCGCCAGCCGGATGGCCAGATCGGCCATCGCCCTGACCACCCACTCGAAGTGGGTCGGGGTGAGCGAGTAGATGTCCATGTCGGGCGCGGGGTTCATGAAGTCGATGGCGTAGGGAACGCCGTCCCGGATCGCCCACTCCATCGAGTTCATGTCGTACCCCAGCGCGCGGACCAGGGTGAGCGAGTCCCTGACCACGCGCTCGTGCAGGGGGCGGGGAAGGAAGTCGAGTTCCGTGTGGTACTTCCGGGCCTTGGGGTCGTACCGGATGGGGTAGACCACCTCCTGGCCGATCACCAGGCAGCGCACGAACTCGTCCCAGCGGATGAACTCCTGGGCGATCATGGTGAGGAGGCCCGACTGATCGTAGTGGTGGAGCAGCTCCTCCTCGGTGTGGCAGACATAGACATCCTTCCAGCCGCCACCGTGGGCGTCCTTCAGGATGCAGGGCAGGCCCACGTACTCGACGATGGCCTTCCAGTCCAGCGGGAACTGGAGGTTGCGGAGACTCTCGGTGTGGACGATCCCGGGGACGTACTCCTTGTTCGGGAGGAGCACCGTCCTGGGGCTGGCGATGCCGAGCGAGGTGGCCAGCGTGGCGCCGAAGAACTTGTCGTCGGCGCTCCACATGAAGGGGTTGTTGACCACTGTGGCGCCCTGGAGGACCGCGTGCTTGAGCCAGGTCCGGTAGAACGGGACCTCGTGAGAGATCCGGTCGATGATGACCCGGTACTCCGCCGGGTCGTCCATTCGCGGGCCGCCGAGCTTCACGTACTCGGCCACGACGCCCTGATCGCGGCGGTTCAGCTCCTCGATGAAGGCCGGGGGCCAGCTCCATTCCCGGCCCACGATCAGACCGACCTTGGCGGGTGCGCGCGTCATGATGGTACCGACTCCTTCTCAGGGTGGCGTGACCGATCGGCGGCCAGGAGCCAGGGAAGCGCCCGCCGGGCCCGGCGGCCCCAGGCGGCCTCGTGGTGGGTGCCGGCCTCGTCTTCGACATAGTCGAGGTCGTCGCCCAGGCGGCGCCCGGAGTCGACCAGAATATCCCGCAACGCCCGGACGTCCGCTACCGGGCCGGGACCCTCGCCGGCGCCGACGTCCAGGTACAGGCGCCCCCGGCCTGCGGCCGACCACCGCTCAACGTATCGGAGAATGGCGCGGTCCGCGAACCAGATCGAGGGGCTCAGCGCCCCGGCCGCCCCGAAGACCTCGGGATGACGGTAGAGGGCGTAGAGGCTGATCAACCCGCCCATCGACGATCCGGCCACCGCGGTGGCCTCGGGGCGGGGATCGGTCCGGAAGGACCGGTCGACGAGCGGTTTCACCGATTCGGCCAGGAAGTCCAGGTACCGGTCTCCGCCGCCGCCCCCCAGGCGGGGATCCCGGAAGGGCCCGTACTCGTACACCCGGTGCCGGCCGGCGTTGGGGATCCCCACGGCGATGACCTCGACTCCTCCTTCGGCCAGCGAGGCCAGCACGGCGCCCAGTCCCCAGTCGCCGGCGTGGCTGGTGTCGGGATCGAAAAGGTTCTGGCCGTCGTGCAGATAGACCACCGGGTATTGCCGGGTTGCAGCGCCGTAGCCAGGTGGCAGCGCCACCAGCAGGTCGCGGTAGTTTCGGAGCTGGGGGCTCAGGACCTGGCGCCGCCGGAGAAGCTCGAGCCCCGGCGCGACGGCCGCCGGGTAGGGCTCCCAGGCGGGGTCGTCGAGGCCGGCGGTCATTGCGCCCCGCAACGATACGGGGGCGGGCATCTTCGCCCGCCCCCGTCCGTCCCGGCGCCGATCGGGCTAGAAACGCGCCGTGACGCCACCGAGGATCCGGCGTCCGTTGACCGAGCCACCGTAGATCGCGAACCGGCGCTGATCGAAGAGGTTCACGCCGGTCACGAACACCCGGAGGTTGTTGTTGACCGCGTAGGCCGCGTTGGCGTCGACCGTGGTCTGGGGCTCGATCCACCCGGCGAAGACGCCGGCCGCCCAGTCGTATCCCTGAACCGCCCGGAAGGTGAGCCCGGCGTCGAAGCCGCTCCGGCCGGTATAGGTCATCGCGAGGTGGCCCTTGGCACCGGGGGTGTTCGGCAGGAGCTGGTCGCCGGCGGCCTGTTCCTCCTCGTTGATGTCGAAGCGGGCCAGCGCGAAGCCGCCGTCGATCCGGAACTCGTCGGTCGCCTGGACCCCGGCACCGAGCTCCAGTCCGTACTGGGTGGCCTTGCCCGCGTTCCCGTAGGACAGGACCACCGCGGTGCGCCCGTCCTCCTGGCGGGTAAGCCCCCGGCCAGCGGTGGCGCTGGCCGGATTGGCGAGGAGCGTGTTCCGGACCGCGGCCTCGACCGCGGCCCGGGCCGCCGCCGGGACGGCGGCCGGGGCGGTCCATCGGGGGTACGACGGGTTGATGCCCGGCAGCAGGTCGGTCACGAAGTTCCCGAGGCGGTCGAGGTAGAGGTCCGCTGTGACGTAGACCCGGGAGGTCAGGTCGCCGCGGTAGCCGATCTCGTACCCGGTGCGGGTCTCCACGCCGAGATTGCGGTTGCCGCGGGCCCGGACCGGCACCTGGGCGGAATTGTCGAACAGCTGGCCCACCGGGACGCCCGCGAGCAGGGGCCCGAGCTGGGCATTGGCCCGGAGGCCGTTCTCCAGCGCCGTCAGGTTGATCGGCGCGGCCGCCGCCACGTTGAGGAAGAACTCCGAGTAGTTCGGCGTCTGGAATGCGCGGTTGAAGGTGAGGCGGAACGAGTGCCGGTCGTTGGGGGTCACCACCAGCGCAGCCTTGGGCGAGAACTGGCCGTCGATCAGGCTGCCCACGTCGTACCGGGCGGCCAGCACGCCCTTGACCATGTCGGTGATCCGGTACTCGAGCTGGCTGAAGATGGCGTAGTAGTAGTCGGTCCGGTCGTCGTCGGGGGGGTTGATCAGGGTCCGAGAGGTGTTGACGTCGTAGGAACGGAAGGAGCCGCCCACCACGAACCGACCCCGGTCGCCGTCAAACCGGTTGTTCTGCTGGCCCTCGATGTGAAGCACGTCGGACCGCTCGAGGAGCCCGGCGCCCGAGGCCAGCGAGTACTGCGGCTCCTCGGTCTTCCGGCCGTTCCAGTAGGCCATGAGGTCGAAGTTCCGCGAGGCCCAGTTCAAGCGGGCATAGGGGCGCCGGGTCTTGGTGATCTGGACCCGGCCGATGCCCGTCACGGCCACTTCGTTCTCCGCCTGGGCGCCGCCGGCCTCGGCCGTGATCACGGAGCCGTTGTCGGCGTAGTAGTCCACCCGCGCCGACCCGTAGATGTTCCGGATCGGATCCCGGTCGCCGGACACGGCGCCGGTGGTCGGGTCCCGGACCTCGCCGTTGAGCGCCCGAAGCTCGGGCCGGGCGCAGACCGTGCAGGCGGGCCGGAAGGAGCTGTCGGTGACCTCGGCGTATTCCTTCCGGAGGGAGGTGCCATCGAGCAGCGTGCGGGAGCGGGACCAGGTGTCGCTCTGGTAGAAGCCCGCGTTCAGGCGATACCCCCAGCGGCCGCCCTGGATCAGGCCGGCGTGCCGGACGTCGGCCTTGAAGGTGCTGAGCTGGCCTCCTCCCACGGTGGCCTTGGTGCCCACCACCTCGCGGGCCACCGGGGTGGTGATCGAGAGCACGCCCGCATAGGCGTTGGCCCCGTACAGGGCCGACCCGGGGCCGCGCACCAGCTCCATCCGCCCGATGTCCTCGGTCGGGACCGGGAGGGCGCTCCATTCCTGGGAGCCGAGGAACGGCGTTGCCACGTCCCGCCCGTCCACCAGCACCAGGATCCGGCGGTTGAGCGAGGAGTTGAACCCGCGGGCGTTGAGGTTGAAGTCGTTGACTCCGTTCTGCGCCAGGTCGACCCCGGGCACCGTGGAGAGCGCGAGCGGGGCCTGGCCGGTGATCGACGTGGACTGGAGGATCCGGGGCTCGATCTGGCTGATCGCCGCGGGGGCCTCGACCGCCCGCTCGGGAGCCCGGGAGGCGCTCTGCACCACCAGGTCGGCCAGGGTGACCGGGAGGGTCTCCATTCTGGCGTCGAGGGTCACCGAGCCGCCGGCCGGGACGGTCACAGCCTGCTCCAGCGGCCGGTAGCCCAGCCAGCGGAACACCAGCGTCTGCTCGCCGGCGGGCGCCCGGTCGATGGTGTACCGGCCGGACACGCTCGTCACGGCGCTGATGCCGGTCCCCTTGACCACCACGATTACCCCGGCGAGGGGCGACCCGTCGTCCGAGCGGGTCACCGTTCCCTGGACGGACCCGGTTCCCTGCGCTGCCACCGGTCCGGCGGCGGCGAGGCCCCATCCTGCCCACATCGCGGCCCTACGAAGCGAACCGATCATTGGCGAGTCCTGCCTGGTTGCATGGTCTTCGAGTGGCGGCGCCCCGGGGTCGGGTCTCCGGGGGTGCCTCTTGAGGGCGAAGAAAGTGCACTGCCGCCGGACCCGGCGGAAGGGGCCTACCGTAACGGCAGGGCGGCCGCCGGGAAGCGGAGCACCCGGACCTTGCCTTCGGGCCCCGGCTCGCCCCAGGAGAGGAACAGCTCGGGCCCGACCGCCACCAGGCGGGAGAACCCGGCATCCCGGGTCCGGGTGGTGACGGCGAGGCGGACCGGCCGGCGGGCAAATCCCTGGCGGGTCAGGCGGCGGGCCATCCACTCCGCATGGTTCCCGCGGGCTTCCAGCCAGACTGCTGCCGCGTCGCCGTCCCCGATGAATCTGATCTGCACCCGTCCCAGCGGGTTGCCCTGGTCGATCTGCACGGGCTGTCCGAAGGTCACGCCCCCGTTCAGCGAGAACGCGGCCCTGACCTGGGCGGGACCGCCGGGGGCCGTGTACCAAGCCACCGCCACCGTGTTACCGGCGGCATCGATGGCGGGACCGTTCACCGGACAGGCCCGCCAGACCCAGCCGTCGTGGTGGACGATCGCGGGCTCGCTCCAGCGGCCCCCGAGTTCCCGGACGACGGCGATGTCCCGGACTTCCTCCGGGGAGCGGTCCCGGTAGGCCGCCACCAGGCCGCTCGCCGCGCGGGCCATCGAGACCTGGCAGCACTCGCAGGTGCGGGGATCGAGCACCACCTCGCCGCTCACGGTGCGGTCCGGCCGCCAGGTAGCCGCGCGGAGCGACATCGCCCCTGCCGAGTCGGTCATCGCGGCCCCGTCCAACCAGGCCACGGAGACCGAGCCGTCGGATCCGGGGACCATGGCCACGAACCCGTGTTCCGTGGCCGAGCGGTCCCGGTGGAGGGTGAGCGGCGCCGACCAGGAGCGGCCCCGGTCCAGGGAACTACTCAGCCGAACGTGATAGGCGTAGGGCTTCGCGTCGGTCTTCTCCAGCCAGTGGACCAGCCATTCGCCGTCAGAGGTCGCCACCGGCGAGGGGAAGTCGGCCCAGTTGACGAAGAACCGGTCGCTGGTCAGGACGGTGGCCGCCGGGCCCCACCGGCCGTCGCGTCGCTCGGCGATGCGGAGGGCGTGGTGCCCGTCCGGCCGGGGCTCGAACCAGGTGAGGAGGAGCCCACCATCGGGGGTAGTCGTCAGGGCCGGGTGCGAACTGCCCGGGGGCCCCGAGAAATCGGCAACCGCCTCCGGAAGCTGCGCAGCCGCAGGGATAGCACCCGCAAGCGCCAGCGTGCCGAGGACAGCGGCTGCCCGGTACCGGCGTTCAGGCACGGGACGGGATCGCCTTCGCGGCCGGTGCTGGCTGGCCAAGCAGGGCTGCCTCATGGCGGTCTAGAATATCGGCCAAAGTGGTCTTCCGGAAGAACTCCGCCATCCGATCCGAAACCTCCCGCCAGGCGGCGTGGGCCTCGCAGGGGTCGCGGTCGCTGCAGACGCCGGTCCCGAGCAGGCAATGGCGACGCCCCACCTCCTCGAACGGAGCCACGACCTCCTCGAGCGTCAGTCGCCGCGGAGGCCGGGCCAGGCCGAAGCCGCCCCGCTTCCCCCGGGTGGAGGTCAGGACTCCGGCGCGTGCCAGCTGGGATAGGGTCTTGGACAGGTAGTTCTGCGGGATGTCGAGCCGGCGGGCCAGCTCGCCCACCCGCACCAGCTGACCGGGCGGGAGGCGGGCCAGCTCCAGGACGGTTCGGAGGGCGTATTCGGCGGTGTGGGAGAGGACAGCCATGGGAGAGCGAATCTAGCGGGCCCCCGGCAATTCGCATAGCGATGTCCGAAAATCATGAATTCACCTTCATGACCGCTTCACGGTGGTCCAACGGTGCCCGGGGTACAATCGGGCCGTCATCGCCACCCGCAACCAGGAGTCGCTCGATGTCCCGTCCGGTTCTGCTCGCCCTGGCCACGCTGCTTGCGGCCTGTTCGTCGAAACCGGATGGGGGCGGGAGTCCGGCTCCGCCGCCCGCGGCCGGTGCCAGTGGGCTCTCGGCGTTCGAAGAGGAGCACGGGATCGGCCCGGTGAAGCAGGCGGTGGTGCTGGGAGAGCTCGATCAGGCCCTGGTGGCGAAGGGGAAGGCCGAGTTCGAGGCCAAGTGTACCGCGTGTCACAAGATGGGCGAGCGGTACGTGGGGCCGGCGCTGGCCGACGTGCTGGAGCGGCGGTCGCCGACGTTCGTGATGAACATGATCCTGAACCCGATGGAGATGGTGGAGCGCCACCCGGTCGGGAAGCAGCTCCTGGCCGAATACATGACGTTCATGGCGAACCAGGGTGTGACGGTGGAGGAGGCACGGGCCATCGTCGAGTATCTCCGCACCCAGGCTCACGGAACGATCCGGACTCAATGAACCCGGTCGGAGGAACCATCATGCAGGGGACGTATGGGAAGTCACGGTGGGCGGGCCTGGTGGCTGGTGTGGCGGTCATCGCGCTCGCGGGATGCGGGGGCCAGGGCGGGCCGATCGGCGCTGGCGGCGATGCCGCGAGCCGAGTCTATGTGCCGCCTGGCCAGCACGATGAACTGTACGCGTTCATGTCAGGTGGATTCAGCGGCAACATTGGGGTCCAGGGGCTGCCGTCGGGCCGGCTGTTCGCGCAGATCCCGGTGTTTTCCCAGTACCCGGAGAAAGGGTACGGGTATTCTGAGGAGACCCGGGCCCTGCTCAACACCAGTTTTGGCTTTGTTCCGTGGGACGACACCCATCATCCCCAGCTCTCGACCACCAACGGGGTCCACGACGGGCGCTGGCTGTTCATCAACGGCATGAACACGCCTCGGATCGCCAGGGTCAACCTGACGACGTTCCACACCGAGGAGATCATCGAGATTCCCCACACGGGGGGTGGCCATCCCTCGCCGTTCCTCACCGAAAACACCGAGTATGTCGTGACCGGGACGCGGTTCGCGGTGCCCACCCCGCAGGCCGATGTGCCGATCGAGGGGTCGAAGTTTGGCGGGATGCTCAACTTCGTGAAGGTCGACTCGGCGACCGGTCACATGAGCCTCGCTTTTCAGGTGCTGGTGCCCGGGTACAACTATGATCTCTCGCGCTCGGGGAAGGGCCCCTCGCACGGCTGGTCGTTCTTCACCTCGTACAATACCGAGGAGGCGAAGACCCTGCTGGAGCGGAATGCCTCGCAGAACGACAAGGACTTCACCGCCGCGGTGAACTGGAAGCAGGCGGAGCAGTGCGTGGCCCAGGGCCGGGCCAAGACCTGGCCGGCGCGGTATCTGGTGAACCGGATGGGCGAGGACGGCATCGCCCGCTCCGAGACGATGACCAGCTCCACGGTGCTGCTCCCGGCCGACTGCCCCGGCCTGGTGTACTTCCTCCCCACGCCGAAGTCGCCACACGGGGTGGACGTGGATCCCACGGGTGAGTACATCGCGATCGGCGGGAAGCTGGCCACGGTGCTGCCGGTGCACTCGTTCAGCAAGATGCAGGCGGCGATCGCGGCCCGGGACTTCGAGCGGGAGATCGACGGCATTCCGGTCCTCAAGTACGAGTCGGTGATGTACTGCGAGGTGCAGAATCCCGGACTGGGGCCCCTGCACACCGAGTTCGACGGCAACGGTTTCGCCTACACCTCGGTCTTCATCTCGTCCGAGATCATCAAGTGGGACGTGAAGAAGTGCGAGGTGGTGGACCGGGTGCCGACCTACTACTCGATCGGCCACCTGCTGGTGCCGGGCGGAGACACCCGGAAGCCGTACGGGAAGTACGTGATCGCGCTCAACAAGATCACCAAGGACCGGTATCTGCCCACCGGGCCGGAGCTGACCCAGTCGGCCCAGCTCTACGACATCACCGGCGACCGGATGACCCTGCTGCTCGACTTCCCGACGACCGGCGAACCGCACTACGCCCAGGCGATCGACGCCAAGCTCATCAAGGACAAGCAGGTCCAGACCTTCGCCCTGTCGGCGAGCAAGCACCCCCACGTCACCCGGACCGAGAAGGAGGCCCGGGTGGTCCGCGAGGGGAACAAGGTGCGGGTCTACATGACCGCCATCCGAAGCCACTTCATGCCCGACATGATCGAGGGCATCCAGGTGGGCGACTCGGTCTTCTTCCACGTCACCAACCTGGAGCAGGACTGGGACGTGCCCCACGGCTTCGCGGTGATGGGCGCCACCAATTCGGAGATCCTGGTCATGCCGGGTCAGACCCTCACCAAGGTCTGGGTGCCGACCCGGCCCGGGGTCTTCCCCTTCTACTGCACCGACTTCTGCTCGGCGCTGCACCAGGAGATGCAGGGCTACGTGCGGGTCTCGCCTCGCGGCTCGAGCACCCGGATTACCTTCAACACCGGGTCGTGATGTCGGCGACGACCGGACTCGCGGCGCCCCTCGCGGGCGCCGCGGGTACCCCGGCCCTGGCGGTGGAGGGGAGCATGATGACTCGACCTGCCCGCTGGCTCCTCGCGCTGGCGGCGCTGCTGCTGCTGGTGACCTACGTTGCCCCGCTCTGGCACATCGCCCTCAAGGCGCCGCAGTATCCCGAGGGACTGGGGATGTACATCTGGGTGGATCGGATCACCGGGCAGAAGCCCAACGACCTGAAGAGCATCAACGGGCTCAACCACTACATCGGGATGAAGGAGATCGTCCCGGAGTCGATTCCCGAGCTCCGGCTGATGCCCAGGCTCGTGGCGGCGCTGGTCGGGCTGGGCCTGCTGGCCGCGCTCTGGGGCCGGCGGACCGGGCTCTACGCCTGGACCGGCGTGTACCTGGTCGGGGCCCTGATCGGGCTGGCGGATTTCTGGAAGTGGGGCTACGACTACGGGCACAACCTCGACCCCACGGCCGCGATCAAGATCCCGGGGATGAGTTACCAGCCGCCGCTCATCGGCACCAAGCAGCTCCTCAACTTCGAGGCCACCTCGCTGCCCGCGGTGGGGGGGTGGGTGGCGCTCGCCGCGCTGGGGCTGGGTCTGGCGCTCTCGATCCGCGAGTGGCGCCGCGCC
>CAZFSA010000043.1:0-31606 GCA_964521535.1 uncultured Gemmatimonas sp.
GGCGGTCCGTAGCGGGTGGCCAGCGCGTCGATCAGCGCCCGCTCGCGTTCGCTGGCGCCGTCCTGCCGGGCCCGGGCCCGGTCCAACGCAGCCAGGGCCTCGGCCTCCGCAGCAGCGTCCATCGGCAGGTTGATGTTGGGGCCGAGCGCCAGGGCGGCTCCCCAGAGACAGATGGCGCAGCCGGGATCGAGGCGCGCGGCCTCCTCGAAGGATCGCACTGCCTCGCCGTGGTTAAACGCGTAGGTGAGCCGCATTCCCTGGTCAAAGTACGCCTGGGCCGCGGGCACGGCGGTGCTGATCGGGACGTGGAACGAGCCGAGGTCATCGAACAGCCGCACCGTGGGAGCGGGCTGGCCGCAGCCGGAGAGGGGAAGTGCCAGAGCGAATCCGGGAATGGCGAAGCGGCGCATCACAGCCTCCGGCAGATCGGGTCCAGGGTGGCTCCGTCGTGAGCACCCCGCTAAGATGCTCCGTTCATGCCGCAGATCAAGCTTCCCACCCTGCCATGTTATCCCTGCCCTCACCGGGCCTCCTGCTGCGCCTACGGGACCACGCTCTCCGAGGACGAGGCCGCTGCCGTTCGCCGCGAGCACGGCGAGGGGTTCGTCTATCGCACCCGATGGGGAGAATGGCGAACCCGGGTGCGGCAGGGCCGCTGCGTCTTCTACCGGGGCGGAGGTTGCCTGATCCACCAGACATCGTATTACCCCGCGGTGTGCGCCGGGTTCCCCTGGACCGATGCGGAAACCGGGGGGCCGTACCAGTGGGACCGGACCATCTGCGGCGAGTTCGTCCGGCGGCCGGAACTGCTGGCGATTCACCCGTACGTGGCACCGGGTCGCCAGCGGCCGGTTCCGGTGAAGGAGCAGCCGAAGAGCCGATCCCGTTAGGCAGCCTTGGCGGGTCAGCCGACCGGGTGAGGTGGCACGGAGGGGCGTCGTCCGCTCCCGCCGCCCGGGCGAAGCACGAAGATCAGCCCGAAGCCCAGCGCCGCCCCGCCGATCAGGAACCACTGGATTGCATACGACAGGTGGGGCCCGTCATCGAGCGGCGGCGGGTCGACGCGCACCGGCAGCACCGATCCCCGCGGGGTGTGGTCCGGGAATCGGGCGGAGTCCGGTTCCATGATGACGTAGTAGGGGGCCACCGGGTAGGGCAGCCGCCGGCGCATGGCGGTGAGGTCGAGACGGTTCCAGCTCTCGCCAAACCGGGTCTCGATCGGCTGACCGTCTCCTTCGTCCGGGATCGAGCGGGCGATTCCGTGGAGGCTGACCACGGGAGCCTCGCCGAACTCGACGCCCGGCGGTGGCGGGCCGGCATCCGGCGTCGGCACGAAGCCTCGATTGACGAGCACGGCCGTGTCGCGGCCAGCCAGCCTGAGCGGCGTGATCACCTGGACTCCGGGCGTTCCCAGGAGCAGTCGACCCCTCAGCAGAAACTGGTGGGCGAAATCCCACTCGCCCCTCGCTGCCACCCGGCGGTGAGTGAATCCTCCGGTCACACCGGACAGGCCGAGATCGAGCACCGGCAGATCGCGCTGGGCCAGGGCGGCCGCGTTGGCGGCGCGGCGGTCGGCCAGGCGGCCGAGCTGCCAGAGGCCGAGAGCGCCTGAGGCGAGCGCGGCGGCGAGCGTGAGGGCGAAGAGGGCGTAGCGTCCCAATCAGGACACCTCACTGTCCCGCGGAAGGACACCCGGCCGCCGGACGAGTCCCGGACCAACCGTTCAAGCGCATAGCGGGCAACAAGATAACCCGCTGGGCCGATCCCGGCCCACAGCTTGCTTCCGTGCCCGCCGTCAGAGGCTGTGGCCTCCGGACCACTTGCAAGGACGGCTCTATGAAACGCAGGATCGCGGTGTCGATCGTATCCCTGGTTCTGTTCACCGGGTTGAGCACGGCGGCAGACGCCCAGCGGCGCCGGGGCCTCGTTGACGTTACCCCGCGCGACGGCCGGCATGGCTTCTGGATCAACCTTGGCGTCGGCGCGGGCCGGGAGTCGTACCGGTTCGCCGACCAGAACGACTACACGGCGGGTCTCACCAAGCCCACCCTCTCGGTGCGGCTTGGGGGCACCGTCAATCCCAACCTGCGGCTCGGTACCGAACTGATCGGGTGGTCCGACACCTACAACGATGACGCCGGTGATCGGGTGACGGAGTACCTGGCCGGCCTGCTTCTGATTGGCCAATTCTACCCGGCTCGCGACCTCGGGCTGTTCATCAAGGGTGGAGCGGGGCTCAGCCGTTCGGGCGTGAACGTCGCCGGTCCGTTCGACACCCACGAGGACGGCTTCGCGTGGACCGCGGGGCTGGGCTACGAGATCCGCCTGAGTCGAAACCTGTTCCTCACCCCGACGGTGGATCTGCTTCAGCACCGGTCAGAGCGCCGAAACGACCAGGGCGGCACCCTGCCGGCGCTTCACGAGCGGCTGGTCACGGTGGGCGTGGCGCTCACCATCCAGCCGGGGCGTTGACCATGCCATTCCCCGGGGCGGCGGCGTGGCGGCTTCATCAATCCAACAACCACGTCTCCGACCTGCAGGCCCCCGCCGCGCCGTCGTCCCGGGTTCTCCTCCCGCCGATTGCATCGCCGCCGACCAACAGGTCGGCACGGCTCGACCCGAGCTGGTTCCTTGACAGCACGCGCACCATCCGGCAGGCGTTGCGGGGGCGTGGGACTACGGGACATCTTGCCCGCTGGCGAACCACCACGGAGTGACGGATGCGGACGAGGACCCCGGTGTTCGGTCTGCTGGCCTGGGCCCTCGTCGCGACCCGGGGCGATGCCCAGCGCCCCGCCTACCCGGAGCCCGCCGGTCGACGCCCGGCCGTGGCCTTCATGGGCGGGCCGTCGCCGTACGATCTCGCAGGCACGGGCACCGGGGCGTTTGGGGCGGTGCGGTTCGACATCCCTTCCGGCCGGCTGCTCGTCATCGAACCAGGTGTTGGCGTCTTCCGGTACACCTCGCAGGCCGACGAAGCAATCACCTACATCCTGCCCGAGCTGAGCGTCCAGGTGCAGCTGCCGGCCGGTCCGATACGTCCGTATGCCGGCGGCGGCCTCGGGTTCACCGAGTTCCTCTCCGGCCGCGGTCAGAGCGACGTGACCCTGCACGCGGTGGGTGGGGTTCGCCTGGCGGTCGGCGGGGGGTGGGGACTTCGGGGCGAGGCACGCCTCAGGGCCATCGATCCCTTCAAGGGGAACAACCTGGAGCTTGGCGTGGGGCTCACCCGCACGCTTGGCCGCTGATCGGGCTGGTTCCCCTCGGTCCGATTCGCTCCCGCCGGGCTCAGAACATCCTGATCTGCACCCGCAGCAGGCGACCGGGGCCCGGCAGGCCGCACTGATCGAAGAGGGCGCGATCACCCACGTTGTCCACCGCGAGACGGCCCTCCAGGCGGGACAACAGCCCCGCCGGGCGAAGGTGCCACACCCGGGAAAGCTCGCCGTCGAACAGCGTTCCGCTGGCCAGGGTGACATCCTGCCCACTGCCGGGATCGATGCAGGACTGACTCCCGGTGTAGCTCGCCGCCAGCAGGGCGCGCACACCGAGGGCGAGCGGGAACCCCACCCGCAGACTGCCGAACAGCTCCGGCAGGTTCTCGGGACGGTTGGTGACGGCGGCCTGGGTGTCGGTCAAGTCGACCGATTGCCAGGTGAGATCCCCACTCGCGTGGAGCGGCCCCAGGGCGGTCGAGCCCAGCACCTCGATCCCGCGGCTGTGCAGCCGGTCCCGGTTCACTCGCATGAACCGCCGGTCCGGGAGGGTGATCCGGACCACGGCGTCGTCCAGCTGGTGCCGGAAGCCCACCACCTGCAGGTCGCTCACCCGGCCCACCCGGGTGGTGACGCCCGCTTCCAGCGCAACAAGTCGCTCGGGCTTCAGGTCGGGATTGGGCGCAAACCGGTTGAGCGCTCCGGAATAGAGCTCGCGAAGCGAGGGAAACCGGGCCCGTCGGCTGAGGCCCCCGTGGAGCAGCGTGCGGCCGTCGGCCAGGCCCATCGTCAAGCCGACCCGTCCTCCCCATTGGGTCCGCGTGCCCAGGGGTTCCCGCCCCCCGGATTCCGGTGTTCGCCCGACGTCGACCGCCCCACCGGCGCTCAGGTGGAGGGAGCTGATGCCGTCCCGGCCCTCATCGATCAGTCGCCATACGGTTTCCCCGCCCGCGCTCCAGAGCTCCTGTCGATAGCGGGCCTCGGCGCCGGGGAGGCTCTCGTCGTGCCGGACCTCCGACAGCGTGAATGCCGCTCGCAGATCGCCGCGCTTGCCCAGGGTATGGTCGCCAAGAAACCGGGCGGTGACGGTTCGGTCCTTCCCATTCTCGAAGCTGATCTTGTCGGTGTAGGCTCGGGAGGAGTACGCGTCGATCTCGGTCCGGCCGAGGTCCAGCCCGAGGCTCGCCTCCAGGTCGCCGCGCCCGCCGAAGAGCGCTCGTCGCTCCCCGGTCCCCGCCGAGGCCACGGTCACGGAGCGGGACACGAGGGGGTACCGCCAGAAGCGGGCGTTGGTCACCCCGAGCTCGGCGGCGATGCCCCGCCGGGCCGTGAAGGCGGAGGTGGACAGCGACGCCCAGGCGCCCGAGTTGGAATGGAAACGGACCGAGGCGAAACCGTCCGCGCTTCGACGATCGGTGTTGACCCTGAGGTCGTCCGACCGGGGCAGGGGCTCTACCACACCCCGGGCCAGGGGCTGTCCCGGGGTGTCGACGTAGCCGCCCCCGGCACGGATCAGCCATCGACCGGATCCGACCGCGATCGGGATGGTGGCGCTGGCGGTCCCGCCGAAGCTTCCGAAGCGATCGACGCCGGTAGTGAATTGAGCCGAGGCAGCGGACGGCTGCCGCAGCATCCGTCCCACGCTGATCTCGACCACCCCGCCCAGGACGTTCGGGCCGTGCAGCATCGAGGGAAGGCCCCGCGTCACCTCAATCCGCTGTGACGCGGTGGCGGGGATGACCGACAAGTCGGCGCGACCGTCCCAGGCGACGGTGAGGGGAATCCCGTCGACCAGCACCGCCACCTGCCGCGAGTCCGAGCCGCGGATGGAGACCTCGGCCTCGCCCCGGGAGTTGCGCCGGAGGTGGACGGCCGGCGCCGCTCGCAAAACCTGCTCCACCGAAGGCGCCGGCGGGAGGTGGAGCGAGTCCACCCGGATCTCGGCCGCCGCCGTCCCCCCAACCGCTGCGACCGGCTTGCGGGCCTGGACGACGAGCTCCTCAAGGCGCGGAACCGTATCCCGGGGGGAGTCGGGCTGCTGAGTTGCTCCGCGGGCGAATGGAGTTGCGGTACCCAGGACGGCGGCGAACGCCAACGCGACATGGGATCGGGGCATGACTCCAACCTATCACGACGGGCAAGGACCCGACAGCCGGATCCCGGGCACTCTGGCCGGAGCGGATTTGACCGGTAACCCGTTACCGCCTATAATGTTGCCGCGCCCTGGTGGTGAAATTGGTAGACACGCTATCTTGAGGGGGTAGTGCCGAAAGGCGTCGCGGTTCGAATCCGCGCCAGGGCATGGTGGGGACGGGTCGGGGGCTCGCCGCGGGGTTCCGAGGTGCACACGCCAGCGTAGCTCAGGGGTAGAGCACTCGATTCGTAATCGAGCGGTCGTGGGTTCAATTCCCACCGCTGGCTCTCCGCAGCAGGTCGCCTACTGTTTCTCGTACACCAGGGTACGGGTGATCGTTCCTCGCGGGGTGGTCGTTGTGACGACCGCCGTGAGCGTCTTCCCGTCCTCGCTCAAGGTCCGGATCTCCTTCGTGGTGAGCGTCATCGCGCCCATCGGGGTCTCCAGGCTCATCGTGCTCTCGATCACGAGCGCTGGACCGTCCCAGCGGACCTTCGAAATCACCTCGCTGTCGCGCATGCCGCGGTTTCGGCTCTCGCGCCCGTCGAGGTAGTACGTGAGCATCCGGGCCTGGTCGCCGATCTTCTGATCCAGGAGCAGCTTGTCGCCGGTCTGGGTGATGTAGACCGAGGTGGGGACGCCCATCCCCATACCCATCCCCCGGCCGGCGCCGGCCCCGTCCGGCGGGCCTCCAGCTCGGCCTCCCTGACCCATCGCCGGGGGGATCTCGCTCTTTTCGGGGTTGAGCTTCCAGTTCCCGGAGAGATCGGGCGGCTGCTGCGCACCCGCTGGGGCGGCGATCAGGAGGGCGGTACCGAGGACGAGGACTGGGCGCATGTTCGGGGCTCCGGATTCGGGAACATTCACCATACGGCCGAGGGGTGCTCCGCGTTAATCGCGGGCCCGGCGGGCGGTTGCTGGCACCGCCGGTCCGGGCGTAGGTTCGGGTTCGGTCCGGGAGTGGGGAACCAGTCGGGAGGACGAGGGGCTTGAGATCTGGCATGGATGCATCCCCGAGGTCGCCGGCCCCGGCCGGGTCGGTGCCGGGCCTGTCGAGGTTGACCCCGCCCGGGGATGGTGCCGTGCGTCGAGTGGTGCGCCGATTCGTTTACCCGGCCGAGGCTCCGTTCACTGCCCTGACGGCGTACTACCTGGTGCTGATCGGCCTCGGCGCCCTGGTGGTGGTGCTGGTGCCTGGCGCCGAGGCAATGGTGTCCGGGCAGCGGCTGGCGGAACTCATGGCCGGGACCTCAGGGATCCAGCTCGCGCCGTCGGGCGGGGCGAGCCGGCTGTCCTGGGGCACCACGCTGGACATGGCGCTGGCGATGACTGGTGCGTTCCTGCTGATGCTGCCCACGTCGTGGGTGTTCATGGCGGAACGCCGGCGGAAGGGATTCGACCAGTCGCTGGTCCAGACGATGATCGTCCTGGCGGTCACCATCGCGGGGGTGGTCGTGATCGTCCGCAACAGCATCGCCCTGGCATTCAGCCTCGCGGGCATCGTGGGCGCGGTGCGCTTCCGGACCGACCTGAAGGACACCCGGGACACCCTCTACATCTTCACCTCGGTAGGCGTTGGGCTCGCGGCCGGAGTGCAGGCGCTGGCCGCCGCCCTGGTCCTGTCCATGATCTTCAACTACGTGGTACTTGCCTTCTGGCGCGCCGACTACGCGATGTGCGAGCTGGGGCGATCGTCCTCGCATCTTCTGGTCGGCGCCAATGCCGCCGAATCGGCCGAGGCCAGGGCCGGCAAGCAGAAAAAGAAGAAGGAGTTCAACGCGGTCCTGGTGGTCCGCGCCCGGGATGCCGAACGGGCCCGGGCGGCTGTGGAAGCGCTGCTGGCCAGCGAGGCCGCCCGATTTCGTCTGGCCGAGGTGGAGGCGGGGCCGACGGGAAAGGGGCATCTCCGCTACCTGCTGCGCCTGGGCCGCCGCACCGACCCGCGGGACCTCGAGGATGCCCTGCTGCATCGCGGGGCACCCAACGTCGTCGGAGCGCGGGTGCACTGATCGTGACGACCCGGGTGGCGGTGCTCCTCCCCCTGGCGGCGGTGGTCTGCCAGGCGTCTCCGGCCGATCAGGGGCGACCGTGGCTCGAGCGGTGCGTCGGGTCGGCTCCGGCTCACCGCTGGGACCTGCCGTTGCCGTTCCGCGAGGTCTCGGGTCTGGCCCTTGCGCCGGACGGCCGGCTCTTTCTCCACAACGACGAGCAGGGGATCCTCGCCGCGGTCGACCCCAGAGAGGGTCGGATCCTGGCCACCTACCGGCTGGGCCCGCGGACCCCCCGCGAGGACTTCGAAGGCGTGGCGATCACCGGCGACCGCCTGTTTCTGGTCACGAGCGACGCCGTGCTGTTCGAGACCCGGCTTCCGCCTGCTGGCGCCGCGGACCTCGCGGTGCTGCCGTTTCGCCGAATGCGGACCGGACTGGGTGCCCGCTGTGAAGTCGAGGGTCTGGCGGCGGATCCTCCGACGGCCGCAGACACGGTGCTGGTCCTGGCCTGCAAGACGCCGCGCGAGTCGGCCCTGGCCGGTCGCCTGACCATGTTCCGCTGGTCGGTGACCAGGGGGGCGCTGGCATCGCCGGACCGGATCAGCGTGCCGTTCGAGGCGCTCACCGCCGGGCGGGGCCGCCGCGAGGCCGCTTTCCGGGCCAGTGGTCTGGACCGGGTGCCCTCCACCGGGCACTACGTGGCGGTGGCGGGACCTGATCGGGCCATCGCCGAGCTCGACGCCAGCGGCCGGGTGGTGGCTGCGGCAGCGCTCCATCGCCGCCACGTCCAGGCCGAGGGGGTGGTGGTCACGCCGGACGGGGCGCTGATCGTCAGCGACGAGGGGCCGCGCGGCACCCGGGCGCCGGGGACACTGACCGTCTACGACTGTGCCCGGTAGCCGATTCCGGCGGTGGCGAACGGCGGCGGCCGGCCTCGCACTGGTTGCCGGCCCAGGGTGCGCGCAGCCGACCATCCTGCTGGCCCCGGCCCCGCCGTTTGCCGAGGCCGGCGCGGCCGGGGTGACCGCGACCGTGTTCCTGATCGGCGATGCGGGCTCGCCCAAGCCAGGCGGCGACCCGGTGCTGCGGGAGCTGGAGCGGCAGGGGCGGGCAGCCGTGCGGGGAAGCGCGATCGTCTTCCTGGGGGACAACATCTATCCCCGCGGACTGCCACCCGAGAGCGACCCGAGGTACCGCGAGGCGGCCCGGCGGCTCCAGGTGCAAGCCGCCCTGGCCGACTCGACCGGCCTGCCCGTGTACTTCGTTCCCGGCAACCACGATTGGGATCGGCAGGGTCCGGAGGGCTGGGCGGCAATCCAGCGTGCGACCAACTGGCTGGCGAGCTACGCCAGGGAGCGTGGAGTCGTGGTACACCAGCTCCCCGAACACGGGTGCCCGGGGCCCGAGGTCGTGCACCTCGGTGACCAGGTCCGGATCGTGTTCATCGACACCCAGTGGTGGCTGCACCCGTACGCGAGGCCTGGTCGGTCCACCGGCGCCGATCGCGCCAGGCTGCCCGAGCCCGCGATCGTGTGCGCCACCGAGACGGCGGAGGCGGTGACCGATTCCCTCCGCTCGCTCTTCGCCGCTTCCCCGCCAGGGGTCGATCTGCTGGTCGCCCATCATCCGTTCGTGTCGACCGGCGAACACGGCGGCCGGCACCCCTGGATCCAGTACGTGCTGCCGCTGGTGCCGACGCCGGTGGCGGCCTGGACCTGGCTGCCGATCGGCTGGATCTATCCGGTTGGGAGGCGGCTTCGGGCCCACCCGCAGGACCAGGCCAGCCGCGTCCACCAGGCGATGCGACAGGCGATCGAGGGAACCTTTTCGCCCACCCGTCCGCTGATCTACGCGGCGGGGCACGAGCACGTCCTGGAGGTGCTCCGCCAGGGTCCGCGCTACTACCTGGTGAGCGGGTCGGGGCAGGTCGATCACCAGGGGTACGTGGGACGCCGGGACTCCACCGCGTTTGCCTCCGCCCGGCCGGGGTTCATGCGGGTAGATCTGACCGGCCGCGACCGGGTGCGGCTCGGGGTCACAGTGATCGAGACGTCGGGCGCGGCCCGTGAGGCGTATCAGGCATGGCTGACTCCGTGAGGCGAGCGATGCGGGGGTTCGGGATAGTTGTGGTGCTGGCCGCGGCGGCGTTTCCGGCGGCTGCCCAATCGGGGTTCCGAGACTCGGTGACGGTGACGCCGGGACCGACCTACGCGAAGAGCGGGATATACCAGCTCTTCTTCGGCCGGCACTATCGCGACTTGTGGACCACGCCGATCCGCGTTCCGGTGCTGGACCTGTCCCGGTTTGCCGGCGGGCTCCGGCCGGTGCGCCGCGGAGGCGGTCAGCAGACGATGTCGCTCAGGCTTCAGGGTGGCGACGGGAGGGAGTATCAGTTCCGGTCGGTCGACAAGGATCCGTCGGCCGCGCTTCCGCCCGACCTGCGAGAGACCTTTGCCGACCGGATCTTTCAGGATCAGATCAGCTCCGGCCATCCGGTCGGCGCGCTGGTGGTGCCACCGATCCTGGACGTGGCGGGCGTGCTGCACGCGCGGCCGGTGCTGGTGATGATGCCCGACGACCCGGCCCTGGGCGAGTTCCGATCGGAGTTCGCCAACGTGCTCGGTACCATCGAGGAACGGCCCCGCGACGCCGACGACGAGGGCGCCCGATTTGCCGGAGCGCTCGACGTGGTGAGCACGTCGGAGTTCCTCAGGGCGATCGAAAGCCGGCCGGCGATCCGGCTCGACAGCCGGGCGTTTCTCAAGGCCCGGCTGATCGACGTCTTTCTGGGGGACTGGGATCGCCACCGGGATCAGTGGCGCTGGGCGCTGGTGGACGGGGCGGAGGGCCGGCGATGGCTGCCGATTCCCCGGGACCGCGACCAGGCGTTCGTCCGGTTCGACGGCCTGCTGCTCAACATGATTCGGCAGCAGGTGCCGCAGCTGGTGAACTTCGGGCCCCGGTACCCGCCGATCGTCGGGGCGACCTGGAACGGCCGGGATCTTGACCGCCGCTTGCTCAGCGACCTCGCCTGGCCGGCCTGGGACAGCGTGGCCAGCGACCTCCAGGGTCTCCTCACGAACGAGGTGATCGATCGCGCCGTCCGCCAGCTGCCGCCCGAGTACCAGCCGATCGACGGGCCCAGGCTTCGGACGGCGCTCCTGGCGCGGCGCGACGGGCTGCCCCGAATGGCGCGCGACTACTACCGGCACCTCGCGGGGCAGGTTGACATCCATGCCTCCGACCAGCCCGACGTGGTCCGGGTGGAGCGGGTGGACGACCGCTTCGTCGAGGTGACCATCGGCGAGGGCGAGCCCTGGTACCGGCGACGGTTCGATCGACGCGAAACCAGCGATCTCAGGCTCTACCTCCATGGGGGCAACGACCGGGCCACGGTCGTCGGCACCGGGTCGGCCGGGATCATGGTGCGGCTGATCGGCGGCGGGGGTGACGACGTTCTGGCCAACGAGAGCCCGTCGGGGCGAATCAGGCTCTACGACGAGCGGGGTACCAACCAGGCGCTGGGGGCGCGGGTCGATACCCGGCCCTACCAGGCGGTCGACAACCCGGACAACCCGAAGGCCGTCCCGCACCGGGACTGGGGCAGCAAGCGACTCTCCTTCCCGTTCGCGGCCTTCGGGCCCGACGCCGGGGCGATGGTGGGATGGGGCGGGCGGTTCACCCGATACGGCTTCCGGAAGAAGCCCTGGTCATCCCGCTTCGTCTACACGGCGGTGGTCGCCACCGGGGCGGGAACCGGCCGGCTTCACGCCACCTACCGGATGATGCGGGGCAACTCGCGGAGCTTCTGGGAAATGGATGGGCTGGTGAGCGGGATCGAGGTGTTGCGCTGGCACGGGTTCGGCAACGAATCGACCATCGATCCGGAGCAGCCCGCCTCGTTCTACCGCGCCACCCAGCATCAGGTGGTCCTGGCTCCCTCGTGGGGCTGGGCGATCGGCGAGCGCAGCCTGATCACCTTCGGGCCGCGCTTCAAGTACGCGGTGACCGAACTGGATGACCCCCGGACGCCGCGGTTCATTGCCGAGGACCGGCCCTTCGGATCCGGCGGGTTCACCCAGCTGGGCGTGGGTGCGGAGCTCGAGGTGGACACCCGGGACGTGGAGGTCGCCGCGCAACGGGGGGTCCACCTGACGGTGGGAGCCCGGTTCCACCCTTCGATCCTCGACGTCACCCACAGCTACGCCACGATCTCCGCCGAGGGAGCGACCTACCTCACCGCCCGGATGCCAATGGAACCCACCCTGGCCGTTCAGGCGGGAGCCACCAGCATCTGGGGCACCAGAGGAAGGATCCCGTACCACGACGCGGCGTTCCTGGGAAGCAGCAACACCCTCCGGGGGTACCGCACCCACCGTTTTGCCGGCGACGAGGGCGCGCTGTGGGGCTCGGCGGAACTCAGACTCAAGCTCGCCAACCTCTTCATCCTCGTGCCGGGGCGGCAGGGGGTGTTCGGTTTCGCCGATGCGGGCAGGGTGCTGGACAGCGGTGATCGCTCGAACCTCTGGCACACGAGCTTCGGCGGGGGAGTCTGGATGAGCTTCCTGACCCGGGGCAGCCTGGTGAGCCTCTCGATGGGGCACAGCGAGGAGGGGAACCGGTTCCACGCGCGGGCCGGGTTCGCTTTCTAGGTATACTTGAGGGCGCGCCGGCCCGACGGGAGCCGCGACCACGACGCATGACAGCTGCCTCTTCGGCGAACGGACTGCTCACCCGGCTGGCGGACCACCCCCTGGCCCGGGTCGTGGCGTACTACATCGTGCTGGCGGTGGCCGTGGTCGTGCTCTACCGGTGGCGGCCGGATCTGCCGGGCGTCTTCACCACCGGCCGGTTCTACGAGATGGCCCGGGCCCCGGATGGGGTGACCGGGCCGCTGACCGCCGGCGGGTCGGCCAATCCACTGGAGTACGCCAAGGAGGCGCTGATCGCGATGATCGGAGCCTACCTGCTGATGCTGCCGGTGGCGTGGATCTACATCTTCACCCGGGCGAAGCGAGGGTATCAGCAGTCGCTGGTGCAGACCATCATCATTCTCCCGATCGTGGTGGCCGGGGTGGTGATTCTGGTGAAGAGCAGCCTGGCGCTGGCCTTCGGCCTGGGCGGCATCGTGGGGGCGATCGCGTTCCGGAACCGGCTGGAGGACACCAAGGACGCGGTCCACGTCTTCCTGGCGATCGGGGTCGGGCTCGCCGCCGGAGTGCAGGTCATGGCCGTGGCAGCCACCCTTTCGATCTTCTATAACCTGATCAACGTGGTGCTCTGGTGGACCGACTTCGGGCGGGTTCCGGCGAGCCTGGAGGGACCCGGTGCCCAGCGCCGCCTGGCCCATCTGAAGCAGCGACCGCAGCGGGCCGACGCGTTCGTTTCCCAGGTGGACACCCTCCTGCTCAAGTCGATGAGCCCGGAGCAGCTGGAGGTCCTGGCCGAGCGGGCTCGCAAGCGGCGGCTTCGCTTGGCAGAGCAGATCGGGATGGCGGTGACTGGAGAGATGCGGCGCCCGCGCTTCGACGCCACCATCCGGATCGTGGTGGCCGGCAACCAGGAGCCGGTGAAGCAGCTGGCCGAGGAGGTGCTGACCAGCCAGGCCAAGGCCTGGTGGCTGGAGGCTGCCACCGTGGCCGACGCCGGGCGGAGCACGCTGCTCTACAAGGTGCGCTTCAAGAAGGCGATTCCCGGGCCCCTGCTGCTCGAAGCCGTCCGCCGGGCGGTGGCGGGCAAGGCGAGCTCCGTCGAACTGGTCTAGTCGCCCGATGGCCACGCAGTCGCAGTTCCGCTGTGCCGTCGACGGAGTCGAGGCACTGGCTGCCCTCCGGGCGGCTCCCCTTCCGCTGGGGCTCCGGGCGGACGGCATTGCCCGTACCTTCCACCGCGACATCTACCTCGACACCCCGGAGCAGGCCCTGGCAGCCCGGGCCGTGGCCTGCCGGCTTCGGATCCAGGCCGACGACCGCCGCTACTTCTGCCTGATCCTGATGGGCGGGCCGGGGCGCCCACCCGAGCGCTGGGAAGTGGAGGTCCCGGACCTGGACCCGCGCCGGGCGCTGGAGGGACAGTCAGAGCCAGCTCGGCGGCTCAGAGGGCTGGTCGATCCGGCGCTCCTCCGACCCCGGATCGAGATCGAGACCGAGCGGTGGACCCGGCTGGCGCGGAGCAGCTGGCTCTCGCGCCGACCCCGTTTCGCCTTTCTCTACGACGCCTGCACGGTCCGGCATGCCGGTCTGTTCCGGAGCTTCGAGGAGCTCCAGGTCAAGCGGCTCGCTCCGGGGGGGCCCCACCTGGAGCAGATCGCCGAGCGGCTGTCGGAGGCGCACGGCCTCCGGCCGCTCCTGCCCCCGAAGTACGAGCGGGCGGCGGCCATGCTCGACGCCATCGCGGCCGAGGCCACGGCCCGTCAGGTCACGACCCAACGGGCCGTGGCGCTGCTCTCGATCGACGCCGGGACCATCGCGTTCGAGCGCGACGCCGACGGCTCTCTCTCGCTCCCGATCACCCGCGGGAGCGGGGAGGATGCCTGCCGCCACCTGCTCAGGGAGCTTTTCGGCAGCGGCGTAGGGGAGCTTGGCTATCTGGGCCACGTGAGCGCGACGGCGGATCGGCCGGGGCTCGAGGTCTGGGCGGCTCGCAGGCTCCGGGAGCGCGCCGGCGAGGCCGCCCTCCCGGGCCGGGCCCGGGCACTGGAGTGGCTGTCGCTGAGCGATGCGCTGGCTCGGGTGGGAACCCCGGAGCTTCGGTCCCCCGAAACGGTGGGAGCGCTGGCCATCGCGGCCCGCGCGGAATTGACCGATCGGCCGGAGCGGACCGAGCGTCCGAGGCCAACCGGGCGGACCGACAGGACCGAACAGACCGGGCGCACGGGGCGAACCAGCCGGTATGTCGCGGCCCCCGGCGCGCCGGAGACCTACCTCAATGTGGAGCTGAGTCAGCTCGCGTTTCAGGAGCGGGTGCTCGCCCTGGCGACCGACCGCGGGCAGCCGCTGGCGGAACGCCTCCGATTCCTGGCCATCGTGAGCGGGAATCTGGACGAATTCTTCTCGGTGAGGGTCGGGGCGCTCAAGCTGGCGATCGCCGGCGGGTCGACCCGGCGGACCTTCGACGGCCTGTCGCCGACCGAGCAGTTCGACGCCATCGCCGCGCGGGTGCCAAGCCTTGTCGCCAGGCAAGCGGCCTGTCTCCGTGAGTGCCTCGCGGCGGCGGCGGAACGAGGGGTTCGACTTCGGACCTGGGCGGAGCTGCCGGACACCGTTCGCGCCGAGCTCACCCGCCATTTCACGGCCGAGTTGCTGCCGCTGATGACTCCCCGGGCCGTCACCCAGAGCCCCGGGCACCCGTTTCCCGTCATTCCCCACCTCACCCTCGCCTTCGCGGTCCTGGTGCGGGACATTCATACCGGGCCGGTGCACTTCGCCTACCTGCCCATTCCGCCGAGGGTGAGCCGGTACCTGCCCGTTCCCGGGACCGAGGACCTGATTCCGGTGGAGGAGGTGGTGCGCGCCAACCTCCAACCGTTCTACCCCGGCCGGCCGGTGGAGCAGGCCTGGCTCTTTCGGGTCACCCGCTCGGCGGATCTGGAGGTGAGCGAAGAGGATGCGGGGGACCTGCTGCAGGCCATCGACGAGGAAGTCCAGCGGCGGGCGCACAACGTACCGGTTCGGATCGAGCTGGAGCGGGGGTTCCCTGGCGAAGTGCGGGACCTGCTGCTGCGCGAGCTCCGGTTCGAGCGGCGCGGGGGGCTGGTGGTGCCGCTGGGAAGCGCCGATGTCTACGAGGTCGACGGACCGCTCGATCGCTCGGCCCTCCGGACCGTGGCCGATCGGCTCCCGGCATCCGAGCAGTTTCCTGGCGTCGCCCCCCGGCGACCATTCCCGGCCGAACCGTTGCTCTTCGAGCAGCTCGATCGCGAAGACCGTCTGGTTCACCATCCCTTCGACGAGTTCGACGCCACGGTGGGCCGGTTCCTGGAGGAGGCGGCTGTCGATCCGGCGGTGGCCGCGATCAAGCTCACGCTCTACCGGGCTGGCGATTCCTCGCCCATCGTCGACTCCCTGGTCTCGGCTGCGCGCCGGGGCAAGGATGTGGCGGTCTTCGTGGAACTCAAGGCGCGGTTCGACGAGGCCCGCAACGTGCGGGCGGTCCGCAGGCTTGAGGAGGCCGGGGCCCAGGTCGTCTACGGACTGGTCGGGCTCAAGACCCACGCCAAATGCGCCCTGGTGGTTCGCCAGACCGCCGACGGCGTGCGCCGGTACGCCCACGTCGGCACCGGCAACTACAACGCGGCCACCGCGCGGTTCTACACCGACCTCGGCCTGCTCACCGCCTCGCCGGACGTCGGGGCCGACCTGGGCAGCCTCTTCAACCAGCTCCTGGGGTCGGCCGGGCCGCCCGAAGGCGAGTTCCAGCGACTCCTGGTGTCCCCGGGCGGCATGGTTCCCGGCCTCCTGGCGCGAATCGAGCGGGAGATCGGCCACGCCGCGGCCGGCTACCCGGCCCGGATCCGGATTCAGGTGAACGGGCTGGAGGATCCGGAGATCATCGACGCCCTGTACCGGGCGAGCGGGGCCGGCGTGGAGGTGGACCTGGTGGTGCGAGGCATCTGCCTGCTCCGCCCGGGTGTGCCGGGCCTTTCGGAGCGGATCCGGGTCCGGAGCGTGCTGGGTCGGTTCCTCGAGCACCAGCGGATCTTCCATTTCGGGAACCGCGGGGCCGACGAGTATCTTATTGGCTCAGCCGATCTCCGCCCTCGAAACCTGCGCCGGCGGGTTGAGGTGCTGGTGCCGGTGTCGGCCCTGCCACTCACGGCCCGCCTGGACGGGATCCTGAGCGCGCTGCTGGGAGAGCCGGCGGCCTGGGCCATGGACGGTGATGGGCGGTACCACCGGGAGCCCCCGGCGCCGGGCCAGCCTCACGTTCACGAGCGGCTGTTCGGCACAGCGGATTGAGCGGCCGGGTCCGGACCTCCGGGCCCGGCCGGGAGAGGCGGAATGGATCCACTTGCCCAGCGGTTTCAGACCCTGCTCGAGGGGCAGTACGCCCTGGAGCGGGAGTTGGGCCGCGGCGGGATGGCGACCGTCTACCTGGCCCGGGACCTCCGCCACGACCGGCAGGTGGCAATCAAGCTGCTGCAGCCCGAGCTGACCACGGCGGTCACGGCGGAGCGGTTCCTCCGGGAAATCCAGATCACCGCCAAGCTCCAGCACCCGCACATCCTGACGCTGATCGACTCTGGGGCGCGAGACGGGCTGGCGTACTACGTCATGCCCCACGTCGAAGGGGAGTCGCTTCGCGACCGGCTCCTCTGGGACAAGCAGCTCACCGTCGATCGCGCCGTGCAGATCGCCCGCGAGGTGGCCTCGGCTCTGGCCTACGCCCACGAGCGGGGCGTGATCCATCGGGACATCAAGCCTGAGAATATCCTGATCTCGGCGGGGCACGCGATGGTGGCCGACTTCGGGATCGCCCGCGCCATGCGGGAGACGGGCCAGCACGCGATCACCGCGGTGGGCCTGCCCCTCGGCACCCCGGCGTACATGAGCCCCGAGCAGGCCGCCGGCCGGGATGACATCGATCGGCGGAGCGACCTCTACTCGCTCGGCTGCGTGCTGTTCGAGATGCTTGCCGGCCGCCCGCCGTTCGTGGGACAGTCGATCAGCAAGGTCATCCAGGCCCACCTCCACGAGGCCCCGCCCTCGGTCTGCGCCCACTGCTCCGGGGCGCCCACGGAGCTGGAGCAGGTGCTGCGAAAGGCCCTGGCCAAGGATCCGGCAGAACGGTTCCAGACGGCGGCCGAGTTCGCGGAGGCGCTGGAGGTCGTGGGGGCGGTCGAGACGCTGGAGCGGGCGACCCCCACGGGTCAGCGCCGACGCATCACCCCCCCCAAGGTGCTGCCCGACACCTACGGCGGCACGCCCCACGGCCTGAAGCGGGCGTTGATTCTGGGTGGCGGAGTGGGGGCGGTGGTGCTTGCCGTGATCGCGGTCCGGGGCCTGGGTCCTCCGCCCGGTCCGCCCGCGCCCGCGCCGGGCCAGGTCGAAGCCGTGGCGACGCCCATGTTCCTGACCTCGGTGGGGGTCAAGCCACTCGATGTGATTGGCGCCGACTCGGCGGCCCGGGTGCTCTCGGCCGGGCTCACCGACGAGATCACCGCCCAGCTTACCCGGATCAGGCAGCTCAAGGTCATCTCCCGGACCTCGATGGAGGTGGTGCGGGACAAGGTCTGGACCACGCGGACGATCGCGGACTCGCTCGGTCTCCGCTTCCTGCTCGAGGGGTCGGTGCAGCAGAATGGCCGGGAACTCGCGGTCACCCTGCAGCTGATCGATGCCGAGAACGACGCCCACGTCTGGGGCGACACCTACCGGATGCCGCTCCGCAACCTGCTCATGATCCGGCAGGACATCGCGATGAAGGTCGCGGTGGCCCTGGCGGGGCAGGTGCGCGGGCTTGCCGTGATGGGTCCGGACTCGACCTCGCGCAACCCGGTCGCCGTGGAGGCCCGGGCGCTGGGCCTCGAGCTCCAGACCCGCGCCAACGAGGAGGCGCTGGACGACGCGATCCGGGCCTACGAGCGGGCCCTGGAACTCGACCCGGCGTACGCGCAGGCGGCGGCGGAGCTGGCCGACGTGCTTCGGCTCTACGTCAACCTCGGACACGCGACCCGCCGGGAGCCGTACCAGACGCTGAAGCAGTCGCTGGCCTGGGCCCGCCGCGCCGTGGAGCTGGATCGGAACCTGGCCACGGCATGGGCGGTCCTGGGTTCCATCCGGGTCGCGGTCTCACCGAACCCGGATGAGGCGTTGGGGGACTTCGATCGGAGCGTGGCCCTGGCGCCGGCGTCGGGCCAGGCCCGCGTCTTCCGGGGCATCGGGCTGGCTCGTCTGGGACGCTACGACGAAGCGCTGCGGGAGATGGAGATCGCCGCCTCGCTCGACCCCCTCAACGGCTCGCTCCGGGGCGGCGGGGTCGCGCTCACCGCGCTCGGCGCCCACCGCTACCAGCTCGCCGCGCGGGAGGCGAGTCTCGCCTCCACCCGCGACCCCACGTTCGGCGGCTGGCGGGTGGTCGAAGCGATCGCCCACCTGCTCGACGGCAACCTGGAACGGTGCCTGGCGATGGAGCTGCCCGAGCAGGGTGGTGCGGTCCGGGCGATGTGCCTGCGGCGGGCCGGCCGCCTGGACGAGGCCGCGCGCCTGGCCGACAGCCTGCGGGCCTCGGCCGAGAACGGTCAGGCGACCATTTATGCGATGGGGTTCCTCGGTGCCTACTACGGACAGACCGGAGACCAGGCCGCGGCGCTCCGCTGGCTGGAACGGGCGTTCGCGGTGTCGCCGATCGCGTTCGACTTCCGGTTCATCGACGCCGGCCTCTTCGACCCGGTCACCGCCGATCCCTCGTTCCGGCGCGGCCTCGAGACGATCCTGGCGCGGGTTCGAGCGCGCTTCTCGTGACCGGGGCGAGCCCCGCGGCAGTCGCCTCGCTGGCCGCGCTGCTCGCGCTGATCCTGGTCTCCTGCTTCTCCCGGATCAACGTCGGCGTGCTGGGGCTGGCCCTGGCCTGGGCGGTGGCGGTGCTGGTGGCCGGGTGGACGCCGGAACAGGTGGTCGCCGGGTTCCCGGCGGGACTGCTGCTCACGCTGGCGGGCGTCACCCTGCTGTTTTCCCTGTCGGAATCCAATGGAACCGTGGAGCGGCTGGCGGGCCGGGCGCTGGCGCTGGCCCGCGGGCGCCGGGAGCCCCTCCCGCTCCTCTTCTTCGTGATCGCGTGTCTGGTGGCCACCGCGGGGCCCGGGGCCATCCTGAGTGTCGCGGTCACGGTTCCGCTCGCCATGACGCTGGGGATGCGGGCAGGGGTACCGCCCTTTCTCGTGGCCCTGGCCGTGGCGAACGGCGCCAACGCCGGCAACCTCTCGCCGGTGAGCGCGGTGGGCGTAATCGCCAACACCCGGATGGCCGAGGCAGGGCTGCCGGGCCACGAAGGCAGGGTCTGGCTCGCAGGGTTCGTTTCCCATGCGGTCGTGACGGCGGCGGCCGTGGCGTGGTGGCTCTGGCGGGAAGGAAAAGCCCGACGGGCATCGGCCCCCGACCCGGGATCGGTGGGCGCGGGCGGGGACAGCCTTTCGGTCCGGTTCGAGTGGAGGCACTGGGTGACCGTGGCCGTGGTGGGCGCGTGGATCGCCGGCGTGGTGGTGCTGCGGTGGAATCTTGGCCTCGCGGCATTCTCCGCGGCGGCCCTGTTGCTGCTGGCAAGGGCCGGCGACGAAGCCCAGGCCTTCCGGCGGGTCCCCCTCGGTGTCATCGTGATGGTGACAGGCATGGCGACGCTGGTGGCGCTGGTGGAGAAGACCGGCGGGCTCCAGCTCTTCACCA
This sequence comes from uncultured Gemmatimonas sp., assembly GCA_964521535.1. GTDB lineage: Bacteria > Gemmatimonadota > Gemmatimonadetes > Gemmatimonadales > GWC2-71-9 > SHZU01. The sequence goes on from CAZFSA010000043.1 coordinate 19,721, forward strand.
GCGGGCTCGCCCGGCTGGCCACGGCCAGCACGGTCAACGGGGTGATGGGCTTTGTTACGGGCCTCATCTCCACCTACAGCAGCACCTCGGCGGTCGTGCTGCCGGCGTTTCTCCCGACGGCGCCTGGCGTGGCCGCCCAGGTCGGCGGCGATCCGGTGGCGGTATCCCTCAGCATCACGGTGGGGTCGGCGTTGGTGGACGTGTCGCCCCTGTCGACCCTGGGGGCCCTCTGCGTGGCCGCGGTGACCGACCCCGCGATTGGGAAGCAGCTGTTTCGCCAACTGCTGATGTGGGGGCTCTCGATGGTGGTGGTGGGCGCCTTGCTGACCCAGCTGCTGGCCGGAATGCTGGCGAGACTCTGACAGGTCGACCGGCGCGGCCCGCCGCGTCGATCGACGATGGAGGTGGCCGGATGGTGCGAGCCCGAATTGGAGGCCTACTGCTGATCGCGGTGGTGGCGGGCTCGACCGCCGCCGCGCAGGGTCGCGACTCGCTCGTGATTCAGGCGGACGGGTTGGCCCGGTTGATGGCGGGGCCGGAACAGCGGCGCCTGGTTGTGCTCCACGTCGGACGGGAGCGGGCGGGATACGATTCGGCCCATATCGCGGGGGCGAAGTTCGTTCCCCTGTCGAGCTTCACCACCGCCCGCGACGGCGTTCCCACCGAGCTGCCACCGATGCCGGTGCTCGATCGCCTGCTGAAGCAGCTGGGGATCTCGGATTCCAGCCGGATCGTGCTCTATGGGGAGCCGCTGCCAGCCGCCCGACTCCTCTTCACGCTCGACTATCTCGGCCTGAGCAGAGTCCATTGGCTCGACGGGGGACTGGCCGGCTGGAACGGCGCGCGCGCTGCCGGGGATGGTCAGGCGTCCCAGGCGCCTCCGACGGTGGCAGGGTCTGCCGGCTCGTCGCCACAGGGCCCGACGGTCGCTCGGGCAAGGGGCGATCTGGTGGTTTCGGCCGAATGGGTGTTGAGCCGGCTGGCCGATCCGGGGGTGGTGCTGGTCGACGCGCGAACCCCTGAGGAATACTCCGGGCTCCGCGCCGAGGAGCCCGGCCGGCCGGGCCACATTCCGGGCGCGGTCAACCTGGACTGGACGACGCTGATGCGTGACGGCCGACTCCGCCCGCTGGCGGAGCTCAGGGGCCTGTTCGAATCGGTCGGGGTGACTCCCGATGCGGAGGTGGTGACCTACTGCCGGGTGGGCACGCGAGCCAGCTTCCTGTACTTCGTGTCGACGCTGCTCGGTTACCGGACCCGGATGTACGACGGCTCGATGGCCGAGTGGGCCGTCCGGGAGGACCTGCCGATCGCCCGGTGAAAGGCGGGGGGCTTACCGGGGCCAGGGCCGCGACAACACGCAGGCGTTGATTCCGCCGATCCCCATCGAGAGCTTGCCGGCCAGACCCGCGGGCACCGGCACCGCCCGGTCGAAGACGAAACGCCGGTGCAGCTCGCGGATCCCCGGATGGAGGTCGCCCTCGGCGAGAGGCGTCGGAAACAGCCGGCCGCGCTCGAACCCCAGGTACTGGGCCGTGAGCTCCCAGCCGCCGCCGCCGCCCATCCCGTGGCCGAAGGTCCCCTTCCGGGCCGTCACCAGCACCGAGTCGGGCAGGACCGAGCGGAGATTGGCCACCTCGAGCCAGTCGCCTGGGGTGGCGGTGGCGTGCAGGTCCCAGGTACCAACCTCGCCGGGGCTGGCGGCGGCCTGGGTCAGCGCCTGCCGGATGGCGGCGAGTGGCCCCTCCCGGGTCGGGGTGATGATGTGGTGCGCGTCGGAGCTGGTCCCCACGGCCAGCGGTTCCATGCCTAACGCGCGCATGCCGCGGGCCCGGAAGTAGTCCCAGTCCCCGATGATCCAGATCACCGACCCACCGGCCACGTGGGTGCCCCGGAGGCCGTCGAGCGGCCGGGACACCTGGCCGTCGGCGGCGATCACCCGTCCCTGGTAGAAGGCCGCCACGATCAGCGGATGGGGCGGGGGATCGGTGGCCCCCACCACCACGGCCCGGGCCTCGCCCCGGCGGATGGCGTCCATGCCGAGCTTCAAGGCCAGCCCGAAGGTGGAACAGGCCCCCACCGGCGCGAATGCGAGCCCGCTGATCCGCCCCAGCATCGAGATCTGCGCGGCCGGGGTGTTGTGAATGTTCCAAATGGCATTGGCCGAGACCGCGCGCCAGGGCGGCTCTGGCACCCCGAACTCCCGGTCCAGTCGGTCGGTGCGGCGCTGCTTCTCCTTCATCAGCCGGACCTTCCCGGTCTCCACCTCGCCCTCCACCCCCATCCGCTCGATATCCTGGAGCCGGTCCAGGTACTCGCGCAATCCGGGCGCTTTCGCGGCCCAGTACCTCCACCAGGCGCTCTCGGCCTGGTCCCGCCGCACCGGGTCCCCGTCCGCCTCCGGGGCCGGCGGTGCGGCGGAATCGGTGTCGCCGGCCAGGTGACGGGCCAGCGCCGGGTTGCGGCAAGGGTCGGCCCAGAAGCGATCCCACCGCCGCTGGGCGTGGTAGAGCTCGAGCGAGGCGGCCTCGTAGGTGCCGATGGCCCCGACGCCGCATCCGACATAGACGTGAGCGGCCGTGCCGAGTTCCGTGAGTTCCTGTTCCAGGTCAGGGTTCTGGCCCAGCGCCTGGATGAACGCCCCGATGGCGAACAGCGTGGTGGGGTCCATCTTCTCCACCAGTTGGGAATAGCGCCGGGGCGGGAAGCGCTCGCCCAGCCAGTCCCGGTAGCGGGCGAAGTCGAACTCGGGCCGGCCCACCAGGAAGGTGTCGGGGCCGAAGCCGTTGAAGGGAGCGAGCCACGACTCGGCGGACTCGAGCCGGGCGGCGAAGGCGTCGATGTCAGGGGCGCGCGGGGCGACCACCCCCCAGCCGAGCACGGCGATCCGGGACATGCGCCAAGGAAAATACGGGAGACGCGAGCCCGGAAGCCCCGTTCACCGGCTGCCGGGCGGCAAAGGCAGGGTCAGGACACTTTGCCGTCCCGGCTCGTGCAGGAGGCTGATCCGAGCGGGGCGCGCGTCCCGCCCCGTCTCCGCCGACACCCGGCCACCCGAGTGGTAGTTGGTCTCGAGGTCCGGCCCGACCGGCGACCGCACCACCAGCCGGATCCGGCTCCCCGCCCCGATCAGCCTGCTCATGAAGCGGAAGCGCGTCAAGTCGATCCGGGTCGGAACGCCCGGCGCCAGCGGCTCGGGACGGGCGAGGGAGAGTCGGTACCGGGCCCTGAGCCGCGCGTCGCTGAGGAGAATGCTGGTGCCCTCGCGGGTTACCTCGTAGATCTCGGCGGCGAGGTCGGCATCGGGTACGCTGAAGGTGAGCCAGAGCGTGAGGCTCGGGATGCCGCTGATCTCCACCTCGCGCCGGAAGGGTTCGCTTTCGTAGACCACCCCGCGTCCACCCAGGTCGAGGTCCGCGGCTGCCACCACCAGGGCCGGTATCCGGTCGCTCCCCCGGGTCACGAGCGGGTCGTGGGTCCAGGTGTCCGGGGAGGCACTCCGGGGCCGGGCCACGAGCGACCCGGCGCTCGCCAGAGTCCCGGCGCTCGCCCCGCGCGAAGTGAGGTAGAAGGGCGTGACGTCGCGCCCGATCGCCTCCAGGCTGTCGGCATGCTTCCACACCTCGGCCCCGGTTACGTAGTAGGCCACGCGCTTCTCCAGCAAGGCCGGCCGCGGGCCGCCCCGAAGGGTCCAGTCGTACCAGTCGGCCTCCAATTCGCCCATGTCGAAGACGCTCGCCGGGCCAAGGGCCAGCCCGCCGATCGAGCGCTGTGGAGTCCGGGTCCCTCCGTGATCCCAGGGCCCGATCACCAGGTAGTGCCGGGCTTTCGCCGCCTCGGTTCCGTGCCTCAGGTGTTGCCGGTAATGCTCCAGCGCGCCCACCTGGGCGTTGTCGTACATCCCGGTCCGCGTCAGGACCGGGAGCGTCATCCGCGCGAGCTGCTCGGGCGACGGGGACAACGCCGACCAGTACCCGTCGAAGTCGGGATGCGCCATCCACCGCTGGAACACGGCCGACGGCAGGCCGGCGATCGAATCCAGCGACGCGAAGGGAAGGTGGCGCTCATAGCGCTCGCGGAACCGGTCGCGCCAGAAGCCGACGTCGCTGAATAGATTGGAGTTGGCCGCGCCGCCGCTGGTGAAGACCAGCCATTGGACCATGTAGCTGGGCCAGATCCCGCCCAGCGCAGGCCAGTCGAGCCCCATGTAGGGCGCCGCTGTGGGCGCGATGGTGGCGAGGTGCGGGGGCAGTTCCCTGGCGATGGCCCACTGGTTGAACCCGCCATAGGACCCGCCCATCATCCCTACTTGACCGTTGCTCCACGGCTGGCGCGCGATCCACTCGACGGTGTCGTAGCCGTCCCGGGCCTCCTGGTCGAACGGATCGAAGGTGCCCTCGGAACCGCCTCGCCCCCTGACGTCGACCACCGCCACCACGTAGCCCCGTCGCGCGATCGGGATCACGAACCGGTGATAGCTGTCGGCGGTATACGGCGTCATCGCCAGGATCACCGGCCGTCCCTTGGCCGAGTCGGGCCCGGGAGGCAGGTAGAGCGTGGCGTTGAGCCGCACGCCGTCTCGGAGCGGCACCTTGACGTTGAAGCGGAGGTCGAGCCCCGCCGCGGTGGGCTGGCTCGAAGCGGGCAAGGGAGCGAGCAACGCGAGCGCCACCGCCAACGGCAGCGCCCCGGAAGTGCGCCACCGGGGGCGGCGTACGGCAGCGGTCATGGAGGAATCCTCCAGGGTCGTGCGGGTGAAGGCCGGGGCCGAAGGGCCGATGGCGAACGGGGCCGTCCCGGGGTCAGGTCCAGAGCACCGGCACCCGGTAGGGCTCGAACTGCCGATCCGCCGTCACCAGGGTAAGGCCTTCCACCCCGGCTTGCGCCACCAGCAGGCGGTCGAACGGGTCGAGGTGGTGGGGCGGGAGATCACGCACCGCCTCGGCGTGGGCGAAGGTGATGTCGAGACGGGTGAACTCGCTCTGGTCGACCGCCTCAACGAACCGCCCCGGAAACCGGAGCTTGCCGAGCTGGACCTTGATGGCCGCCTCCCAGGCCGACGCCGCGCTGACGTAGACCAGGCGGGCCCGACTGATGGCGCGCTCCACCTTGCGGTCGATCCGCCTGGGTTCGGCGCGCCACCAGAGAAAGACGTGGGTATCCAGCAGGAGCTTCACGCGTCAGCCCCCGGTCCGGCTACCGGCTGGTCGGGCAGACCGCCCAGGAAAGCGGCCAGCACCTCGGGTGGGAGGGGGGCGTCGAAATCCGGCGCGATGTAGACGGTGCCCTCCCACCCGCCCGGCAGCCGACCCGCCGCGGCCCCCGCCAGCGGCACCAGCCGCGCGAGGGGCTTTCCGGCTTTCGCGATCACGATCTCCTCCCCGCTGGCGGCCCGATCCACCAATTCGGACAGGTGGGTCTTGGCCTGGTACAGGTTTACGGTGTGCGCCACGGGGAGCTCCTGGTTGGTCTCCAAGACCAACCTAAAAGGAGAGCGCTAATTGGTCAAGTAGACCAATTACGCACTGACTATCCCCGCTGGCCCCGCTACGAAAGATGGCTGGGGCAGTCGCCGCGATGGTAACCGAACCGACGCATCACGGTGCCGAATTCCGCGCGGTGGCGGAGTGGGCCTGGACCAGGCTCTCGACCTCTTCGCGGCTCAGGGTCTCCCGGTCGAGCAGGGCCTGGGCGAGGGCGTCCAGGGCCGGGCGTTCGGCGCCGAGCAGAGCCTTGGCCTTGTCGTAGGCCTCGGTGGCCAGGCGGCGGACCTCGCGGTCCACCATCTCGGCGGTCTTTTCGGAGAGTTCCCGCCGCTGGGTCAGTTCGCGGCCAAGGAACACGGCGTGGCCGGGTTCGGTGAGGCCGAGCGGACCGATGGCGTCGCTCATCCCGAACTCGGTCACCATCCGCCGGGCGAGCTGCGTGGCCTGATCGAAGTCCTGGGCGGCGCCGGTGGTGACCTTGTCGGGGCCGAAGGCCAGCTCCTCGGCTACCCGGCCGCCGTAGGCCATCACCAGCCGGGCCTCGAGGTAGTCCCGGCGGTAGCTGTGTCGGTCTTCGGCGGGGAGGGACGCCGTGAGGCCGAGGGCGCGGCCGCGGGGGACGATGGTCACCTTGTGGAGGGGGTCGAGACCCGGCACCAGCAGGTTGAGGAGGGCATGACCGGCTTCGTGGTACGCGGTGAGCCGACGCTCGTCCTCGCTCAGCACCAGGCTCCGCCGTTCGGTGCCGAGCATCACCTTGTCCTTGGCGTCCTCGAACTCCTGCATGCTCACCTGCTGGCGGGCGCGGCGCGCGGCGAGGAGCGAGGCCTCGTTCACCAGGTTGGCGAGGTCGGCGCCGGAGAGGCCGGGGGTGCCGCGCGCCAGCTGGGCCAGGTCCACGTCGTCGGCGAGGGGGACCTTGCGGGCGTGGACCTTGAGGATCATCTCGCGGCCGCGGACGTCGGGCAGGTCCACCACGACCTGCCGATCGAACCGGCCGGGGCGAAGGAGTGCCGGGTCCAGCACGTCGGGCCGGTTGGTGGCGGCGAGGAGTACCACCCCGTCGTTGGGCTCGAAGCCATCGAGCTCCACCAGGAGCTGGTTCAAGGTCTGCTCCCGTTCGTCGTGCCCGCCTCCCAGCCCGGCGCCCCGGAGCCGGCCCACCGCGTCCAGCTCGTCGATGAAGATGATGCAGGGCGCGCTCTTCTTCCCGGTCTGGAACAGGTCGCGGACCCGGGCGGCGCCCACGCCGACGAACATCTCCACGAAGTCGGAGCCCGAGATCGAGAAGAACGGCACGCCGGCCTCGCCCGAGACGGCCCGGGCCAGCAGGGTCTTGCCGGTGCCCGGCGGCCCGACCAGCAGCACCCCCTTGGGCATCCGGCCGCCTAGGCGGGTGAACCGGGCGGGGTCCTTCAGGAACTCGATGATCTCCTGAAGCTCGGCCTTGGCCTCGTCCGCGCCGGCCACGTCGGCGAACGTCACCTTGGGCCGATCGGCGCGGAGCGCCTTGGCCCCGACCTGACCGAACGCGGCCGCCCCCGTGACCCCGCCCCGCATCTGGCGCATCAGGAAGAACCAGAACCCGATGATCAGCACCCAGGGGAGAATCGAGATCAGCAGGGTGGTGAGGGTCGCCCCGCCGCGCACGGCGGTGATCGGCACCTTCCGGGCCTCGAGCCGCTCCACGACCGGCCCCGGATCGTCGAAGGGCAGCACCGCCTGGAAGCGCGAGACCGTGGTTCCCTCGATGGAGGTCGGGGTGCGGAGCTCGCCTTTGAGCCGCCGGGCATCGGGGTCGATTTCGGCGCGGGCCACGTTGCCCGCGTCGAGCTGGGCGCTGAACTGGGAGTAGGAAAGCTCCGGCGGCCGGTCCCAGCCGCCTCGGATCAGCTGGGCGGCGAGCAGCGACAGCACGGCCAGGGCGACCCAGAGGAGGATCCCGGGCCGTGGGGGCCGGCCGGTCGGAGGCTGGGGCGTGGGCCCGCGGGTAGCGTTCATGCGGCGGCTCCGGCGGTCGCCGGCCCGCTCATCCCTCCTGGCATTCCACCTGGGCCATCTCGGCCCGGCGGTAGAGGATGGTGAGAGACAGGTTGGGTGCCTGCATCGGGCTGTCCCACATCCACCAGAGGCCGGAGGCTCCCTTGCCAGGCGCCTTCACGGCGTCGACCAGATTGCCGTAGGAGGCGCCCTCCTTGTCCCGACTGCACTTGATCGGCTGGAGCGTCAGGCCCTCGTGCCGGAGCGCGTCCTCGACCATCTCCCGAGTGAGGAAGAACCCCGATCCACCTGCCCTGGTCACCTCGAGCGACGCGAGATGGATTCCCACCCGTGCCAGCCCCGCCTGAGTCCCGCTCAACCGGATCGCCATCGCAAGGGCCACGCTGTCCCCAACCGTGCCGGTGAACTGCCCGTTGCGCACCAGCGCAAGGCCCTGGCGGCGCTCAAACTGGTCCGGGTTGGCCACTGGGGCGGCCGACTCCCATCGAACCGGGAGGCTGCTGCCGGTGGTCCAGGGAAGGCCGCGGGTCTGCACGCCGGAGTCTACCAGGAACGCAGTGATCACCGCGCTCAGGGCCACTGGCTGCCCGGCCGGCCGTCCGGCCCGGGGCTGCTGAGCCGACAGGAGCGGGCCAGCGGTGCCGAGCAGGACCAGGGCGGCCACCACTGGGCCGGTTCGGGGAGGAGCGGTGGTTCGGGTCATCATGCCTGGCCTCCGGGGCGGCGACGCGTCGGGATGGGACCGCCAGGGGCCCGGGCGGGCTGGTTCCAGCGCAACGACGCTCCCCAAGGTATGCCCGACCCGCGGACCGCCGGAAGGGCGCCCGGCGAGGAAGGAAGGCCGCGGCGGAGCGGTGCAGGCCGGACGCCGACTCCCTTGCCCGACCCGACCAGCTCAGGGGACGGCCACCGTCACATCGGGGTCGTGGAAAAATGCCCGCCCTCTCCAGCGGGGTCGCGCCGTCGCGTTGGCGATCGACCGGCCGATCAGCAGGTTCGCGGTGGCGTAGGTCACCCCCGCCTGCCAGTCGATCCCCTGATCGAAACGGTCCCGGGGCGTGTGATGCACCGAGCCGAACCAGGCCGCCTGCACGGCCCGTCCGTCACGCTCGCCCGCACCGCTCGCCCGGCCCGGGAAGAGCATCAGCCCGGGGACGCCCCGCTTCATGAAGGGGTAGTGATCGCTTCTGGTGAACACGGTCATCTCGGGCAGCGGGTCGTCGCTCAGCCGGAGGCCGAGCCGTGCTACAGCCTTACTCACGTGGTCCTCGAGAGTCGAGTAGCTCGCGCCGTAGGCCACGACGTCCCGCACCGGCACCGTCATCACGAAGTTGTCGAGGTTCACGTTGGCCACGATGGCGCTGGCCGGCACCGGTGGGTGATGCGCGAAATAGTCGGAGCCCAGAATCCCCTTCTCCTCGGCGGTGACGGCCAGGAAGATCGCCGACCGGCGGGGCCGGGGCATTGCGGTCCAGGCCCGGGCCACGGCCAGCATCGCCGCCGTGCCGCCGGCGTTGTCGATCGCGCCGTGGTAGACGCTGTCGCCGTCCACCGGCCTTCCCACTCCCACGTGGTCCAGGTGGGCGCTGTAGACGACGAACTCGCCGGCCAGGGCCGGGTCGCTCCCCTTGATCATCCCGCCGGCGTTCGAGGCCGACACGGCGCGATGCGTGAACTCGGCCTCGAGCGTCAGGGTGGCGTCGATCGGGAACGAGGCCGGTCCCCGTGCCAGCGCGCCCGCCACCTCCATCAGCGAGCGGCCCGCGGCCCGGAGGAGCCGGTCGGTGCCGGTGTCGGTGAGCCGGATGACCGCCCCCTGCTCGAAGAACGGCGACCGGGGCTCGCCCGCCGGGTCGACCCAGGCATAGCCCTCCAGCTGGCCGAGCCCGCTCCCCACGATCTCGGCCGGTCGGGGAAAGAGCGTCACCACGCCGATCGCGCCGCGCGCGTAGGCGTTCCGTTCCTTCACGGCCAGGGCCGCGTAGTGGCCCCGCTGGTCCGGCGGCAGCGCGCTCGGGCCCCCGAACAGCATCACCACGAACTTCCCCCGCGCGTCCACGCCCTGGTAGTCGTCGTAGCCCAGCTCGGGGGCGGTCACGCCCCAGCCCACGAACACCAGTGGGCCCGAGCGCCGGAGCGCGGTGACCCGCTTGTCGGCATGGAGGAAGAAGTCCCGTCCCAGCACCAGCGACTCCGGGCCGGCGGCGGTCGCGAGGGACAGCGAGGTCCGCTCCGCCACCACGGCGGAATGCCGGAGGGGCACCGGCAGCAGAAACGAGCCGTCCGGACCGAGCGGCTCCAGCCCCAGCCGTTCCAGCTCGGCGGCGACGTAGCGGGCGGCCAGCTCGGCGCCCGGCGTGCCGGTTTCGCGGCCCCGGAGCAGGGGGTCGGCCAGGAATCGTACGTGGGCCGAGAGCCACTCGGGGCGGATCCGGCCCGGCAGGGAGTCGGTGCTCGCGGCCGGCTGCGCCGGTGCGACGGGGGGGATGGCGAGGATCGCGGCAAGCATCGCGGTCGCCAGCCGCCAGGCGACACGACTCGAGTTGGACATGGGGCGCTCCGGGGAGCAGGGACCGGGCAGTCTACCCCGCCGCTAAGGCCGCGGCAACGCCGCGAGCCAGGGCAGGTCCGTTGTCGATGGGTCAGACACCTGCGCTTGACATCAACACATCAACAAGCGATGCTTTGATGCATGCGGACCACGCTCACGTTGGATCGGGACGTTGCGCTCGCGATCGAGCGGCTTCGTCGTCGCGAAGGGGGGAGCCTCAAGGCCATCATCAACCAGGCCTTGCGGGTGGGGCTCCGCAGCCTGAGCGCGCCTCCCGGGCCCCGGCCCGCTCCCCGAACCAGGGGAGTTGATCTTGGCGCCTGCCGGCTCGGCAACCTGGACGACGTGGCCGAAGCGCTGGCTGTCGCCGAGGGCGAGGCGTTTCGGTGATTCTGATCGACGCCAATCTGCTGGTGTACGCCCATGTGCGCGGGTTCGAGCAGCATGCGCGAGCCCGGGAGTGGCTGGACGAGGTGCTGGCCGGGGCGGCGCCGGTCGGGCTCCCGTGGCCGAGTCTCCTGGGGTTCCTGCGCCTGGTGACCAACCCGCGGGTGTTCGAGCGGCCGGAGGCGATGGCTTCGGCCTGGGGTCAGGTGGCGGAGTGGTTGTCCGCCGAGGTGGTCTGGGTGCCCGCACCGTCGGAGCGCCACGCCGAGGTCCTTGGTTCGTTGGTGGTGCCCGCGGGGACGCGCGGGAACCTGGTTCCGGACGCGCACCTGGCGGCGCTGGCGATCGAGCACGGTCTGACCTTGTGCAGCACCGACGGCGATTTCGGCCGGTTTCCGGGTCTGGTCTGGCGGAACCCGTTGCGGTCCTGAGGCTGCGCGGACGCGACCGGTCAGGCCAGGCGGGTCAGGCCGGGCATTCGGTCGAAGTCGGGGTCGAAGGACATGACGCGGGTCACGCCGTGGCGCTCCATCACGGCCACGTGGATCGCGTCGCGGGCCCGGAGGGCCGGCCGGCCCAGGACGATGGTCTTCGCCCGTTCCGCCTCGTCGAGGCTCACGGGGAATACCTGATCCGCGATGCCCGCCAACAGGTCGAACGCCGGCTGGATCGCGTCCCGCCGGTCGATGGCGGTGTAGCGGTGCAGGATCTCCTGGAACACCTCGGCGTCGGTGACCAGGGTCTCCCGGTCGGCGATGGCCCGCTCGAGGAGCCGCTGCGCGTCCACCTTGTGGGGGTGGGCGGCGCCGATCAGGTACATCGGGACGTTCGAGTCGACGAAGATCATCAGGGGCGGGGGAGGTAGCCGCCCTCGATTTCGCGCAGCATCTGGTCGATACCCGCCGTCGGGTAGCCCCCGCGCGCGGCCTCGCGGACCAGGGCGAGCTTCCGATCGGGGCCTGCCGGCGGCTCGCGGCGGGCGAGCTCGCGGAGGGCGCGGCGGACCCACTCGGAGACGGTGACGCGGTGGCGACGGGCGACCCGCTGGAGGTCGCGATACTCGGCATCCTGGAGGATGACCTGCAGTCGTTTACTCATGGCATGAGTATATTGGGAAGTATCCATGAGTGCAACCCTTCAGGGTTGGGTCGGGCCAGCTGGGTGGTGAGGATGGCTGGTTCCGGCCGGCGGGTGGTAACCGAGATTATGTGGGAGGGTACCGAAGACTGCGGGGGCGGGGTAGCTTTTGCGCCCGCCTGCTGGTGGTGGGGCGGGGCAGGGCCGGGGTACGGGACGTAGCGCAGCCCGGTAGCGCACCTGAATGGGGTTCAGGGGGTCGCGGGTTCAAATCCCGCCGTCCCGATGACTTACGAGATAGCGGGGGCAGTACGGGGGCAGTTTCTAGCTGTAATTGATGAGGAGGTTGTTCACTGAGCCGTAGCGCTGCAAGATGGGGTTTGT
>CAZFSA010000044.1:0-31365 GCA_964521535.1 uncultured Gemmatimonas sp.
CCCGGGTCCGGTCGCCAGCCGCCAGGGCGCGGAACGCCTCGACCGCCGCCGGGTAGTCGCGCGCCTGCAGCGCCGCGGCCCCCGCCTTGGCCCAGACCCGGCTTCGCCCGGCCCCCCCCCGCTGCGCAGCCTGGTACTCGGCCAGGGCACGGGCGTAATGTCCGTCCCGGTAGGCCTCATCGCCCAGCCGCTCGTGGTCGGCTGCCGGCAGCCGGCAGCCGACCAGAGCCAGGGCCAGCAGGGCCGTCACCCGCCTCATGACTCCAGCCTTTCGGCCATCGCGAGGTAGGCCCCGACCCGGGGATTGTCCGGTCGCTGGCGGAGGCAGGCCGCCCAGATCTCCCGAGCCCCAAGGGCATCGCCCGAGAGGTAGTGGGCCAGGCCCAGCGCCGCCTGGGCGTCGACGAACTCCGGTTGGATGGTGACGATCCGCTCCAGCTCCTCCCGGGCCTCCAGTGGCCGCCCGGCATCAATCAGCAGCCTTGCCAGACGGTACCGGAGATCGTGGAAGTCCGGGCCCAGTTCCACCGCCCGGCGGTACTGGCCGATCGACTCCGCCAGGGATCCGGCGTCGGCGTAGGCGTCGCCAAGGGCCGCGTGCATGTTGGCCAGCCGTGCCGCCGCCGGTCTGGAGAACCCTTCCACTCCGCCCTGACCCAGGGCGCCGGCCCGTTCGAAGGACGCGTCGGCCTCCGCCAGGCGACCCAGCTCCACCAGCGCCACGCCTCGGTGGACCAGGGCGTCGATGTACCGGGGGTTGAGCTCCAGGGCCCGATCGAAGTCCTCCAGAGCCCGGTCTACCTGGCCGAGGAGCGAACGGCAGACGCCTCGCAGGTGCAGCACGTCGGCAAAGGCGCGGCCGCCCGCCAGGATCTCGTCCAGCAGGTGTACCGCCCCGAAGTAGTCCTGGACCGCAAACCGCTCCCGGGCCTGCTGGAGCAGATGCTCATTGCTGACTCTCATAGAAGGCTCGGCACCACTCCACGAAGCGGCTGATTCCCTGCTCGAACCCTACCCGGGGCGCGAAGCCAAGAACCCGGCCCGATTTCTCCAGATCGGCGAACGTGCGCTCCACGTCCCCCGGCTGCATCGGCAACCACTCGACCTCGGGCGCCACCCCCAGCGCCTCGCTCAAGGTCGCCACCATCTCCCGCAGGGCCACCGGCCGGCTCCCGCCGAGGTTGAAGTACTCCACTCCCACGGGCGCGGTCTGGAGCCAGTCGATCGCCGCGACCGTCCCCGCCACGATGTCCGTGCAGTAGGTATAGTCGCGCGCCTGGCTCCCGTCTCCGAAGAGCGTCAGGGACCGGCCCTGGAGCATCCGCCGCGCGAAGGCATGGATCGCCAGGTCCGGCCGCTGCCGGGGCCCAAACACTGTAAAGTAACGCAATGCTGCGACTTTGAGGCCCAGGAGCGGAGCCAGGGACGCCAGCAGCAGCTCCCCGGCCCGCTTGGTCGAGGCGTAGGGGGAGACCGGGTCCAGCGCCGGGGCGGTCTCCCGAAACGGCGCCGGCGTCGAGTTCCCGTACACCGACGACGAGGAGCCGAACGCCAGCCGGGTGGCACCAGCCGTCCGCATCGCGTCCACCACCGCGGCCGTGCCGGTGACATTGGTCCGGGCGTATCCGACGGGGTCCTGGATCGAGGGTCGGACACCGGCCCGGGCCGCCAGGTGCACCACCACGGTATCGGGCGTGAGCAGGCTCGCCAGCGACGCCGAATCCAGGATGTCGCCCTCGACGAACCGATACCCCGGATTCGCCAGGGCGGGGGCGAGGTTCGACTCCTTGTAGGCGCGCGGATAGAAGGGATCGAAGGAGTCGACCCCGACGACCTCGTCACCACGGGCCAGCAGGGCCTCGACCAGGTGCGACCCGATGAATCCGGCCGCGCCGGTGACCAGCACCCGGGTCATTTCGGGATCAGGCCCCGGAAATACCCGATCGTCTGCTCCAGCCCTGCCCGGAGGTCCACCTTCGGTTCCCAGCCAAGCACCTGCCGGGCGACGGTGATGTCCGGCCGACGGACCTTGGGATCGTCTTCCGGCAACGGCGCGAACCGGATCGGCGACCGGGCGCCGGTCATCTCCCGCACCAGCTCGGCGAGCTGGAGCACGGTGAACTCCACCGGGTTGCCGATGTTGGTGGGCTCCACCCGGTCGCTGTGGTAGAGCCGATAGATCCCCTCGATCAGATCGGAGACGTAGCAGAAGGAACGGGTCTGTCCGCCGTCACCGTAGACGGTGATCGGCTGGCTGGCCAGGGCCTGGACCACGAAGTTCGACACGACCCGGCCGTCGTACGGCCGCATCCGGGGGCCGTACGTGTTGAAGATCCGGACGATCCGGGTGTCGAGGCCGTGGTATCGGTGATAGGCCATGGTCATGGCCTCCGCGAACCGCTTGGCTTCGTCGTACACCCCCCGGGGCCCCACCGGGTTGACATGACCCCAGTAGCTCTCTGGCTGGGGATGGACCTGGGGGTCGCCGTAGACCTCCGAGGTCGAGGCCAGGAAATATCGGGCCCCCTTGGCCTTGGCCACCCCCAGCGTGTTATGGGTCCCGAGCGAGCCGACCTTCAGCGTCTGGATCGGAAGCTGGAGGTAGTCGATCGGGCTGGCCGGCGAGGCAAAGTGGAGCACCCCGTCGAGGGAGCCCTCGACCGCGATGTACCTGGTCACGTCGTGTTCCACGAACGAGAACCGTGGTTCAGTCGCCAGGTGGGCGAGGTTGGCGCGGGTACCGGTGACGAAATTGTCCATCCCCACCACGGTGTGACCGTCGGCCAGGAACCGATCGGCCAGATGGGAGCCGAGGAACCCGGCGACCCCCGTGATCAGCACCCTCACGGGCGCCGCCGACCGATGCCGTGGTACTCGAATCCGAGCCCGCGCATCCGCTCCGGGTCGAACAGGTTGCGGCCGTCGATCACCAGCGGCTGCCGCAACAGGCTGCGCACCCGCTCCAGGTCGGGGTTGCGGTACACCAGCCATTCGGTGACGATCACCAGGGCGTCGGCTCCCTCCACCGCCTGGTAGGGATCCCGGGCATAGCTGATCCGATCGCCGAAAATGCCCCGTGCCACGTCCATGGCCTTCGGGTCGTGCGCCCGCACGGTGCCCCCCG
Organism: uncultured Gemmatimonas sp.; assembly: GCA_964521535.1. Taxonomy (GTDB): domain Bacteria; phylum Gemmatimonadota; class Gemmatimonadetes; order Gemmatimonadales; family GWC2-71-9; genus SHZU01. The sequence goes on from CAZFSA010000044.1 coordinate 3,125, forward strand.
CGTCCAGAATCCGCTCGACCAGCGGAATGCTGGGGCTCTCGCGCATGTCGTCCGTCTCGGCCTTGAAGGCGAGGCCCCAGACCGCCACCGTGCCTCCGCGGAGGCGGTCCGCCAGGGCGGCGGCCAGCTTGGCAAACAGCACGCCCTTCTGGTCCGCGTTCACGGCCTCTACCGCCTCCCAGAGGACCGGCGCCATCCCCAGGCCCCGCGCCGTCCGGATCAGCGCCTGCACATCCTTGGGGAAGCAGGACCCCCCATACCCCGGTCCCGGGAAGAGGAAGGCCGGTCCGATGCGGCGGTCGCTGCCGATGCCCTTGCGGACCATGCTGACGTCGGCTCCGACCCGCTCACAGAGCTCCGCGACCTGGTTCATGAACGAGATCCGGGTGGCCAGCATGGCGTTGGCCGCGTACTTGGTGACCTCGGCCGAGGGGATGTCCATGAAGAGAATCGGATTGCCGGTTCGCACGAAGGGCGCATACAACTGTCCCAGGACCTCCCGGGCCTCATCCGAGTCCACGCCCAGCACCACGCGATCCGGCTTCATGAAGTCCTCGATCGCGGCGCCCTCCTTCAGGAACTCCGGATTCGAGCAGACCGAGACCGGGATCGCGGTTTCGGCCTCCACGGCCGCCCGTACCTTGGCCGCTGTTCCCACCGGCACCGTGGACTTGGTGACCACGATCTTGCTCTCGTTCATGTGGCGGCCGATCGCAGTCGCCACCGCCAGCACGTGCTTGAGGTCGGCGGATCCGTCTTCGTCCGGCGGGGTCCCGACGGCAATGAAGATGATCCGCCCGTGTCGGACCGCCTCCGCCACGTCGGTGGTGAAGCGGAGCCGCCCCTCGGTCTGGTTTCGCGCCACCATCGGCTCCAGGCCGGGCTCGTAGATCGGAATGTCGTTGGCCTGCAGCCGGGCGACCTTGGCCTCATCCACGTCGGCGCAGACGACGTCGTTGCCGGTTTCCGCCAGACAGGCCCCCGCCACCAGGCCCACGTAGCCCGATCCGATGACCGTGACCCGCATCGGTCAGGCTCCCGGGTAGCGCCGCAGGGCGTTGCGGGTGTCGACCGCCGTCCGCGCGTGCCGCCGCACCAGGTCATAGTCCAGGTTGGAGTGGTCAGTCACGATCACCACGCAGTCCGCCGCACTGAGCGTATCGGCGGTGAGCGGCACCGAGGTGACCCGATGGCCGTCTTCCTGGAACTCGGGCACGTAGGGATCGTGGTACTGCACCCGGGCCCCCTGTCCTTCCAGCAGCTTGATGATGTCGAGGGCCGGGCTTTCGCGAATGTCCTCGATGTCCCGCTTGTAGGCCACTCCCAGGATCAGCACCGTGGAGCCGCGAACCGCCTTGCCCGCGGCGTTGAGCGCCTCTGCCACCTTCCGCACCCAGAAGACTGGCATCTCGGTGTTGAGCTCCCCGGCCAGATCGATGAACCGGGTCTTGTAGTTGAGGCCGCGCATCTTCCAGGCGAGGTAGTGGGGGTCGATGGGGATGCAGTGCCCCCCGAGACCGGGCCCGGGGAGAAACTTCATGAAGCCGAACGGCTTGGTCGACGCGGCCTCGATCACCTCCCAGACGTCCACGCCGAGCTTGTCGCAGACAATCGCCATCTCGTTGACCAGGCCGATGTTCACGCTCCGGAAGGTGTTCTCCAGCAACTTGACCAGCTCGGCGGCCTCGGTGGTCGACACCGGAACGAGGGTGTCGATCGCCGGACGGTAGAGCGCCATCACGACGCGCTGGCAGTCCGGCGTGATGCCGCCCACCACCTTGGGCGTGTTCCTGGTCTGGTAGACCGGGTTGCCGGGATCGACCCGCTCGGGACTGAACGCCAGGAAGAAGTCCACTCCGACTTTGAGCCCGGTCGCCTCCAGCGCCGGCAGCATGATCTCCCGCGTGGTCCCCGGGTAGGTCGTGCTCTCCAGGATGATCGCCTGGCCCGGCCGGAGGATCGTCTTGACCGTCTCGGTCGCCGCCACGATGTAGCTCACGTCCGGGTCCTTGAACTTCGAGAGCGGCGTCGGCACGCAGATCGAGATCGCGTCGCATTCGGCGAGCCGCGAGCCATCGGTGGTTGCCGTAAACCGGTCGCCGGCCCGCACCGCTCGCAGCTGCTCGTCGGTGATGTCCTTGACGTGGGATCGCCCGGCGTTGAGGCCCTCGACAACCCGCTCGTTGATGTCGAACCCCAGGACCCGGTAGCCCGCGTTCGCCAGCTCCACCGCCAGCGGCAACCCCACGTACCCGAGCCCCACGATCCCGAACAGGATGTCACGCCGCTCAGCCTTGCGAATCAGCTCGTCAGCCCGTGATACCATTCAGCCCTCGATCGTAATTGGCGTGCCGCCCGCAGCCAGCGACCGACCGGCGGCATCCAGCACCCGCACCACCCGCACTCCGTCCGCTGCGTCCGCCCGACTGGGACGCTCACCCCCGGCTACCCGGAGAAAATGGGCCAGCTCAAGGCTCAGCGGCTCCGCGTTGGACACCCTGGGAATCCAGATGTCACCCTCGCGGACCGCCAGGCTCTCGCCGTACGACCGGTACTCCGGTGGCCGGTCCACCCCCTTGTCGTAGATCCGGAGCTTCTCCCGGGGCGCCATGTCGTCGAATACCGCCATCTGCCGCGAACCCACCACCGTCAACCGACGCTCCTTGTGCGGATCGAGCCAGGAGAGGTGGGCATGCGCCAGGACCCCGGACCGGAACCGCAGCATCAGGAACACCACGTCCTCGATCCCTGGCTGGAGGTACGAATGCCCCTGCGCCGAGACCGTCACCGGCGTCTCCCCCAGGAGGTACAGCGCCACCGAGATGTCATGCGGCCCAAAGCTCCACAGGGCATTCTCGTCGGGCCGCACCTGCCCCAGATTGAGACGCTGGGAATACAGGTAGTACACCTCCCCCAGCGACCCGCCCCGCACCAACTCGCCCAACCGGTCCACCACCGGATGGAACACCAGCAGGTGGCCGACCAGGGCGGGGACACCCAGGCGGGTGCTCTCGTCGGCCAGGTGCTCGGCATCGGCCACCGAAAGCGCAAATGGCTTCTCCACCAGCACCGGCTTGCCCGCGCGGATCGCCCGAAGGCCAAGCTCGGCGTGGGTCCTCGCGGTCGAGGCCACCACTACGGCGTCGACCCTGGCCAGAAGGGCCTCGACCGAGTCGGTCACCTCGACCCCGGGAAACGCCCCGGCGATCCGGGCCCGGACGGCCGGATCCGAATCGCAGACCGCCACCAGGTCCGCCCCGGGGGCGGCCGCCAAGAGTCGCACGTGATTGCGACCCCAGGTGCCCGCCCCGATTACGCCGACCCGAATCCGGGTCACCCGTAGAACTCCCTGATGGTCCCGATCACCGTGTCCTGCTGCCCCTCCGACAGCTCCGGGTAGACCGGAAGCGATAGCACGGTCCGCATCGCCTCCTCTGTAACCGGAAGTGCGCCCGGCCGATAGCCGAGGTGGGCGAAGCAGGGCTGAAGGTGCAGCCCAACCGGGTAATACACTGCACAACCGATGCCGCGGTCCCGGAGCCGGGCGAGCAACTCGTCCCGGCGCGGCACCCGGATCGTGTACTGGTGAAAGATGTGCTCATTGGCCGGATCGACGTGCGGAGGAAGGACCTCGGTCCCCCGGAACGCCTCCGTATACCGCGCTGCCCGGGCCCGGCGGGCCGCGCTCCACGCCGCCAGACGGGGCAGCTTGGCCAGCAGAACCGCCGCCTGCAGGGTATCGAGCCGGCTGTTGGTGCCCACCTCGTCGTGGTGGTACTGCTTGGCTCCGCCGTGGAGCCGGAGCCTTCGGAGCCGCTCGGCCAGGGCATCGTCCTGGGTCACGATCATCCCGCCGTCGCCAAACCCACCCAGGTTCTTGCTCGGAAAGAACGAGAAGGTCGTCGCCCAGGAGAGCTCGCCGGCCATCCGCCAGGCTCCTTCGATCCGGCGCCGCGCCCCGATCGCCTGGGCGGCATCCTCGATCACCGGAATCCCGCGCCGCCGCCCCAGCTCGAGGATCGCTTCGATCGGCGCCATCTGTCCGAACAGGTGCACGGCAACGATCGCCCGGGTGCGCGGCGTGAGCGCGGCCTCAACTGCGGCCGGGTCGAGGTTGAAGGTCTCGGGAGTGATCTCCGCGAAAACCGGTCGGCCCCCGGCGTTGTGGACCGCGCCCGCGGTGGCGAAGAAGGTGAAGCTCGGGACGATCACCTCATCGCCGGGAGCCAGACCCAGCGCCTTGAGCGGCAGGAGGAGCGCATCGGTACCGCTGGCGCAACCGATGCCGTGCCGGGCCGCCGAGAGATCGGCGACCGCGCGCTCCAGCTCGGCCACCTCCCGGCCCATGATGAACTCCTGCCGCTCCAGGACCGAGTCGATCGCCCGCCGGATGTCGTCCCGGATAGTGGCGTACTGGGCCTTGAGATCGAGTAACGGAACGCTCACCCCGCGCCTCCACCGCCAGGAAACCCCGACTCCCGTGTCGGAGGCCGGGAAACGAGCCCGGCCCCAATTGCGGCGCCCAACGAGCGCCGGAACCGGGACCGGAACAGATGCCAACCCATTATCACGTCGGAACTTAAGTGGCCTGACCTATGCGGTCAACGGCGCCAGCCTGCCGTGCGTCAACCGGTACTCCGCCCCGCAGGCGCCGCATCGCGCCAGCTCTCCCTCGACCCGGACTCGAACTCCGCACCGGCAGACCCACCCCACCTGGCGGGCCGGCACCCCCACCACCAGCGCGAAGTCGGGCACGTCGCGGCGGACCACGGCCCCCGCGCCCACGAAGGCGTACTCCCCGATGGTCACGCCGCACACCACCGTGGCGTTGGCCCCGATGGTCGCCCCGCGCCGCACCAGGGTCCGCTGGTACTCGTGGCGCCGGGACACGTGGCTTCGCGGGTTGATGACGTTGGTGAACACGCAGCTCGGCCCGCAGAAGACGTCGTCCTCCAGCTCCACGCCCTCGTAGATCGAGACGTTGTTCTGGATCTTCACGTTGTTCCCGATCCGGGTGCCCGACATGACGACCACGTTCTGCCCCAGGTTGCAGCCCGCCCCGATCTCGGCACCGGGCAGCACGTGGCAGAAATGCCAGATCCGGGTGCCTCTGCCGATCCGGGCTCCCTCATCGACATAGCTCGACTCGTGCACGAAGTAGTCCACCCTCGACCCCGTCCCTGGTCGCCGACCGCGACCGCTTACGCCCGAATCACCGACCCGCTCGGGCCCACCACCTTGACCTCCAGCTCCAGCTCCACGCCGAAGGCGGTCCGCACCTGCGCCCGGGCCTGATCGATCAGGGCCCGGACGTCGGCGGCGGTGGCCCCGCCGGTGTTGACGAAGTAGTTGGCGTGCAGCCGCGAGACCTCCGCACCACCGACCCGCAGGCCCTTGAGCCCCGCCGCCTCGATCAACTGGCCCGCCGTCCGCCCCGCCGACGCCGGGTTCTTGAACACGCTGCCACAACACGGCTGGTTGAAGGGGGTCCCCCGCTGCCGCCATGCCAGAAGCCGGGTCACCTCGTCGGCGAGCTCTGCCACGGGCCGGGCCGTGAGGCGGACCGCCGTTTCCAGCACCACGTCACGCTCCAGTCCGCTCCGGCGGTAGGCGAACGGGATCATCGACCGGGTCAGGACCCGGGTGGCCCCCGTCTCGTCGACCACGAGCACGGATTCCACCACGTCGGACCACTGGGCCCCGTGGCAGCCCGCGTTCATGAAGACCCCGCCGCCGACCGTGCCGGGCACCCCCACCATCACGTGGAGCCCGGCCCAGCCGGCCTCGGCCGTGCGACGGGCGGCAAGAGGTGCCGGAAGGCCGGCCCCGAACCGCCAGCGGTCGCCATCCCGGGACACCTGGTCGAGTCCCTTGCCGATCCGGATCACGAGGGCCTCGAGACCCTCGTCCGGCAACAGCAGGTTCGACCCCAGGCCGATCACGAACCAGGGGACCCCGGCGCCGTGCGCCAGCGCCAGGGCGCGCCCCACGTCCTCTGCCACCGCCGGCAGCAGCACGGTCGCCGAGCCCCCGATCCGGTAGGTGCTGAACCGGGCCAACGACTCACCCTCCCGGACCTCCCCGCGTACCACCCCGCGGAGCGCGGCCACGAAGGCCGCGTCCCGGGCGGACGTCATGCCCGGGCCTCGGCCATGAAGGCGCGAGCCAGCTCGTGCCATTCCTGGAGGGGACGGACCTCCCCCGTCCGGCTCCGGAGGGCGATGATGGCATCGCAGGCCGCCGCCGCCGCCGACATCGTGGTGGTGTACGGCACCCGCTGCTGCAGCGCCACCCGGCGGAGGATATAGTCGTCGCGCTGGGTCAGCTTCCCGAGCGGGGTGTTGATCAGCAGCTGGACCTGCCCCGACACCACCAGGTCCACCGCGTTGGGCCGTCCTTCGTGCACCTTGAGCACCCGATCCGCCGGGATGCCCCGCGACCGGAGATACCGGCTGGTCCCCTCGGTAGCGAGGACCCGAAAGCCCATCTCGTGGAACCGGCGGGTGATCGGGACCACGGCGGGCTTGTCGTGGTCGTTGACGGTGACGAACACGGTTCCCCCGAGCGGCAGCCCACCCTCGGCGCTGATCTGCGACTTGGCGAACGCCATCCCGAAGGAGTCGGCGATGCCCATCACCTCACCGGTCGATCGCATTTCCGGACCGAGTACCAGGTCGACGCCCTGGAGCTTGGTGAAGGGGAACACGGCCTCCTTCACCGTGACGTAGGGATGGACCACGTCCTCGGCGATCCCCAGGTCGGTCAGGGTTTCACCCACCATGACCCGCGCCGCCAGGCTGGCGAGCGGCACGCCGGTCGTCTTCGAGACGTACGGGATGGTTCGGGAGGCTCGCGGGTTGACCTCCAGCACGTAGACCCGGCCGCCCCGGATGGCGTACTGGACGTTCATCAACCCCCGGACGCCAAGCCGGAGCGCGAACTGGCGGGTGTGGGCGCGCATCACCTCCACCTGGTCCTCGGTCACCAGGTACGGTGGCATCACACAGGCGCTGTCGCCCGAGTGGATCCCGGCATCCTCGATGTGCTGCATCACCCCACCTACGATGCACCGCTCCCCGTCGGCGATGGCATCGACGTCGACCTCGAAGGCGTCTTCCAGGAACTGGTCGATCAGCACCGGGTGCTCTGGCGCCACCCGCGCCGCGCGGCCGAAGAACTCCCGGAGCGACTCGGCGTCATAGACGATCGCCATCGCCCGTCCCCCGAGCACATAGGAGGGCCGGATCAGCACCGGGTACCCGATGGCCTCCGCCTTCACCAGCGCGTCCTCGAGCGAGAACGCGGTCCCGTTCCGGGGCTGTTCCACGCCCAGCTCCCGGGCGAGGGCGTCGAATCGGCCCCGGTCCTCGGCCACGTCGATCGCCTCCGGACTGGTGCCCAGAATCGGGACGCCGGCGGCTTCGAGGCCCCGCGCCAGCCGAAGCGGCGTCTGGCCTCCCAGTTGCACGATCACCCCGAGAGGTCGCTCCACATGCACGATCTCCAGCACGTCTTCAAGGGTCAGCGGCTCGAAGTAGAGCGCATCCGACATGTCGAAGTCGGTGGACACGGTCTCCGGATTCGAGTTCACCATGACCGTGCGGTAGCCGGCTTCGCGGAGGGCCATGGTCGCCCGGACACAGCAGTAGTCGAACTCGACTCCCTGGCCGATCCGGTTGGGCCCGCTCCCCAGAATCACCACCGTCCGGTCGCCGGCGGGGGCGGCTTCGTTCTCCTCGTCGTAGCTCGAGTACAGGTACGGGGTCTTCGAGGGAAACTCCCCGGCGCAGGTGTCGACGATCTTGTACGCCGGCCGGACGCCCAGCGCCTGCCGGCGCTGCCGGAAGTCCGTCTCGGCGACCCCGACCAGGTCGCCCAGCTGCCGGTCCGAGAACCCCATCCGCTTCATCCGCCGGATCGCAGCCGCATCGACCTCGCCCCGGCCCCACGCGGCCGCGAAGCTCCGCTCCGCCTGGACCAGCTCCTGCATCTGGTGCAGGAACCAGGGATCGATCCGGGTCCGTTCGGCGACTCGCTCCACCGGCACGTCGCGCAGCAGCGCCCGTTTCACCTGGAACAGTCGCTCCGGGGTCGGGGTCCGCATCGCGGCGAGGACCGACTCGGTCGAGGCGTCCTCCAGCCGGTCGTCCGCCAGGGTCTCCCCCACGGTCCATCCGGGGCGACCGATCTCCAGGCCCCGGAATCCCTTCTGGAGGGCCTCCTTGAACGTCCGCCCGATGGCCATCACCTCGCCAACCGACTTCATCTGGGTCGTCAGGGTCGGATCGGCGGCCGGGAACTTCTCGAAGGCGAACCGGGGAATCTTCACCACCACGTAGTCGAGCACCGGCTCGAAGCTGGCCGGCGTCGTGCGGGTGATGTCGTTTGGCAGCTCGTCCAGGCGATAGCCGACGGCCACCTTGGTGCCGATCCGGGCGATCGGAAAGCCCGTGGCCTTCGACGCCAGCGCCGAGCTGCGGGAGACCCTCGGGTTCATTTCGATCACCAGCTGCTCCCCGGTCTCCGGATCAACGGCGAACTGGATGTTGCACCCGCCGGCGGCGACCCCCACCTCCCGGATCACCTTGCAGGCCGCGTCCCGCATCACCTGATACTCGCGGTCGGACAGCGTCATGGCCGGGGCCACCGTGATCGAGTCCCCGGTGTGCACCCCCATCGGGTCGAGGTTTTCGATCGAGCACACGATGACGACGTTGTCGGCCCCGTCCCGCATCACCTCCAGCTCGTACTCCTTCCACCCGATGACGCTCCGTTCGACCAGCACGGACCCCACCGGGGAGGCGTCGAGCCCCCGCCGCAGCAGGGTCTCGAACTCCTCCCGGTTGTAGGCGATGCCGCCGCCCGTCCCCCCAAGGGTGAAGGACGGCCGCAGGATCGCGGGGTAGCCGGTCCGCTCCACCGCGCCCAGGCCCTCCTCGATCGATCCCACCGTTACCCCGGGCGGCGTCGCCAGCCCGATCCGCCGCATCGCCTTCGCGAACTCCTCCCGGTCCTCCGCCACCCGGATTGCCCGTTCGTTGGCCCCGATCAGCTCCACGCCATACTTCTCCAGCACCCCGCTCCGGTAGAGCTCCATCGCGACGTTCAGCCCCGTCTGGCCTCCCATCGTGGGCAACAGCGCGTCGGGCCGTTCCCGGGCGATGATCTTCTCCACCCACTCCGCGTTCAGCGGTTCGATGTAGGTCCGGTCGGCGACCTCCGGGTCCGTCATGATGGTGGCCGGATTCGAGTTCACCAGGATGACCCGGTACCCCTCCTCCCGAAGTGCCCGGGCCGCCTGGGTTCCGGAGTAGTCGAACTCTGCCCCCTGGCCGATGACGATCGGGCCGGAGCCGATCAGGAGGATCGAGGTCAGGTCAGTCCGCTTGGGCATCGAGCAGATCCCTCAGGGTCCGGTCGAAGTCGATGGCCGGCGCCCATCCCGTCTCCCGACGGAGCAGCGAGGCATCGCCCACCAGGTGTCGGAGGTCGTTGGCCCGCGCCAGCGCGGGGTCCGGCTCCACGATCACTCGCATCTCGAGCAGGCGGGTCAGCTCCTCCACGATCTCCTCCAGCGATCGGGCCACACCGCTGGCCACATTGTACACGGTGCCCGGACGGCCCCGCTCCAGGAGGCAGCGATACGCGGCCACCACATCGCGGACGTCGAGGTAGTCCCGGACCGGCTCGAGGTTGCCCGTCTTGATCACCGGGGCCTTGATCCGGCGCGCCGTGCGCAGGCGGCCGGCGATGGCGGGGATCGCGTACTTGTCGCTCTGCCCGGGGCCGGTGTGCGGAAAGGGTCGGGCGACCATCACCCGGAGGCCGGTCCGTCGGGCCACCTCCTGAGCCGCGATTTCGGCGCCGAGTTTGCTGGCCGCGTACGGCGAGCAGGGCACGACCGGGTCGCTTTCCCGATGCGGGCGGCCGGTCCCCTGGCCGTAGACTTCGCCGGTCGAGACGACCAGGACCAGCGGGCCCCTCCCGTCAGCGACCCGGCGGCCCAGCGCCTCGCAGAGACGGGCCGTCCCGGCCGCGTTGACCGTCCAGGCATAACCCGGATCCTGCCGGGCATCGGTGCCCGACGCCACCGCGGCGAGGTGTACCACGGCGTCCGCCCGAAACCCCGCCAGCCGCTCCACGGTATCGAGCGAGAGCAGGTCGAATTCCACCCACTCCACCCGCACCCGCTCCGCCTCCGTCAGGCCCGCAGGCGGCGTCCCGCCGAGCCGGATTCCACCCACCACCTGGTGGCCGTGGGCCAGGAGGTCGCGCACCAGCCAGCGGCCGGCGAATCCCTCCGCTCCCGTGATCACGACCCTCATCGCCGGGCCGCCAAACGGGCAACGTCCGCGTCCACCATCATCTCCACCAACTCCTGGAAGGATACCCGGGGTGCCCAGCCCAGCTCGGCCCGGGCCCTGGACGCGTCGGCGACCAGAATATCCACTTCGGCGGGGCGGAGGTGGGCCGGATCTGAGAGCACGTACTTTCGCCAGTCGAGTCCCACCCGCGCAAACGCAACCTCGGCCAGTTCCGCCACGCTGTGGGTCTCCCCGGTACCGATCACGTAGTCACGCGGCTCGGGCTGCTGGAGCATCCGCCACATCGCGTCGACATAATCGCCGGCAAAGCCCCAGTCGCGCCTCGCCTCGAGGTTGCCGAGTCGGAGTTCGGAGGCGAGGCCCAGGCTGATCCGGGCCGCGCCGTCCGTCACCTTGCGGGTCACGAATTCGATCCCCCGGCGAGGGGACTCGTGGTTGAAGAGAATCCCGCTGACCGCGAACAGGCCGTACGACTCGCGGTAGTTGACCGTGATCCAGTGCCCGTACACTTTCGCGACCCCGTACGGCGACCGGGGGTAGAACGGGGTGCGCTCGTGCTGCGGGGTCTCGACCACCTTGCCGAACATCTCGGAGGAACTGGCCTGGTAGAACCGGGCGGTCGGGCAGGCCAAACGGATCGCCTCGAGGATCCGGGTTACGCCGAGGCCCGTGAATTCCCCGGTCAGGACCGGCTGGGCGAAGGAGGTCGGCACGAAGGACTGCGCGGCGAGGTTGTAGACCTCGTCCGGGCGGGCCTCTCCGATCGCCTGGGTGAGGGAATGCTGGTCCAGGAGGTCGGCGGTGACCAGCTGGATCCGGTCCAGCAGGTGCTCAATCCGCTCGCCCGCATGGCGGCTGGTCCGGCGGACGACGCCTACGACCTGGTACCCCCGGGCCAGAAGGTGTTCCGCCAGGTAGGATCCGTCCTGCCCCGTGATGCCCGTGATCAGCGCCGTGGGCACGTTCGCCTCCACGCTTGCTTGAAGCCAGTCGTTCCCCTAGCTTTTGGGGCTCCGCCGCCGCAGGCGGTTCTTGACCGAGCGACGAAAGAGGGCAACCCCATGGCACGCGTCTGCACTGTCTGCGGGAAGGGTCCCGCCACCGGCAACCACGTCAGCCACGCCAACAACAAGCGGCGGCGGCGGTGGCTCCCCAACCTCCAGACGGTTCGGGTCCTGGTCGACGGCGCCCCCCGGCGCATCCGGGTCTGCACCCGCTGTATTCGGAGCAACCGGATCACCAAAGCGGCCTGACCCCGGCCGCCGGCTCGAAAAAAAGGGGACCGTGGGGTCCCCTTTGACGTTTCCGCGCTACCCGTCGACCCCGTCACTCGGCCAGCAGCTCGATCCTGGCGATCTCCGCGCCGTCGCCCTGGCGGTGGCTCAACTTGAGGATCCGGGTGTAGCCACCGGGCCGGGCGGCGAACCGGGGGCCGATCTCCCTGAAAAGCCGACCCAGCACCTCCCGGTCCTGGATCTTGCGCTCCGCCAGGCGGCGGGCATGGAGATCGCCCCGCCGCGCCAGCGTGATGAGGCGCTCGGCATAGGGCCGCAACTCCTTGGCCTTGGCCGTCGTGGTCACGATGCGCTCGTGACGGAACAGGCTCGTCGCCAGGTTCCGGAGCAGCGCCTTGCGGTGCTCGGCGGTGCGGGAGAGCTGCCGCCCCTTGCTTCGGTGGCGCATCTAGGCCGTCTCCTCCGCCCCCCGGCCCGCCCCGGAGGGCGGGGACCCGGGTCGCACCACCCGGAGCTCACCGTCGATCTCCTCGAACGCCATGCCGAAGCGCAGCCCCTCCTGGTCGAGCAGCTCTCCGATCTCGGACACGGCCTTCTCGCCCACGTTCTTGACGTCGAGCAGTTCCTTCTCCGAGTACTGCACCAGGTCCCGGAGGGTCCGGATGTTCGAGTTCTTGAGCGAGTTCAGGGTCCGGACCGTGAGCCCGAGATCGTCGATCAGCCGGCTCAGCCGCTGGCTGAGACCGTCACCGCCGACCGTCACCGTCTCCGGCACCGTCTCGCGAGCCACCGGCACCTTCCCGAATTCGACGAAGTAGCGGAAGTGCTCCTGGGCCAACGCGGCGGCGTAGGCGATGGCGTCTTCCGGAGAGAGGGTTCCGTTGGTCTCCACCATCACTGCCAGTCGATCGTAGTCGGTCCGCTGGCCGACGCGGGTTTCGCTGACGGTGAAGTTGGCGCGTCGAACCGGGTTATAGATGGCGTCGATCCGCACCACATCCACCGGCAGCGACCGGTCGATCGGGTGCATCTCGGCCTCCACGTAGCCGCGGCCCTTGTTCACGTAGAGGTCGCAGCTGACGTCGCGATCCTCCTGGACCGTGAACAGCAGGTGGTCCGGGCTGACGACCCGGACGCCGGCGCTCTCCTGAATGTCACGGGCATAGACCGGGCCCCTGCCCTCCCGGCGGATCCGGAGGACGGCCTCGTCGACATCCTCGTCCAGCACCAGGGTCAGCGCCTTCAGGCGCTGAATGATCTGATGGACGTCTTCGAGGATGCCCTGCACCGTCTGGTGCTCGTGCACCACGCCGTCCATCCGGAACGCCCAGACGGCGGAGCCGCGGAGCGACGAGAGCAGCATCCGGCGGAGAGCATTGCCCAGCGTGTAGCCGAACCCCCGCTCGAGCGGCTGGAGGCGGAACTCGGCGATGAAGGGATTGTCCTCCCGCTTCGTCATTTCGACGAGATGCGGGCGAACGAGGCCGGTCAGATCGATCGTCATGGCGCTCCCACGCTACTTCGAGTACAACTCGACGACCAGTTGCTCCTGGGCATTGGTCGGAATCGCCTCGCGGGTCGGGAACATCGTCATCCGCCCCACGAGCTTCTGCTGGTCGACCGAGAGCCAGGTGAGGGGCGCCCCTCGGGTGGCCAGCTCCTGGGCCACCTTCACCGGCACCATCTCCCGGCTCCCCGGTGTCACCCGCACTTCATCTCCCGGCTTGACCTGATACGACGGGATGTCGACCCGCCGGCCGTTCACCTCGATGTGTCCATGGCGGATGAGCTGGCGGGCGCCCCGCCGGCTGGTGGAGAAGCCCATCCGATAGACCAGGTTGTCCAGCCGGGCCTCGAGCCGGACCAAGAGGTTGGTGCCGGTGACCCCGGGCATCTGGTTGGCCAGTTCGAAGGTGTTGCGGAACTGGCGCTCGTTGAGGCCGTAGATCCGCTTGACCTTCTGCTTCTCCCGCAGCTGCCTGGCATACTCCGACATCTTGCCCCGTCCGCCCTTCCCGCCCCCGGTGGCACCGTGCTGGCCGGGAGCGTATCCGCGGCGCTCGACCGCGCACTTCTCGGTCAGGCAGCGGGTGCCCTTGAGGAACAGCTTGGTGCCTTCGCGCCGACAGAGCCGGCAGGCGGGCCCGGTATAGCGTGCCATGATCAGACCCGCCGCTTCTTGGGTGGACGGCAGCCGTTGTGGGGAATGGGCGTGACGTCCTTGATCGACAGCACCCGGAGGCCGGCGGACGCCAGCGCCTGGATGGCCGACTCCCGTCCGCTCCCCGGCCCCTGGACCAGCACATGCACCCGCCGCACCCCCAGGTTGAAGGCGTCGCGCCCCACGCTCTCGGCAGCGACCGTCGCCGCGAAGGGAGTGGACTTCTTCGATCCCTTGAACCCGGCCTTGCCCGCGGTGCCCCACGCCACCACGTTGCCCCGCGTGTCCGAGATGGTCACGATGGTGTTGTTGAACGTGGCCAGAATGTGCGCCACGCCCTCGGACTCGACGGTCTTCCGGCCGCGCTTGGCCGGCTTGGGCGCCGCGGCAGCGGCTGGGGGAGACGCCGGCGGCGGCGTCTGGGAATCGGGAGTCTCGGGTGCGGTCATGGGCCTACTTCTTGGTCGCCTTCTTCTTGCCTGCGATCGCCCGCCGCGGACCCCTCTTGGTCCGGGCGTTGGTATGAGTGCGCTGGCCCCGTACCGGGAGCCCGCGCCGGTGCCGGGACCCTCGGTAGGTGCCGATATCCATCAGTCGCTTGATGTTCATCGCGACTTCGGTCCGGAGCGCGCCTTCGACCCGAACGCTGCGCTCAATCAACTGGCGCAACCGGGCCACCTCGGCGTCCGACAGGTCGCGAACCCGGGTGTCCGGGCTGATTCCCGTGTCCGACAGGAGGCGCTGGCTGGTGGGCAACCCCACGCCGAAGATGTAGGTCAGCGCGATCTCCACCCGCTTCTCCCGCGGAAGATCGACGCCCGCGATCCGAGCCATCCGTTTACCCCTGACGCTGCTTGTGCTTGGGATTCCGCTTGCAGAGTACCCGCACCACCCCCCGGCGACGGATCACCCGGCAGTACTCGCAGATCGGCTTGACACTCGACCGGACCTTCACGGACCCCTCCAGAGACACCCCGGTTTCGGGGGAGCTTGCAAAGCTATCTCCGGATTGGAGTTATTTCAAGGGCCGAGGACCCAGAGTTCCGCCACCCGCCACTCCCCTTCCTCAAGGCGGACGCTCAGCAGCACCCGCTGGGCATGTTCCTCGGCCACGCCAACCAGACGGAAGCGCCGCTCCAGTTCCACGTACCCCAGCCGCTCCGTGACAATCGCAGCCCCCAGCACCGTCATCGCCCGCTCCTCGAACCGCCGAACGAAGGCGCTGAGAGAGGCAGCCGCCACCCGGCCGGAAACCGGCACCCCGGCGCGCTGGCTTGGGAGCCGGAGTCGGACCGCGCGCCGGCCTCGAAACAGGCGACTGAAGTCGTGCTCCTCAAAGGCCTTGCGCGCAGCGTCCGCGGCCGGCCCGAGTTCGGGTGCCAGGGGATGGGCCTGGGCCGCCAGCAGCACGAGCAGGGCGGTCGCGATCATCTGGCAATCTCGGCCTGAAGCTCCCGCCAGGCCGCGGCCGGGTCTATGGCCTCCAGGATCGGGCGCCCGACAACCAGGTGGGTCGCTCCACCCCGCACCGCCTGCGCCGCCGTCGCCACCCGACTCTGGTCCCCGTGGCTATCACCGGGCCGTCGGATGCCCGGGGTAACCAGAAGGGGCTCAGGCCCCAGGGCCCGTCGCAGGGCGCCGACCTCCAGGGGCGAGCAAACCACGCCGTCGGCGCCTGAGGCGCATGCCATCCGGGCCAACCGCTCAACCTCCTGGCCAAGGTCCGGACTCTGGCGGCCCACGGCCAGGCCGAAGGTCTCGGAGGTTTGCGAGGTGAGCACGGTCACGGCCACGACCCGGAGGTCGGGCCCCGCGGCCTCCCGGGCCGCCTGGATCATGGCGGCGCCACCCATCGCGTGGACCGTGATCATGCTGACCTCCAGGCTCCGGGCGCTCCGCACCGCCCCCCGTACCGTCGCCGGGATGTCGTGCCACTTGAGGTCCAGGAAGACGGACCGTCCGCCCCGCCGGATTTCGTCCACCAGGGCCGGCCCGGATGCGGTGAAGAGGACCGACCCGACCTTGACCCAACGCGCCTCGGGCAGGACGTCGAGCAGCCGCCGCGCCGTACCCCGATCCTCGACGTCCAGCGCGAGGATCAGCTCAGCCATGACGCTGCTCCCATCGCCTGGCCAACCGCGTCGGCAACCGGGGGTCGGCGAGGCCCCCAGTCCCGATGGCAACCAGGTCGGCACCAGCTCTGCGGTAGTCCTCCACGTCGCGCAGGGTCCGTACCCCTCCGGCCCCGATGATCGCAGTCTCCGGAAGGTGGCTCCGGATCCGCGCCACGGCCAGCAACCCGACTGGCAGGAGCGCCGGGCCGCTGACCCCACCATGGCCCTGGCCGAGGCGCGGCCGGCTCCCCTCGAAGATCAGACCGGGCATGGTGTTCACCGCCGTGATCCCCTGAGCCCCTGCCTCGACCGCCGCCCGGGCGATCACCGGAATGTCGGGGAGCGCAGGCGAGAGCTTGGCGAAGAGGGGTCTGGTGGTGGCTCGCCGGCACCCGCTGACCACCCGGCCGACGGTCCTCGGATCGGCGCCGAACTCGAGCCCGCCAGCGGCCGTGTTGGGACAGGAGAGGTTGAGTTCATAGCCGGCGATCCCGGGAGCCCCGTCCAGGCGGTCGATCACCGTGCTGAACTCGTCCTCGGTGAAGCCGACCACGTTCACGAGCACTCGGGGCCGGCGCAGATGTTCGGCGAGCCAGGGAAGCTCGAACCGGGCCACACTGTCGGCGCCGGGATTCGCGAGACCGATGGAGTTGATCATGCCGCCCGGGAACTCACCCACCCGGGGTGACGGGTTGCCCGGGCGCGGGGCGACCGACACCGCCTTGGTGACCAGTCCGCCCAGGGCCTCAAGGTCGATCGTCCCGGCCAGCTCGCGGCCGAAGCCCGCGGTGCCCGCCGCCAGGAGGATAGGGTTGGCAAACGAGAGGCCGGCGACCGAGATCCCGGCGGCTGGCCCGGCCGCCGTCACTCCCGGCCGGCTCCGGTCCGGACCTCGGCCAGTGGCGCTGCGAGGCCGGCCCGCCGCTCGTATTCCAGGAGGTAGCTCACGATTGCGTCGGCGATCGACGCAGCCAGGTTGCGCTGTGACCGTGGCTCGGTCAGGAGCCGCGCGTCCGCCGGGTTGGTGCTGAACCCCATCTCGAACAGGATCGCCGGCCGCCGGGCGGTCGCGAGGACCGTGAAGGGGGCTGGCTTGACGCCCTTGTCGGGCCCGGAGTGGACCTCGCCGACGTGAGACTGCATCAGCTCGGCCAACCGCACCGATTCCCGCAGGTGCTCATTGGTCTGGAGGTCCTTGAGGATGAAGTCCAGCCCGCCGGTGGCACCCGGTTCCGGGGCGACATCCTCGAAGCGAACGGCGTCGTTCTCCATCCTTGCCACCCGGGCGGCGTCCTCGGTCTTGGCGGCGTCAAGATAGTAGGTCTCGAAGCCCCGGACCTGAGTGTAGCCCGCCCGCCGCGGCAGCGAGTTGACGTGAAGGCTCACGAAGAGCCCGCAGCGGTCCCGGCAGTAGGCGCCACGATGGCTCAACTTGATGAGGGTGTCCGTCGTGCGGGTCATGATGACGCCCACCCCGCGACGCAGCAACTCCTCCCGCACCAGAAGACCCACCTGGAGGGTGACGTCCTTCTCCCGCAGGCCGCGGGGAAAGTAGAGCCCGGGGTTGCCAGGGTCGGTTCCTCCGTGCCCCGGATCGACGGTTACGACGTGGCCCCGCCGCAGGCCATTTGGCAGCCGCTCGGGATCCCGCGCTGCCGCCACGACGGCCGGCGCCGGGGCCCGGCCGGTCAGTTCCTCCAGCCGACCGCTCGCGGCATGGTAGCGGAAGCGCTCGCCGAGTTCGGTGGGCAGAACCTGGGTGACGAACTGGATGGGGAGAAAGAGGGTGTCGCGACGAACGGTGGCGGCGCCGGCCAGCGGCTTGACCTGCTGCCCGACGGCGTAGACTGGAGCACCGATCAGAAACCGGAAGGGCTGGCGTGCGATCTCCACTTCGGCCCACGCCCCGTCAACCGCAACCCGCCCTGCCAGGGCCGAGACCAGGGCCGGCGCCGCGACCATCGGGCCGGCTCGCGGATCGGCACGGACCGGGACCCTGGTATCGCCACGCGCCGTGGAAACCAGGACGGTCATCGGAGCGGCGGCGCCCGGTCCGGTCAGCGCGGCCAACAGCAGCAGCGGGACGGTCATCGCCCGCCCCGCCGAACGGCCCGGGCCATTTCGCGGTCGGCAATCCGCCGCTTCAGGTCTTCCCGACGGTCGTGCATCTTCTTTCCCCGGCCCAACGCCAGGACCACCTTGGCGTGGCCCCTACGGAAATACACCTCGAGCGGCACCAGCGACAGCCCCTTCTGCTGCACCGCCCCGATCAGGCGCTCGATCTCCCGCCGGTGCAGGAGCAGCTTCCGGGATCGGACCGGCGGGTGGTTGTACCGATTGCCCTGCTCGTACGGCGTGATGTTCATCCCTTCCAGCCACACCTCGCCGTTCCGAACCAGGCCATAGGCTTCCTTGATCGAAGCCTTGCCCTGCCGCAGACTCTTCACCTCCGTCCCGGTCAGCACCAGCCCGGCCTCCCACGTCTCGACCACATGGTAGTCGTGACGGGCTCGCGGATTCCGTGCCACCGGAACTCGCTGATCTGAGTCGGGAACTGACTTGAGGTGTTGCCCCATAACTTATGCTTGCAGCGCAAGATAGAGAACCAGCCCATGGAGGGCAACTCGGTCGTTCCAACGGTGGTCGTACGGGGGGCCCCTTGCGTTCTGCCGACGCCGGGTGAGAACGCTGCCACGAACCGACCTCCCAGGCCCTGAGGCTGGTCATGGCAAGGTGCCGTAACTCGTCATGGCAGGGAGAGTTACCGCGCTTGCCCCGCTGCCTCGAAGGCCCTAGGTTTGCGGTCCTGCCGAAGTGGTGGAATTGGTAGACGCGCTGCGTTCAGGGCGCAGTGGGCGCAAGCCCGTGGGGGTTCGAGTCCCCCCTTCGGCACTGTCCCGCCGGCAACCTCGGGGAGCCCCCGTTCCGCCGACGTCTCGAGCTAGTAGCGAGGCACGCCGGGGTCGACCTCCACGGCCCAGGCATCGATCCCGCCGCGGAGGCTCCGGGCCCCGAACCCGGCGCTGGTTGCCAGAGCGACTGCAGCCAGCGAACGGGCGCCGCGATGGCAGACCAGGACCAGGTCCTGCGTCGGATCGAACTCGCCCAGGCGCTCGGCCAACTCGCCCAGGGGCACATGGGTCGATCCGGGGATCCTGGCGATCTGCCACTCCCACTCCTCACGCACGTCGATCACCAGCGGTCGTGCATCCGAGGCCAGTCGGGCGGCCAGCTCGGAGGGGGCCACCTCCAGTGCCTGATCGACCGCCGGCGGCCCGGCGCAGAACCTCTCGTAGTCGATCAACTCGCGCACGGTCGGAGCGTCCCCGCAGACCGGGCAGCTCGGGTCCCGCCGCACCGCCAGCTCGCGGAATCGTACGCCGAGCGCATCGTAGAGGACCAGGCGGCCGATCAGCGGCTCGCCGATGCCAAGAATCATCTTGATGGCCTCCACCGCCATGAGCGTACCGATTACCCCCGGCAGCACGCCGAGGACCCCCGCGGCCGCGCAGCTCGGCACCAGCTCGGGTGGCGGCGGCTCGGCGAAGAGGCAGCGGTAGCAGGGTCCACCCGGGGACGCGAACACCGAGACCTGCCCGTCGAAGCGAAGGATGCTCCCGTACACGTAGGGCTTCCGAAGCAGCACCGACGCGTCGTTGACCAGGTATCGAGTGGGGAAGTTGTCGCTCCCGTCGAGCGCGAAGTCGTAGCGGGACAGCGTCTCCAGGGCGTTCGACGAGTCGAGGCGGAGCGGCAACAGCTCGATCGCCACCGAGGGGTTCAGGTCGACCAGGCGATCCCGGGCCGATTCGAGTTTGGAGCGTCCGATCGCCGCGGTCCCGTGCAGCACCTGGCGTTGGAGATTGGTGGCGTCGACCCGGTCGAAGTCGACCACGCCCAGGGTACCGACGCCGGCGGCCGCAAGATAGAGCGCCGCGGGCGACCCCAGGCCGCCGGCCCCGATCAGGAGGACGCGCGCCTGCTTGAGCCGCTCCTGGCCGACCACCCCGACCTCGCGGAGGGTCAGGTGGCGGGCGTAGCGGACCAGCTCGTCGGGCGTCAGGGGGGTCAACGTAATGGGGGCGGCGGCCCGGTGGCCGTCCGCGGCTCAACCGGACTGGGAGTGCAGGGGCACGAACTGGGGGACGTCGCGGAGGAGATCGGCGAGGGTGACGCTCGAAAGAAAGTCGTCGATCCGCTGCTGCAGCGCCACCCAGACCGGGCGGATCACGCAGGCACTGCCGGGCGCGCACCGATCGCCGTCCACCGGATGGGTCTCGCAGTTCATCTCGAAGGTCTGATGCTCCGAAGCGGTCATCACGTCCCGCACCGTGATCCGGTCCGGGTCCCTCGCGAGAAAATACCCCCCCTTGGCTCCGCGAACGCTCTCCACGATTCCCGCCCGCCGGAGCCGGAGGAGGATCTGCTCGACGTAGTCCGCCGGCAACCGCTCGCTCTCGGCGAGCTCGCGGGCCGCGACCGGACTGGCCTCCTGCCCGCCCCGTTTCGCCAGGTGCAGGGTGATGATCAGGCTGTACTCGGTCCAGGTCGTGATCCGCATTGCGTCAATATACCCGGCTGGGTGAATTCCGACAACAATAGTCGGGCTAGATCCCCTGCGGGATCACGGATGCCGGAGCCGGGGCTCCCAGATGCGCGACCGGTCAATCCGACCCTTGACCAGAACTGGCCGGCGCGACGGTCCGGCTTCGAGGGTGATCTCCCGCTCGATCGGCAGGCCGCAGAGCGCAAACCACCCGCGCTCGTTGGTAGCCATCTCGAACAGCCTGCCCCGGTACCCGGCGATCCCGGGGTCCACGATGGCCAGGTCGAGAACCCGGGCGCGGATCTGGAGGCCTTCGACTGGACGTCCGGTGGAGCTGTCCACCACCTGCCCAAGGACCAGGCCGTGGTCGGCCCTGGTCCGATAGGTGGGACACAGGGCCCGCACCGCGGTGTCAAAGAGCGGCACGACGAAGTCGACGGTGTCGAGTCGACCCCGGACCAGCTGCGCGGCGGCCCGCAACGAATCGATTCCCACCAGAGCGAACCGCTCGTCGACCGCGGTCACGACGTACGGCCCTTCGCCGGGCGCGTCGATCCGGTACTGCCCGGTCCGGTCGGTGGTGTCGGCGTAGCGGCCGGCCTGAACCGATACTTCGACTCCGCCGAGCGGGAGGCCGGTTTCGCCGTCCGTGACGCGCCCGACGAGTCCAGCCGGTTGGCGCCCGGCCGATCGCTCGGCCGCGCCCGGGGCGGTCGGGGCGGCCGTGCCGCCGGCCTCCCGGAACCCGATGACGCTGTCCCGAACCCCGGTGCTCAGGCGCCGCCGAACCACGCGCGGCATCCGGATCGACCATTGGCCCACGATCCATGCGCCGCCCGGAAGCCGGGTGAACTCCACCCGGCCACCGGCGCGGCCGGCGTCGGTCGGAAGGTCCAGGCCGGTGTAGCCGAACTCGACGTACCGCAGTTCGGCGGAGCGACCGTCGAGCCAGAGCACCCCGGTGATGTCCGGCACCCGGCGGCCCCGAACCGGTTCGAAGGCGAGTCCGACCAGACTGTCCCCTGGAGCCGCGGGCAGGCGGATCCGGAAGCAATGGTCTTCCAGAAAGACCTCGGACAGAAGCAGATCCGCGTCCGGGCCGAAGTACCACGATTCGGCCGCGTCCTGCCGCACGTACCCTTCGCGCCGCAGGTCTTCCGGGTTGGCCGAGCGAAAGGGCTGCGCCGTGGCGCCGACCCGGGACGCCCTCCGCTCGTCGAGGACCTGGCCGCGGCGGTTCAGGTCGCGCTCGAAGGTGACCAACTCCAGGACCGTGCCGCCCGCAGCGCGGGTGAGCTGGGTGGCGAGCAGCGCCTTGCGGGCTTCTTCCCACAGCCGGGCCACCGCCGTCCCCTCTTCGCGACTCAGCCGGCAGACGACCGGGCGGCTGCTCTGCACCACCATCTCGCCGAGGTCCAGGGGGCGGACGGCGAGCGTGACCACGATCCGCCGCACCTGATCCGCCATCAGCTCGAACACCGGCTCCGTGCGGCCCTCGTAGCCGATCGCATCCACGCGGACAGCGTAGCGACCGGCGGTCGCAGCAAGGCGTGCCCGCCCGAGGTCGTCGGCCAGGACCCGGACCTGGACCGCGCCGCGGTGGTCAAGAAGGGAAACCAGGGCACCGCCGAGAGGCCGCTCCCCGGCACCCACGGCGCGCACTTCGACCGCCTGGGCCAGCAGCGGGCCAGGCCGTTCAGCAGCGACCCCCGCGACCGCCAGAGCAAGACAGGATAGGAGGATGCGTGGCGCGGGCCGGGTGCCGGAAGAGCGGACGGCAGCGGGCAGCGGGATGTGGGATGCGGGCACAGCCAGTTCCCTCGACCTCCCGGGTAAGAACGCCCCGTTGCCGCCACCGGGCAACCTGGGGTGCCAGGCGCCATCGGGGCGGGGCCAACGTGGCGTCGGGGTGTCCCGACCTCAGCGACGCTGGCGACCTGCCTGAAGCCGCCGCATGGCCGCGATCCCCGCCACCGGTCCCAGGGCCAGGGCTGGAAACGCCCACCGGGGCCCCAGCCCCTCGTGCAGCACCGGCATCAGCTGAATAGCGGCCATGGTGAGGAGAAACCCCAGCGCCACCTGGAGCGTGAGTGCGGTGCCGATGGCATGAGCCGGAGCGACTTCGGTGACGAGCGCGCTGAACTGGGCCGAGTCGGCGATAACGGCAATGCCCCAGACCAGGATCACCGGCAGGACCAGGGCCAGCGGCGCCCCGAACACCAGGGCGCTGAGCCCGCCGGCCGTGCCGCTCACCGCCAGCGACCAGATCACGACCCGCTCCCGGCCCAGGCGATCGGCGGCGAGCCCGCCCCAGAGGCAGCCGGCGAGGCCCACCGCGATCGAGCAGAACGCCAGCAGCGAGACCATCCGGGGCGCGGGAGACACGCCGGAGGCCGAGAGACTGGCGGCCCAGTAGAGGGCAACGTAGGCCCAGAAGGCGTACAGCTCCCACATGTGACCCAGGTAGCCGGCCGTGACCAGGCGCATCTCGCGAACCCGAACCAGTTCGCCGACCAGGCGCCAGGAGAAGGGCCGGCGGGGAAAGGCCCAGGGGCCGTCCCGATACCAGGCGGCAACCAGGACGGCGGCCAGGGCCGCGCCAGCGGCAGTTACCCCGATCACGGCCTCGACGCCGGCCCCGCCAAGGGCTTCCACCAGGTATGGGGCCGCCTTTCCGACAGTCAGTGCCCCCACCACGGCGCCGATCGCGAACCCCCGGCCGGTGCGAAACCAGGTCGATGCCATCTTCATCGCCGGAGGGTACACTCCGGCGAGGAACACCCCCACCAGGACGCGAGTGGTGACGGCGCCAGGGAACGTCGGCCACGCCAGCAGGGCCGCGTTGGCCATGGCCGCCAACAGGGCGCTTATGGCCACGAGCCACCGGCCAGGCACCAGATCCGGAAGATTGAGGAAGGCTGCCGCGAGGGTTCCCGCGACGAACCCGAGTTGGACCGATGAGGTGAGCCAGGCCGCTTGAGCGCCGCTCAGGCCCCACGCGGTGCGCAGCTCGCCGACCAGTGCCCCGCCTGCGAACCACCCCCCCATCGCGAGGACCTGGGTAGCGGCGATGAGGCCCAGCATGGCGAAAGGGCTGGCCCCGGATCCCGGCCGCCCATCACCTGCTCCGGTACCGCCGACGGCCTCCAGGGCTCAGCCGCCGCCTGGCAGGCCCTTGCCGCCTGGTACCCCGAGCTCCGTCATCGCGCGGAGGTCGAGAACCGACTCCAGCTCCTTGCCCTGGAGGATGCCCTTCTCGGTGACCAGGGCCTTGACCGTGAGCCCGGTTGCGATGGCCTCCTTCGCGAGCCGGGCCGACTCCGCGTAGCCGATCTTCGGAGCCAGGGCGGTGACCAGGGCTGGACTGCGCTCCAGCCAGTAGGCGCACTGGGTCTCGTCGGCCTCGATGCCGCGGATGCACCGCTGGTCGAACACCCGGCTCGCGTTCGCGAGGATCTGGAGCGCGAACACCACGTTGTGGGTGATGACCGGCATCATCACGTTGAGTTCCAGTTGGCCGGCCTCCGCCGCCATCGCCACGGTGGTATCGAGGCCGAGCACCTGGAAGCAGACCTGGTTGACCATCTCCGCGATCGACGGGTTCACCTTGCCCGGCATGATGCTCGACCCGGGCTGGACGGCCGGCAAAAGGATCTCCGCCAGGCCGGTGCGGGGCCCGGAGGCCAGGAGCCGGATGTCGTTGGCGATCTTGTTGAGGTCGAGGGTGTAGGCGCGGACGGCTCCGCTGAAGGTGGCGATGTCGCCCATCGACTGCATCAGCTGGATCCGGTCCTCGGCCTCTTCCAGGTCCAGACCGGTGATCTCGCGCAGGAAGCGCACCATCAGCCCGGGATAGGCTTCCTCGGCGTTGAGCCCGGTCCCCACGGCGGTCCCGCCGATGTTCATGGCCCGGAGCCACCGCGCGGCTTCCACCAGCTTGGCCCGGTGCCGCGCCACGGTTCGCCCGTAGGCGGCGAACTCCTGGCCCAGCCGGATCGGGGTCGCGTCCTGCAGGTGAGTTCGTCCCGACTTGACGATGGGGTCGAATTCCCGGCCCTTGGCCAGCAGCGATTCCGCCAGCCCGTCCAGGGCGTCGAGCAGACCGGGCAGGGTCGCCAGGGTCGCCAGTCGCATGGCGGTGGGGATCACGTCGTTGGTGCTCTGGGCCATGTTGACGTGATCGTTGGGGTGGACCGGGGCATACTCCCCGCGCCGGCCCCCGAGGATCTCGTTGGCCCGGTTGGCGAGCACCTCGTTACAGTTCATGTTGTGCGAGGTGCCGGCGCCGGCCTGATAGACGTCCACCACGAACTGGTCCCGGTGCTGTCCTCCCAGGACCTCGTCGGCCGCCTGGACGATCGCGTCCGCGAGCCGGGCTTCCAGGCGGCCGGTCTGGCGGTGGGTGAGGGCCGCGGCCTTCTTGATCCAGACGACCGCGTCCACGAAGGCCGG
Organism: uncultured Gemmatimonas sp.; assembly: GCA_964521535.1. Taxonomy (GTDB): domain Bacteria; phylum Gemmatimonadota; class Gemmatimonadetes; order Gemmatimonadales; family GWC2-71-9; genus SHZU01. The sequence continues at coordinate 27,958 of CAZFSA010000044.1, forward strand.
GAGTGGGCGCAGCCCGGAGATCGGGAAGTTCTCCACCGCCCGCAGCGTCTGGATGCCGTACAGCGCCGTGGCGGGGACCTGCTTTTCGCCAAGAGGGTCTTTTTCGATGCGGAAGGTCATGGCAGTGGCGGTAGTGGCCGGGAGCCGTCGCACCCCGGCCTGGACACGCTGGCAGGAGACGCGATCGTGGCGGATTTCCCTCGGTCCCGGGTGAGCGCGCTGGCCCGCTTCAGCCCCGAGCGGATGACGAAGGTCGACCTTCGGCGCGGGGAGCGACTGTTCCTGGGACTCAACTGCTTCGAGCCGGGGCAGACGCAGGCGCTCCATACCCACGCGGAAGCGGACAAATTCTATCTGATCGTCTCCGGAAAGGCGAGGTTGACGGTCGGTACCGAGACCGGGGAGGCCGTCGCCGGCGACCTGATCTGGGCGCCGGCGGGTGTGCCCCATGGCGTGTCCGACGTGGTCGAGCGGACGGTCATGCTGATCGGGATGGCACCGCCACCAGGATAGCCACCCGGGGTCAGGCGATCCCGCCGGTCAGGAACGGGTTGCTCCGCCGCTCCTCGCCGATGGTGGTGGCCGGGCCGTGCCCCGAGTACACGACGGTGGCATCCGGGAGGGTGAGCAGTTCTTCCCGGATACTCCGGAGCAGCCGCTCCAGGCTTCCGCCTGGCAGGTCGGTGCGGCCGATCGAGCCCTGGAAGAGGACGTCCCCGGAAATCACTGCGCCATCGCCCACGAAGCAGACGCTGCCCGGCGAGTGGCCCGGCACGTGTCGGACCTCGATTGACGCGTCGCCGACGGTGAGCCGGTCGCCCGGCGCCAGATCGTGATCGGGCGGGGGCGGGGCCTCCACCCGGAACCCGAACCACTCGGCCTGGGCGGGCATTTGGTCGTAGAGGGGTCGATCGGCCGGATGAAGGTAGATCGGCGCCCCGGTCGCGTCGCGGACCTTGCGAACCCCGAGAATGTGGTCGACGTGCGCGTGGGTGAGCCAGATGGCGCGAATCGTGAGCCCCTCGCGCCGGGCCCGGTCGAGGATCCGACCTGCCTCCTCGCCGGGATCGACCACCACGCCGTCGCCTCCGCCCTCGGGCCCGATCAGATAACAGTTCTGCGCGAACTGGCCGTTGGGGATCGGGATGATGCGGGTCACCGGAACCAGGGGCCTGCGATCAGACCGCGGCGGCCCGCATCGCGGCGCGGCGTTCGGTGAGGTACTTCTCGGCGGCGATCGCGGCGGTGGTGGCGTCGCCCACCGCGGTGGTCACCTGCCTGGTGAGCTGGACCCGGAGGTCGCCGGCAGCAAACAGGCCCGGGATCGAGGTCATCATCCGGTCGTCGGTGATGAGGTAGCCGGACGGGTCGTGGGCGACGTGTTCCTTGACGAGGCCGGAGTTCGGCGTGAACCCGATGAACACGAAGCAGCCCGTGGCCGCCAAGCGGGACCGCTCGCCGGTGATCGTGTCCTCGAGCTCCAGTTCCTTGAGCCCCGTCGGGTCTCCGTGGAGCGCCAGGACCCGCCGGTTCCAGAGGACTTCGATCTTGGGATTGGCGAACAGGCGCTCCTGGAGCAGCCTGGAGGCCCGGAGCTGGTCTCTCCGGTGGATGAGGTACACCTTGGCCGCGTAGCGGGTCAGGTAGTCGGCCTCCTCGACCGCGGCGTCCCCTCCGCCGACCACGGCGATCGTCTCGCCCTTGAAGAAGGCCCCATCGCAGACCGCGCAGTAGGAGACGCCCTTGCCCGCGTACTCCGCCTCCCCGGGAACCCCCAGCTTGGTCGGCGTTCCGCCGGCCGTCAGGATCACGGCTGGCGCGCGGTACTCGGCCCCGGAGCTGGTCGTGACGCGGAACGTGCCGTCGTCCTCGCGGTAGATTCCCTCGACGTTCTCCTGGCGGATGTCCGCGCCAAACGCCTGGGCGTGCTCCGTCATTCGACTCGCGAGGTCCGGACCGAGAATGCTGGTGAACCCTGGATAGTCCTCGATCTTCTCGGTGTTGAGCAGCTCACCGCCGGGAATGCCCCGCTCCAGCACCACCGTCCGCAGCATCCCGCGGCCGGCGTAGAGGGCGGCGCAGAGGCCGGCGGGGCCCGCACCCACGATGATCACGTCCAGCGGTCGCTCGGTGTCCGCCACATCTCCTCCTTGGCACTCGCGCCGTGGCGCGGATGGAATATAGACCCGGGCAGCCCACCCCCTAAGGCGGTGGAACCGGCCCGAGTTCCAGGCCCGACAGCGCCCCGTGACAGGAGGAGACCGTCGCCACCACCACCGTCCCGGCCCCGGGGCCGGCCCCGCTGAGCATCTGCCGGGCAGCCCGGGCCTCCGCTACGTCGAACATGCCCACGCCATAGACTCGATGCCGGGTAACGAACACGGCGGTTCCGGCGACCGGGGCGGAGTGCGCCAGGCGGGCCGCGTAGGCCGTTACCGCCTCGGCCATCTCCCAGGTCCGGGGACCGCGGGTCACCGGGCACTGGTGCGGTTCGACGCAATGGGTGGGGCAGAGCCAGTCGGCAAACGAGAGATACCGGGTGCCGTCCGGGCCCGCGCGGTCGTAGGGGGTCCCAACGGCCGGCTCCAGCCGACACGACCCCACTTCCCGCCCCGGCCAGAGTCGTCGCGCCTCCCGAGCCAGCCACGCGGCCATCAGGTGGGGCATGAGGGGCGACGGGACGACCGCGTCGTCCGGCTCTCCCGGGTCGGGCGGCGGTCGGTCGAGGAACTCGTCCAGAAAGGCACCCCACTCGGCGGTCACCAGCCGGGTGGCCGCGTCCGGAAGCCCCGCACGGGCCAGGGAACACGCGGGGTCGCGGTCGACCACGAGGACGTGACGGTGGATCAGACGACCCACCCGGCGGGCCCGGGCCAGCTGGCCCGCATAGAAGGATCCGTAGCATCCCCCGCCGATCACCAGGATGTCGCGAAGGGCAATCGGCCGAGCCTCCCGATCCGTCACCCCGGGGCTCACCCCACGGCGGCCCCCGGCCTCCGCTGGCGGCAGGCCTCGCGGATGGCCTCGGTCCAGGCCAGCGGCACGCGGACCGCTCCGATGGTGCTGTGAGACGGGCTGGCATCGGCCGCCCCGTGCCAGTCACTTCCGCCGGTCCGGAGCATGCCAAGCTCGGAGGCCCCGCGCTCCAACGCGGCCCGTGCTGCCGGGGAGTGGCTGGGGTGCGCCACCTCAACGGCATCGAGACCCTGCGAGGCGAAGGCTTCCAGGCAGGCCCGCGTACCGCGAAGCCCAAGGTGCGCCGCCGAGGTGACAGCGCCGATCTCCCGGGCCATCCGGGTGACCTCCGCGAGGGGCGGAAGCTGCTTCGGGACGAACGCCGGCGCGCCCCGGCCGAGGAAACGGTCGAAGGCCTCTTCGATCGAGCGCACCGCGCCAGCCGCAATCAGG
>CAZFSA010000045.1:0-30735 GCA_964521535.1 uncultured Gemmatimonas sp.
CCTCGAAACGGGCGGCATCCGCATTCACCGGCTGGTGAGCGTCAGCGACGCGGGTGTCGAGACGACGGAGGCGGGGAAGGTGGCCCGGAGTCGGGCCACCGGGAAGCTGCTGGCCGCGCGCGCCAAGGAAGCGGGCGTCAGCCGGGTCGTGTTCGATCGGGCCGGGTATCGCTATCACGGGCGGGTCAAGGCGGTCGCCGACGGCGCCCGCGAAGGCGGATTGGAGTTCTAGGATGACCGAGCCAGACGTTCGCAAGGGATCAGGGGATCAGTCATCGGGCCCCCGGGGTCGCGGCGGTCGAGGGGGCGGCCGGGGGGGCGAGCGAGGGCGCCGGGGCGACGGCCCGCGGCGCGATCGCGAGGTGTCGAGCGAGTTCGTGGAGAAGGTGGTGGAGATCAACCGGGTGGCCAAGGTGGTCAAGGGCGGCCGGCGGTTCTCGTTCAACGCCCTGGTGGCGGTTGGCGACGGCAAGGGCCGGGTGGGGATTGCCACCGGCAAGGCCAACGAAGTCTCCGAAGCCGTCCGGAAGGCGGTGGAGGCAGCCAAGCGTAGCATGCGGGAAATCCCGCGGACCGGGACGACCATTCCTCACGAGATCGAGGGGCGGCACGGGGCGGGGGTGGTGCTGCTGAAGCCGGCGGCCACCGGGACCGGCGTCATCGCGGGGGGGGCGGTGCGGGCGGTGCTGGAATGCGCCGGCATCACCGACATCCTGACCAAGAGCCTCGGCTCGACCAATCCGCACAACATGGTGCGGGCGACGATGGACGGGCTGACCGGGTTGGTGTCGGTGGCGCAGGTGGCGCGAGAGCGTGGGATCGAGGTCTCCTCGCTGCCTTACCGCCCACGGCAGGAGGGCTGACGCGATGGGACGGAATCCAGCGGTCGGTCGCCAGGGGCCGGGGTACCATGCGGCGACCATCCCGGGCGAGGCCGAGGCCGCACGGCTTCGCGTCCGGCAGGTCCGGTCCACGATCGGGCACCCGGACACCATGCGGCGAACCCTGGTGGCGCTGGGCCTCAGACGGACCCAGGCCGAGGTCGAAGTGGGGAACACGCCGTCCGTCCGGGGCATGCTGTACAAGGTCCGGCACCTGGTCGAGGTCACGGCGGTCGGGCCGGCGGCGACGCGCTCGCCCCGGGGAAAGAACTGAGGCTCCATGACTGACAAGATCACGCTGTCGACGCTCCGCCCGGCATCAGGGAGTGCCGCGCCGCGAAAGCGGGTTGGGCGCGGGCCGGGAAGCGGGCTGGGAAAGACGGCGGGGCGCGGCCACAAGGGTCACAAGGCCCGCACCGGGGGAGCGACGAACCCGGGGTTCGAAGGCGGGCAGATGCCGATGTACCGGCGACTACCGAAGCGGGGATTCACCAACCCGTTCAAGGTGACGCCCCAGGTGGTGAACCTGAAGCAGCTGGAGCGGGTGGAGGGCACCGAGCTGACGCCGGCCACGCTGCGGGCGGCCGGACTGGTCCGCAAGGCCGACGCGCCGATCAAGCTGCTGGCCACGGGGGAGCCGGGGCGGGCATTCACGGTTCGGGGCATCGCGGTGTCCGCGGCGGCCCGGGCCAAACTGGAAGCGGCAGGCGGCACGGTCGAGGCGTAAGTGACCACACCGAAGGTCCAGGTCCCGGGCTTCGGGATCGACGAAGAGCTCAGACGAAAGCTCGTCTTCACGCTGATCGCGGTGCTGGTGTACCGCACCGGGGCGCACGTCATCGCGCCCGGGGTGGACGTGACCGCCCTCAAGGCGTTCATCGACAGCAACGCGGGCGCCAGCACGTTCTTTCAGCTGTATGATACCCTGGGCGGCGGTCTGTACCGCGGCACGGTGTTCGCGCTGGGGATCATGCCCTACATCTCGGCTTCGATCATCTTCCAGCTGATCGGCGGGATCTTCCCGACGGTCAGCAAGATGCAGAAGGACGAGGAGGGCCGGAAAACGCTCACCCAGTGGACCCGATATACCGCGATCGGGATCGCGCTGTCCCAGGCCTACACCTTCACCCTGTTCATCGAGTCGATCCCGGGGGCCGTCGCCAACCCGGGGTTCGCCAGCCGCCTGGTGATGGTCTTCACGCTGACCGTGGGCGCCGTCTTCGTGATGTGGCTCGGCGAGCAGATCACCGAGCGGGGGATCGGCAACGGGATGAGCCTCCTGATCGCGGTGTCGATCATCGAGCGGCTCTGGCCGTCCGCCTTCCAGCTCTTCGAGCTCTGGCGGAGCGGGGCGCTGAATTTCGGCGGGGTGCTGGTCGTCCTGGCCATGGGAGTGGCGGCGGTGGCCGCCGTCGTCGGCATGACGATCGCGGCGCGCCGGATCCCGATTCAGATTCCGCGCAAGGTGATGGGCCGGGGACGGATTCGAGAGGGTCAGAAGACCTTCATCCCGATCCGGGTCATCACGGCCGGCGTGATGCCGATCATCTTCGCCCAGACGATCATCATCGTGCCCAGCACGGTGGCGAACTTCACCCGCAACCAGAGCCTCACGGACATCGCCAACTTCTTCACGCCGGGAGACTGGGGCTACAACATCATCTTTTCGGTGATGATCCTGCTCTTCAGCTATTTCTACACGTCGATCATCTTCAACTCGGTCGATCTGTCCGAGAACCTGAAGAAGCAGGGCGGGTTCATTCCCGGGGTGAAGCCCGGAGCGGCCACGGCTGACTACATCGACCAGGTGCTGGCCCGGGTGACGCTGCCGGGGGCGATCTTCCTGGCCCTGATCTCGATCCTGCCGATCGTGATCGGAAACCAGGTAGGGTACCAGGCCACCTTTGGCGGCACCTCGGTCCTGATCGTGGTGGGCGTGCTCCTCGACACCATCGCGCAGGTCGAGCAGCACCGAACCCTCCGGAAATACGACAGCTTCATGAAGACCGGCCGGGTCAAGTTCCGGGGCCGGCAGCAGAGGTTCATCTAGCCCGGGGGCTCTCCGGACCCCGGCCCACCACACCGCCGCGCCGTCGATGGACATTCTCCTTCTGGGCCCTCCGGGGGCTGGCAAGGGCACGCAAGGAGCCCTGCTGGCCGAGTACCTGTCCCTCCCGAAGTTCGCGACCGGCGACCTGCTTCGGGATGCGGTCCGGCAGGGTACGCCGCTGGGCCTGAAGGCCAAGGCCGTGATGGAGTCCGGCCAGCTGGTGAGCGATGACCTGATCCTGGGGATCGTGCGGGAGGAGCTGGCCAAGCCGGGGGCGGCGCGAGGAGTCATCCTGGATGGCGTGGTGCGGACGATCCCGCAGGCCGAGGGCGTGGCAGCCCTGCTGGCGGCGCTGGGCCGACAGATCGACCGAGTGCTGTTCTTCGACGTGAGCGACGCCGAGATTCTGGCGCGACTGGAGCGGCGCCGGAACCAGGAGAACCGGGCCGACGACGACCCGGCGGCGGTCCAGCGCCGGCTGGTGGCCTACCGGGAGCAGACCGCCCCGGTGCTGGCGTGGTACGAGTCCCGCGGTGGGGTGATCCGGATTCCCGGGACGGGCTCGGTCGAGGAGATCGCCGGACGGGTGCGGGAGGCCGTGGGATCTCCACCGGGTTAGATTGCATTCATGGTGACGCTCAAGTCCCCCCGGGAGATCGAGATCATGGCGCGGGCCGGCGCGATCGTTGCCCGCACCCTCGAACTCTGCCGGAGTCTGGTCCGGCCGGGGACCACCACCGAGGCGATCGATCGCGAGGCCGAGCGCTTCATTCGAAGCCACCCCGGGGCAAGCCCATCGTTCAAGGGCCTCTACGGGTTCCCCAAGAGCCTCTGCATTTCGGTGAACGACGAGGTGGTTCACGGCATCCCCTCGCCGCGTCGAGTCCTGCGGGAGGGGAATCTGGTGAGCATCGACTGCGGCGTGTGCATCGAGGGCTTCCATGCCGACTCGGCGATCACCGTGCCGGTGGGCCCGCCCACGGCTGAAGCCGAACGGTTCCTGGACACGACCCGAAAGGCCCTGGAGGCGGGCATCGCGGAGGCCCGCATGGGTAACCACGTGGGCGACATCGGCCACGCCATTCAGCAGACCGTGGAGCGGGAAGGCTATGGCGTGATCCGCGAGCTGGTCGGCCACGGCGTCGGGACGCGGATGCACGAAGACCCGCAGGTGCCAAACCACGGCCGTCCCCGCCGCGGGGAGCGGTTGCTGGAAGGCATGACCATCGCCATCGAGCCGATGATCACGATGGGGGACTTCAAGACCCGAACCCTGCCTGACAAGTGGACCGTGGTCACCGCCGATGGATCGATGGCGGCCCACTTCGAACACACCGTCGCGATCACCCGGAACGGGCCCCGAATTCTGACGCTGGCCGCGTAGCGGGCCAGGTCACTCCGGGGCGGTCGCTCAGTCCCGGGCCAGCATCCGGATCAGGCGCGAGACCCGATAGGCCACGAGGGCGTCCGGGGCGCGGTACCGCACTGTCACGCCGTCGAGTCGCTCCATGCCCGGAACGAACATCACGGCATCGGCGTTGCTCGCGATATTGAGTTCCACTTCGAGGGTGATCGGCGCGGCGATCTGAACCGGCCGGATCTCCTGGCGCCGGCCGAGCGCGGCCTTCACGCCGGCCGCGATCCGCTCCCGGGCCACCGCGGGGTGGAGGGTCCGGGCCGCGGTGAAGCCGATCCCCTCCTTGACCGCCAGGCCCTCGATTCCCGGAAAGAAGCGCTGCGCCTCCTCGACGAAGGCCTTGTCGCCCGAGGCGAACACGACCGGCACGCGATAGTAGCCCGCCACCATGCCGGCGGTGCCGTACTCGCCTACCTCGCGGCCGTTGATTCGGACGCGCCGCAGGGCATGGCTGTAGGTATGTCCCATCACGGCGTCGACCTGGCTGGCGTGGCCATGGTATCCGATGAACATCACCGCGTCGAAGGTGGCGTCGAGTCCCTCGATCATGCCATAGGGCTTCGGCTGGCCGGTGATGAGCGTGGCCCGCCGGTCGAGCTGGTCGGCCCGCAGGTTGGTATGGGACCCGTGGGCATCGTTGACCACCACCTCGGTAGCGCCAGCGTCGAACGCGGCCCCGATCGCGGCGTTGGTTTCGGCAAGGATGAGCGGCCGGGCCCATTCGTAGTCCGACCCGCCGGCCTGCGCGTTGCTGACGACCCCGGCGATGCCTTCCATGTCGACGCTGATGTAGACCTTGAGCTTGGGGGTGGTCTGGCCCCGGGCCGCGCGGCCGGGCGAAGCCACGGCCGAGACGAGGGCCAGCACCATCAGGAGTCGCATGAGAGAGCCTGGCGAGGGGGTCGACGCCAACCTACCCGGATGCCCGTCCCCTGGACAAGGCGATCTGGGTGGTGGGGGGGGGCGGGCTCCGGGGGTCGGAGCGGCGGCGAGATCGAATGGCGCGGCTAGGCCGGGCCGGGCCTCCGGCCGTGCCCGTCGCTGGCATCGGCCAACCGGATCTGTTCGAGGAGCCAATCGTGGATCGGCGGATTACCTGCCACAAGCCCGGTGTGGGCCGGCCCGACATGGTGCCCGTCCAGGTCGGTCACGATCCCGCCCGCCTCCCGGATCAGCAGCAGGCCGGCGGCGATGTCCCAGGGAGCCAGCATCAGTTCCCAGAAGCCGTCGAACCGCCCCGCGGCAACCCAGGACAGATCCAGGGCGGCGGAGCCGGCCCGACGGACGCCGCTGGTGCTGGCAGCGATGCTCGCGAACTGGGCCTGATAGCGGTCGAGGTGGTCCGAGTGCTTGAACGGGAAACCGGTGCCAATCAGCGCATGCCGGGGTTCCCGAATCGCCGAGACCGCCAGGCGTCGGTCGCCCAGCCACGCCCCCCCGCCCCGCCAGGCCCGGTAGAGGTCCCCCGGCTCGACGTGGAGAACCACCCCGGCTTCGAGCTCCCCGTCCCGCACCGCGGCGATCGAGACCGCGAAGAAGGGAAGCCCGTGGAGGAAGTTGGTGGTGCCGTCGATCGGATCGACGACCCAGGTCAGGCCGCCCCAGGCCACCCCGGGACTCAATTCCTCTCCAATGATCCGGGAGCCAGGTTCGCCGGAAAGGAGGATCTCGGCGATCAGCGCTTCCGAACTCCGGTCGCACGACGTCACGAAGTCGTTGCGGCCCTTCTCGGTCCAGCTTGCCGGGTCGGCGGGCGGCTCGACCGAGCGGAGGTAATCGGCCGCCCGGAGCGCGGCGGTGGTGGCGAGCTGGACCAGGCCAGGCGGGGTGGGCACGGCACCAATAATAGCTGGGTTGGAGGGCGACCTTAAGTGCAAGTTTGGCTTGCGCTTGCAGGCGACCAACTGGGCCACTACCTTGTCCCGGTCCCCTCCGATTCGGCCTCTGTGGATCGCGTCTTCTCAGGCATCCAGCCCACCGGCGAGCTGCACCTGGGCAACTGGCTCGGCGCGGTGCAGAACTGGGTTGCGCTTCAGGACCGCTACCAGTGTCTCTACTGCGTGGTGGACCTGCATGTCCTTACCATGCCGTACGAGCCCGCGGACCTTGCGGGACGCACCCGCGACATGGTGCTGAGCCTGCTGGCCGCCGGCATCGATCCCGAGCGGGCGATCGTGTTCGTGCAGTCGCACGTGGCGGAACATCCCCGGCTCCAGTGGTTCCTCACCAACGTCGCCGCGATCGGCGAACTGGAGCGCATGACCCAATTCAAGGAGAAGGCGCAGCGGCTGGAGAGCGTGCCGGCGGGGCTCCTGATGTATCCGGTGCTCCAGGCGGCGGATATCCTCTTGTACCGGGCCACGGCGGTGCCGGTGGGCGAGGATCAGGCCCAGCATCTGGAGCTGACGCGTGAGCTGGCCCGAAGCTGGAACGCCCGGTTTTCGCCGGCCGAGCCCCTGTTTCCCGAGCCGGCCACGCTGCATGCGCCGGCCCGGCGAATCCTGGGCCTCGACGGCGAGGCCAAGATGTCGAAGAGCCTGGGCAACACCATCGGGCTCTTCGAGTCGGCCGAGGCGATCTGGGAGAAGCTCCGTCCCGCCAAGACCGATCCGGCGCGAAAGACCAGAAAGGACCCGGGCACCCCGGAGATCTGCAACATCTACACGCTGCACCGTCACCTGTCCCCGCCCGATACGGTGACCCACGTGGCGGAGCAGTGCCGCACCGCGGGTTGGGGCTGCCTGGACTGCAAGCGGGTGCTGGCGGACAACCTGGTCATGGCGCTGGAGCCGATTCAACGCCGGGGCGCCGAGCTTCGGGCCGACCCGGCCGCGGTGGACCGGGTGATCGCCGACGGGGCCGACCGGGCAGGGGCGATTGCGCGGGAGACCATGCGGGTGGCGGAGGAGCGGATGGGCTTTCTTCCGCGCGGTGGCCGCTGATGTCCAGCGCACCGTTCGAGCGAATCGTCAAGGCGGCGGTCGATCGCGGCGCGTCGGACATCCATATCAAGGCCGGGGACGTGTTCCGGGCCCGGATCGACGGGCGCCTGGTTCCGCTCACTCGGCAGCGGCTGACCCCGACCCAGACCCGCTCGATCGCGGCCCGCCTGTTGCCCGGCGACGACGAACGCGCGCGGCTCGAGCGACTCCGCGACTTCGACTGTTCCTGGGGCCTGCCAGGCGTCGGCCGGTTTCGCGTGAGCCTGCTGCGGCAGCGGTCGTCCTTCATGATCGTGCTTCGCGCAATCCCCTTCACGGTGCCCTCGCTTGCCGACCTGGGCCTGCCGGAGGCCGTGGCCCCGCTGGTGGAGGCCCGGACCGGTCTGGTGCTGGTGACGGGCACTGGCGGAAGCGGCGCGTCGTCGACGATCGCGGCCATGATCCATCACCTCAACCAGACCTCGGACCGGCACATTCTCACGATCGAGGACCCGATCGAGTTTCTCCATCGCGACCTGAAGGGGTCGGTGACGCAACGGGAGGTCGGGATCGATACCGAGTCCGTCTCGACCGGGCTGCAGGCGGCGACCCGCCACGATCCCGACGTGATCATGGTAGGCGACATCCGCGACGGGGAGACCCTCTCGGCGGCGCTTCGGGCCGTGGAAAGCGGTCGGCTGGTGATCGGCGCGCTCCCGGCCGCCGACGCGGTGGCCGCGCTGGCCCGGGCCATCGCTCTCTTCCCGGCGGAGGAGCGGGATCCCGGGCGGCTGCGGCTGGCCGACGCCCTCCGTGCCGTGGTGGGGCAGCGGCTGGTTCCCCGACGGGACGGCGAGGGGCGCGTGGCCGCGGTGGAGGTCCTGGTGGCCACGCCGCCGGTTCAGGAATGCCTGCGCCATCCGGATCGTCTGGGCGAACTGGCCGGCGTGATGGAGCGGGAAGCGGGACGTTCGGGCACCCAGACCTTCGCGCAACACCTGGGGCAGCTGGCTAAGGAGGGACTGATCGCGCCAGCGGTGGCCGAGCTGGCCTCCGGCAGGCCAGACCGGGGCCCCCGGGGGAAGCGCTGATGTTCGGCTCCGAGGTCCGATGCCTGGTCGTCGTGGGGTCGCAGTGGGGCGACGAAGGCAAGGGGAAGCTGGTGGACGTCCTGGCTGAGCAGGCCGACGTCGTCGCCCGGTACCAGGGCGGGGCCAACGCTGGCCACACGGTGGTGATCGGCGACTCGCAGTTCATTCTCCGGCAGATCCCGAGCGGCATTCTCCAGGGTCGCGCGACCTGCGTCCTGGGCAACGGGGTGGTGCTGGACCCCGAGGGGTTCTTCGCCGAGTTGGACGGTCTGGCGACCCGGGGCGTCGATCCGGCGGGCCGGGTGCTGGTTTCCGATCGGTGTCATCTGGTGCTGCCCTATCACAAGCTGCTGGACGCCGCGGAAGAGCAGCGCCTCAACATCGGGACCACGAAGCGTGGCATCGGGCCGTCGTACGAGGACAAGTACGGGCGGCGGGGACTTCGGGCCGGGCTGCTGCGCGACCCGGGGGCCCTGGCGCCGCTCCTGGCGGATCGGGTGGCGCGGGCCAACGACCGGCTGGCGCTGGCCGGGGTGACGGAGCGGGCGTCGCTCGACCAGCACCTCGAGCTGATGCACCGGCTGGGGCCGCGGCTCCTGCCCCTGGTGGCCGACACCGGAGCCTTCCTGGACCGGGCGCTCAGGGAGGGCCGGCGGGTGCTGCTGGAAGGCGCCCAGGGCGCCCTGCTCGACGTCGATCATGGGACCTACCCCTTCGTGACCTCGTCGAACACCACGGCCGGCGGGGCCGCGGTCGGGGCCGGGATCGGTCCCACCGCGATCGACGGGGTGCTGGGGGTGGTGAAGGCCTATACCACCAGGGTTGGGAACGGGCCGCTCCCGACGCTGGCGCCACCGGAGCTGGAGGAGCGGCTTCGCCAGGTGGGACACGAGTTCGGGGCGGTCACGGGGCGGCCACGGCGGTGCGGATGGTTCGACGCCGTGGTGGTCCGCTACGCCGCCCGGGTCAACGGCCTGACGGCTCTGGCCGTGACCAAGCTGGACGTGCTGGACGACTTCGATCGGATCCCGGTGGGGGTGGCGTACGAGCTGGGCGGGGATCGGGTGGAGCACATGCCGTCGGAGGTGTCGCGGCTCGAGCGGGTGACGCCGGTGCTGGAGACGCTTCCGGGGTGGCGCGCTAGCACGGCGAGCGCCCGGTCGCTGGCCGAACTCCCGCCGGAGGCCCGGGGATACCTGGAGCGACTGGAGGAGTTGGCTGGGGTGCCGATCCGCTACGTCAGCGTCGGCACCCGCCGGGACCAGATCATCGAGCTGTAGCCGGCGGGCGACGGGGTTTGGCCCGCCTTCCGGCCGATCCCCCGGCTCCGGCTACCGCGATTGCAGCTCGCGAAAGTAGCTTGCGATCCCCACCTGGTTGAGCCACACCGGGTCCAACTCGTAGTAGCGGCTCTTGAGGAACCGGCCGGTGGTCGGGAAGTAGGGTGGCGGGTTGCTGGCGCCGCACTGGTCGTAGGCGTGGGCCTCCGCCCAGCCCGAGGAGTTGCTGTTGCCGACGGGCCAGTAGGTCCACCAGTCGATCAGGCCCAGCGCCATTCCGCCGGTCACCCGGATGCACCCGGCGGCGGCGTTGGCGCACCGTTCGCCGGCGATGGTGGGGATGGAGGGACTGGTCGGGCTGCCGCTGTAGACCGGGATGCCCGGGATCTCGCCGCCGTAGTTCCCGAGGGTGAGCAAGAACATGTGATAGCTCTCGTCGGCCGGGGTGTCATCGTACAAACCGACGTAGGTGTTGGCCACCCGGAATGGCGTTTGCAGGTTGTTGTCCTGGATCACGATGTTGCCCGCGGCCAGGGCGCCGAAGATGTCGCCGGTCTCGGTGCAGTTGGTGCCGGGCGTGGTCCAGTACTGGAAGTCGTCCTGGAGGTGGATGTTGCCGGTCGCCACGACCGAGACCCGGCCCCGGAGGCGGCCACTGATCGCCACGTCGCCGGTGACGTAAATCACGCCCTTGAAGTTGGGGTTCTTGCCCAGCGGGATCCAGTACTCGGCGTCGCCGCCGGTCGCGATGGTGTTCCGGACCGGAGTGACGGAGCTGTGGGCGCCGAGCCGACGCGGGACCCACTTGCCCCCGACCCCTGCGGCGAGGCCGGTGTTGACCACCGCCGAGTCGGCGAGCAGGGTATCGCCGGTGATCGCCGGGAAGAGCCGTGGGTCGCCGCCGAGGAAGCACCGCCGGCTGGGCGCGGTCAGGGTGTCTCGGGCGGCCGTCCGGGCCGGGTTGCCGGCCGCGGCGGCGTTGTAGGCGCTTCGCGCGGAGCGGAACAGGACCCCAGGCACGTAGACCCCGCAATTGGGAGACACCATGTTGGGGTCGTGAGTGTAGGTCCACCCGAAGCCCCCCGGGATGGTGGGCCAGCGTTTGGCATTGACGTAGGCCAGCGACGAGTCGCTCAGATTGAGGCAGCGGAAGATCCGGACATAGCCCTCATCCCACTGGATGATGCCATCGCGATTGGAGTCGAGGACCTGAAAGTCCAGGCGGGTACAGGGCCGGTTGGTGCCGGAATTGCCTGCGGTGAGATCGTAGTCCCCGCCCGGCGCGTCCGCGTCCTGGGCGTACTGCTGCATCAGCGCCAACTGCGCCGGGGTCGGCCAGGCGTAGGGCGGGGCGCCGGTCACGTACCCCTGGCTGTAGTTGCCGGAGCTCACGTTGGTGATGCTCCCCACCACCGTGACCGGCCCGCGAAAGTCCACTTTGGGGCTGCTACAGCCGCTCTGGAGCCGGAGGTTGTGGTTGGAGTGGAACGGCCCGTCGATCGACTCGCCGCAGCCATAGACCACGCTGCTGTTGCTCCAGTTGTTGATGGCCACGGCGAAGCGGGACCACGACTCCTGGGTGAAGAGGCCTCGCCGGGCCGCCACGGCACCGCGGGTGTCGTTAATGACTGAAACCACACTCATGAAGTTGCTGCCGTATTGGCCGGACGTGGCCGGCCCGCCGGTCCGCCCGCCGGTCTTGCCGGCGTAGACGGATCGGGTGTATCCGGTGAGCGTGTTGCCCTGGGCGTCGGTGATGGTCGCGGCGGGCGCGATGGTGATGTAGCCGGTGTCGGGCAGGATCGTGAGAGCCCGGTTGATCGAATCGCGCGCCAGTTCAAGCCCCGCGTCGGCGAGCGAGTGGAGGGCGGCCTCCTTGGCGGTGAACCTGGCGGTCAGCGTCCCACTGCCGGCGATCATCACACCCGCCATGGCCATGGCGGCGATCGCCAGGGTGATGAGCAGGGTGAGGATCAGCGCCACCCCGCGCTCGTTCTGGGTTACGGACGGCTTCATGGGTCGCGGGCTCCTGGTGACGCTCACGGGGCGGTCTGCGTGACCGTGGCGAGGGTGGACATGCTTGGGGTACAATCCTGCGCGGCGACGGCGAAGTCATAGGCCTCGCCAGGCACCAGCCCGCCGATCGGAATGCTGTACGCGGTGGTGGTATCGGCTTTCACCATCATCAAGGGATCCCGCCAGACCGTGCCGGTATCCGGCCGTTGCCAGAGGACGTACTGGCGGACGTCGAACTCGCCACCACCGTGGTCGGGCGAGCGGTTCCACTGCAGGAAGACGATCCCACTGCCCAGCGCCGTGTCCGGGACGGCCAGGAAGTTGAGCGGGGTCAGGGGCGAGCGCCCGCAGACATTGGGCGACGGCAGGCCGTTGTTGGGGACCTGGATGATCTGGCTGAAGTCCCGGGTCCGCTCCGCCGCCCCGGTCTGGCCGTTGGTGACCCGGATGTTGATCCGGATCGCACGGACGCTGTCCGGTCGAACCTTGTTCGCCGTGTCGGCCTGGGTGTCGCCGGCCTGGGGCCAGCGGCGGATCAGGGGCAGGAGGCTGCCGGACGCCACGATCACGGTGTCCGCGCCGGTGTTCAGCCGTCGGGCCAGGAAGTACTCGAGAAACGGGCGCCCCGGGTAGGCCAGGATGTTCCGGGCGATCAGCTCCGCCGTGCCGTTGTTGGTGCGCTCCCAGAGAATGTAGTCGTCGGTTCGGGGGGTCGTGCTGTCCGGGGCGAACCAGAACAGCTTGGTCTCGGCCAGGCTGGGGGCGCCGTTGGCCTGGGTGTAGGTCACCGTCGGGTAGGTGTAGCTGGGTGACGAGTTGGGAATCGGCGCCGCGAGGGACGCATCCCACGCCAGGGCGTCGTTGACGGCGATGCTGGGATTGAAATTGACCGCCCAGCGGTAGTCGGTGGTGTCGGTCTCCACGTAGTCGGTGTTGAACGCCACTACATCATTGCCGCCGTACACCAGCATCGGCTGCTGGCCGGTGACCCCGGCGCCCAGCGTCCGGAGGATCCGCTCGACCTGGCTCACGGTGTACCGGGCGTTCTGGAGCAGGTCCATTCGCTCCCCGCCCCGGAGAAAGCTCTTGTTCTGATTCTGGAAGAACAGGACCGTCGTACCCATGATCATGCTGAGTACCACGAGCGTGACCAGGAGCTCCACCAGCGTGAAGCCAGCCCGGGCGCGGGCCGGTGGAAATTGCGCGCGGGTCATGGCCTGGCGATCACGGCGGTGAGCGACACCGTGTCCTTGATGATGGGGGTGGTCGTGAAGACGCGCACCGTGACGGTGGTGCGATCGCGGGCGGGGGCGCCAGTCTGGTCGCGAACTACGAACGTTCGGCGCCGGATCATCGAATAGCCGGGGAATCCGGTCGTGTCCGCGCCGGCGCCGCTGCCATAGCGGGTCACCAGGGTGGTATACCTCGGGTCGCCCCGGATCAGCTCGATCCGCTCCTTCGCCACGGTGGTCATGGTGGAGAGCAGGGTGGCCTTGGAGGTGGCGTTCTGGTAACTGGCCATGAACTGGCCCAGGCTCATCACCGCGATGCTGAGCAGCACCACGGCGATCAGGACCTCGATCAGGGTGAAGCCTCGGCGGTTCATCAGGACCCCCGGATCCAGCCGCTGGAAGTGTACTTGTGCGACACCGCGCGCCCCGTGGCCCGAATGATCTCCAGGGCCCGGGCATCGTTGGTGCTCCCCAGGTTGAGACCGCGGTCGGTGTTGATGAAGATGACTCCGGCCTGATCGGCCGTCCCGTCGCGCCGATAGATGATCCGGGTCACCTCGTTGGTCGGGGCCGGCGGTGGAAGGTCGGGCGCGCTGACCCGCTCGAAGTTGATCCCGTCGTCGAGCTGCACCACCCGGCGCCGCTCGTTGGCGGCGAAGACCCCATCGTTGTTCGCGTCCTCGTCGACCACCAGGCGGCGCTGCGCGTGGTCGATGGTGACCTGCACGTTGTGCTGAAGGCTTACCGCCAGGCGGTGAGCGTAGGCGAGCTGCATCTGGATCATCCGGACGTCGCCGTTGAGGCGGTACCGCATCCAGTCAAGGCGGGGAAGTGCCAGGGCGGTCAGGATGCTGAGAATGACGATCACCCACAGCAGCTCGCCCAGGGAGTAGCCGCGTCGATTCCGGTAGAGTGCAGCCCGTTGCATTCGTTGCCTCCGCTGGCCGGGCGTTGCCGGGCGCCGGGATCGGGAAAGACGCCTCCCGCCAGGCGCGGTCGAGGACGCCTGGGGAGCAACCTCCGAGCCACCACCAAAGGCGGTCTAAGCCCTTGCCCTACTTTGGTTGTTGCGCCGCCGCCTCAGGGGCGATCCGCTGCGATCACCGGGGCGCCCGGCACATTGCCATCGGGCGTCCCGGAGATGGCTCAGGACGGCCGGCGTCGACGTCGCTACGGAGGCGTCCGAGAGGGCGGCGAAATCGTGCGCGGGCGAGTATCTTTCTGCACGCCCTGACCGGGCGGAAGGGCAGTCGGGGTGGTGATCGACGCGGAGCGGAACATTGGCTCGTGGGCGCGCGGGGTTCACGCTGATCGAGGCTGCGACGGTCCTTGGCCTCGTGGGGATGCTGATGCTCATCGCCCTCCCACGCATCGAGCGGGTGCTGGTAAGCCGAGACCTTGCCGCGGCGCGAGCCGGTTTCTCCGCTCTCGTCCTCCGGGCCAGAACAGCCGCCGTCGACCGGCGGCAGCCCATCCGGCTCGAGATCGACAGTGCCTCGGTCTGGCTCTCGGCCTCCACGCCCAACGGGCCCGAGACGATCGCCACCCTGGCGCTCCGGGAAGAGTTCCGGGTCATCGCCGCCGCCAGCGCCAGCGGGTTCACCGTCCAGCCGACTGGCCTAGTGAAGGGGGGGACCCCGTTCACGGTCCGGTTCGCGCGCGGCGGCATGACCGACAGTGTGCAGGTGACAGGGTACGGGAGGATCCGATGACGGGCACGGGCCGGAGGGGCGTGTCGATCGTCGAGGTCCTGGTCGCCCTGGTGGTGCTGTCCGGGGGCCTGCTCATCCTGGCTGGGGGGTCAATCGCGGTCACCCGCGACCTGGTGGAGGGCCGGCTGGCGAGCCAGGCCGCCGCCATGGCCGAGGCTCGCCTGGACCTGCTCCGCACCCGGGCCGCGTCCACCGTTCCGCGGTGCGCGGCACCGCTGTTCGCCAGTTCCCGGACCCCGGTGACCCACGAGGGCGTGACCCTCTCCTGGATTGTCCCCCCGTCGGGGACCGCCCGGGTGGTGCGGGCGGTCGCCAGTTACTCGATCGGCCGTGGCCGGGTCCGGACCGACACCTTGACGACCGTCATCGAGTGCTGAACCGCCGCGCTGGCGTCACCCTCCTCGAGGTACTGGTCAGCCTGGTGCTCCTTGGGCTGATCGGCATCGCCACCACCCGGGTGCTGCAGGCCACGTTCGGGGCAACGGGTCGCCAAATGGCGATGGCGGCGGCCCACGGGGCTGCTCGAGTCGGCGCGCTGGCCCTTCCGCAGGAATTTCGAGAGGTCGGTTTCGACTCGGTGCCCTGGCCTGGCGGGATCGCGACCTCGGACCTCGAGGCCATCGGCCCCCGGTCCCTGCGCTTTCGGGCCATGCGGGGCCTGGGCATCACCTGCGGGACGCCCACCTTGCAGGAGTTCCGAGTCCGCCGGCCGTTGCTGGGGCTCCGCCCGCCCCTCCCGACCGATGGAGTGCTGCTGTTCGTGGAGAACACCAGGGGAATCGCCCAGGACGACCAGTGGGTGCTCCTCGATGTGGCCGCGATCGACCTCGCCAGCCAGTGCAACGGTGATCCGGCGATCGCCTTCCGGCTGTCGCGGGCGCCCGAGGTGGCGCCCGGCGTGCCGATGACCCTGAGCCAGCACTTCGTGGGCGGTCCCGTCCGCTGGTTCGAACGGATCGAGTATGGCCCCTGGGTCGACGCGTCAGGGCGGGCCTTCATCGGGGTCCGGTCGGTGAGCCTCGCCGAACCCGAGCTCGCCCCGGCCGTCGGGCCGCTCCCCGGCCCGGCCGCCTTCCGGTTCGAGTACTTCGACGCGGCGGGCAATGGCCTCGACCCGGCGAGCGCGTCCCCACTCCTGGTCCGGTCGATCGGCGTGGTGATCACGGGGTTGGGTGCGGGGTCGGCATCGACGGGAGGCCCGGCAGGCGGGCAGGTTACGGTCGCCGGGCGGGCGGCGCTCCGCAATACCCTCCGCCCATGAGCCAGCCCCGGGCCGCCATTCGTCACCCTCTGCCCGGACGCCGGGCGGAACGGGGTGTGGCTCTGGCCCTGGTGCTGTTTGCGCTGGTGATCACGGGGGCCCTGATCTCGGGGGCCGTGATGGTAAGCCGGATCGATCGCGCCGCGACCTCGAGCACGGTCTGGGCCACGGAGGCCCAGAACGCAGCCGAGGGCGGCCTGGCGCTGGCGCTGGCGACCTGGGACCCGACGGTGCACAACCAGTTGCCCGTCTGGGATGGGACACCAGCCACCGAGTGGTCTTCGGGGCTTCGCCAAGTGGGCGGCAACCCCCTTCTGCAGCAGGTCGACAGCATCCGCCGTCTGAACGCTGACCTCTTCCTGGTTCGATCCACGGGCCGGCGGCTGGGCCAGGGCGGGCAGGTGCTGGCGGAGTTGAGCATGGGCCAGCTCCTCCGGCTCGTGTCCCCCAGCATTGGGGTGAACGCCGCCCTCACGGTCCGGAGCCCGGTGGCCTTCGCCGGCAATGCGTTCAGGGTGAGCGGGATCAACGTCTGGCCCGAGCAGTGGAGCGGGGGCGAGTGCTCGCCGCTCGACGGCGGCGGCGCCGACGACGTGGTCGGGGTACGAAGCGCGACCGGTACCGGGGTGCTGCCGGCACATCATGACAACGTCTTCGGTTTCCCGGTGCCCGATGTCGGGTTCGACCCCAGTGTCACCTCGGCCACCTTCCAGGATTTTATGGATTTCACCTATTCCTCGCTGGCTGCTCAGCCCGGCGTCAAGGTCCTCGCCAACTCCACCCCCTACAACGGGTTGGCGCCATCGTACGCGGCCGGCGGCGGCTGCGATCGGGCGGCTCCCGGAAACCTGGGCGAGCCGCTCCGCAATCCGCCATCCGCGGCCACTGTCACCGCCTGCACCGGGTACTTTCCGGTGGTACGTGGTACGGCCAGCCAGACCGTGCTTGGCGGCGGGACCCGAGGCCAGGGAACTCTGCTGGTCGACGGGGACCTTCGCCTGATGGGGGGAGTCCGTTGGGCCGGTCTGGTGATCGTGCGCGGGCGGGTTCGGATCAGCGGAACCGGCAATCAGATCTTCGGGGCTGTTCTTGCCGAAGGGGCCGACTTCGAGTCCGGGTCCGTCGCAGGAAACGTGCAGCTCCACTACTCGGCCTGCGCCGTGCAGCAGGCCATCGGCGGGGCCTCTCGGGCCAGGCCCCTTGCCCACCGGAGCTGGTTCCAGCTGTTCTAGTCGACCCCGGCGCCGACTGCCCACTCGGCCTGACGGCCGCCGCTCCGCCCCCGAAGGGCGTTTTTCTTGCCCTGCGCCTGGAGGCGGGTCAGATTCCCCGTCCCGCGCGCGCGCGCCCGCGGGACGCCACCCTTTCCGGACCCTCGCGCAGCCATGGCCGCACCCGCCCTGATGGACAAGCTGGTCTCGCTCTGCAAGCGTCGCGGTTTCGTCTTCCAGTCGTCCGAGATCTACGGCGGCCTGGGCTCGGTGTGGGATTACGGCCCCCTGGGGGCCGAGCTCAAGCGCAACGTGAAGGACCGGTGGTGGCAGGCCATGGTCCAGACCCGGGACGATATCGAGGGTCTGGATGCGGCGATCCTGATGCACCCCAGAGTCTGGGAGGCCTCGGGCCACGTGGCGGGCTTCACCGATCCGCTGGTGGACTGCCGCACCTGCAAGGCCCGGTTCCGGGCGGACCAGCTGGACGCGGCGCAGTGTCCCCAGAAGCCGTCGAAGCGGCCCGGAGAGCACACCACCTGCAGTCTCACCGAGCCCCGGCTCTTCAACCTGATGTTCAAGACCTTCCTCGGTCCGGTGGAGGACCAGGCGGCGGTGGTCTACCTCCGACCCGAGACCGCGCAGGGGATCTACGTCAACTACCTGAACGTGCTGAACAGCTCGCGCCAGAAGATCCCGTTCGGGATCGCCCAGATCGGCAAGGCGTTTCGCAACGAGATCACCCCGGGCAATTTCATCTTTCGCACCCGGGAGTTCGAACAGATGGAGATGCAGTTTTTCGTGAAACCCGGAGCCGACGGCGAGTGGTTCGAGCGATGGCGAGGACTGCGGATGGCCTGGCATCGGGAGCTGGGCCTCCGGCCGGAGCGGCTCCGGTGGCACGAGCACGGCAGCGGCGAGCTGGCCCACTATGCCCGGGCGGCCTACGACATCGAGTACGAGTTTCCGTTCGGCTGGCAGGAGATCGAGGGCATCCACAACCGCACCGACTTCGACCTAAGGCGGCACCAGGAGTACTCCGGCAAGAAGCTGGAGTACTTTGAGGCAGCGACGGGCGAGCGTTTCCTCCCCTTCATCGTCGAGACCTCGGCCGGCGCCGACCGGGTGACGCTGGCGGTCCTCGCCGATGCCTACCACGAGGAGGACGTCGAGGGCGAGACCCGGGTGGTGCTCCGGCTCCACCCGGCGCTCGCTCCCGTCAAGGTCGCCGTCTTTCCCCTCGTGAACAAGGACCGGATGCCCGAGATGGCGGTCGAGCTGTACAACGATCTCCGGCGGCGGATGCCCTGCTTCTTCGACGATGGCGGCGCGATCGGGCGGCGCTATCGTCGGATGGACGAGATCGGGACGCCGTTCTGCGTCACGGTCGACGGTCAGTCCGCCGAGGACGGGCAGGTGACGGTCCGCAGTCGCGACACGATGGTCCAGGAGCGGGTGGCGATCGCGACCGTCCCGGACTATCTCCGCGACCAGCTGGGCCGCTGAGCCCGGCAGCCGGCCCGGGCGGTGGCGCGCCGTGCGGCTCCGCGATTTCGAGGAGATGGTTCGCGCGATGGCGGCTGACGTCCCGGAAGAGTTCCTCGAGGGAATCGCCGAGATCGCGGTCTCGCCGCGGACGGTACCGCATCCCAGCCGCGAGGGAATCTATACCTTGGGCGAGTGCGTGCCGGTGCCGGGCACCGACGACCGGCCCGCTTCCCTGCAGAGCCGGGTGGTGCTCTACCACGGCTCGTTCGCCGCGGTGGCGCGGGACCACCCCGGGTTCGACTGGCGGGAGGAGGCATGGGAGACCCTGACGCATGAGGTTCGCCACCACGTCGAGTGGCGGGCCCGGGCCCCGGACCTCGAGGCCCTGGACGCCGCGGCCGAGCACAACTATGCCAGGCACGACGGCGAGCCCTTCGATCCAAGCTTCTACCGGGATGGCGAACGGGTCGCCCCCGGCGTGTTCCGGGTCGAGGACGATTACTTTATCGAGGTGGACCGACGGGCCGCGGAAGCCGGGGTCGTTCCGCTAGTATGGGCGGGCCGGGACTACCATGCCTCGCTCGCCGAGGCGCCAGGCCCGGGGCCTGCCTTCCTCACGGTGCAGGGGCTGGCGGACCCGCCGCCCGGGGAGGTCGTGCTGGTGGTCCCGGCCGCCCGGAGCTGGCGGGTGCTGCTGGCCCGCCCGGCGGTGACCGAGGGGACGGTGCACGCCGTTCCCGCTGCGAGGAGCGAGATGGAATGAGAAGTTGGGCTAGCTGCGGGCTCGCGCTGCTGCTGGCGAGCGGGAGTGCCGCCCAGGCCCCCGACCCCGGCTACCGGGTCGGGGTGGTGAGCGAGTCCGGCGACATCGTCACCTGGCTCCGGCCGGCCGGTGGCTCGCTCACGGTGGAGCGGGTGGTGCCCGTGGGCGTCATGCCGGCGGACATCGACGGCCCCCACAACCTGGCGGTGCTTCCCGATCAGCGGTCCTACCTGGTGACGATTGCCCACGGGGTGCCGTTCGGGACGCTCTGGCGGTTCGACTACCGCACGGATTCGGTGATGGGCCGGGCCACGGTCGAGCTCTTCCCCACGACCATCGCGGTCACTCCGGACGGCGAGTTCGCCTTTGTGGCCAACTCGGATTTTCACGGGGAGCGGCCCCGGACCAACGTGGTGTCCGTGGTCTACCTCCCCGCCATGGCCAAGATCACCGACCTGCCGGTGTGCGACATGCCGCACGGAGTCAAGGTGAACCGCGCCGGCACCCTGGCATACGTCTCCTGCATGCACGGCGACGAGCTGCTGGAGATCGACGTCAACACCCTGACCGTGGGACGCCGGGCCTATACCGGCCGGGGGCATGGCGCGGCCGGCCACGGAGACCACACCGCCCCCGGCGCCACCGCGCCTCCCCGGCCCGACCGGGAGTGCCAGGCCACGTACGTGTCCGTGTCGCCGGACGACCGGACGTTGTACGTCGCCTGCAACTACGGCAACACCCTCCAGGTCTGGGACGCGGCGACCCTGACGCTCACCCGGGAGGTCCCGGTGGGAGCCGGGGCCTACAACGTCGAGCCCTCGCCGGATGGCTCGGTGGTGATCGTCACCAACAAGAAGGACCAGAGCGTGAGCCTCGTCGACGCCAGTACCCTGGCCGAGGTGGCCCGGATCCGCACGACCAAGAAGATCGTTCACGGGGTGGCGTACTCGCCTGACGGCCGATACGCCTACGTGTCTCAGGAATCGATCGGGGCCGATCCGGGCGCGGTCGACGTGATCGACCTCTCCAGCCGCAAGGTCACCGGGACGGTGCCGGTACCGGCACAGCCCACGGGCATTGCCATTGTCAGGGTGAACTAGAGTCATGGTCCACGAAACGCTCACCCCGCTGGCCCCGGCGGAGATCCTGGCCCGGGCCAAGACCTTTTTCGCTACCCGGGTTCCCAGCACCGCGGCGTTCCCCGAGAAGGAAGGCCCGTCGCATCTGGTCTTGCGGGGGCAGGGAGGGGAGGAGGTCGTCATCGCCGTGCTCCCGGCCGACGGCGGGCATCGGGTCCGGGCCTCGACCCTGTTCTTCGATCAGGCGGTGGGAAGGTTCCTGTCCACTCTGCCAAGGGTCGCCGCGTGATTGCGCTGCCCCTTCGGGTCACGGTGCTCGACACCTGGGACGAGATTCCCCTGACCGTGGACGGCCAGACGCCGGTGACGGAGCTCAAGCGACAGGCGCTGGCCCGGGCGCGGGTCCGCCGCCCAGCGGAGGACTATCTGGTGAAGTTTCGGGGCGCGGAACTGCCGGAGGGCGAGGCGACCCTGATGGACGCCGGGGTCGTTCCCAACGGGGCGCTGATCGTTCTTCCCAGGCGCCGCATTCCGGCACGGTGACCGGAAGGGCCGGTCCGGCGCTGGCGCCGGTCTTCACCCACCCGGCCTGTCTGGAGCACAATCCAGGGCCTCGCCACCCGGAGGCACCGGCCCGGCTCCGGGCGGTGCGAGCAGCCGTGGATGCGGCCGACCCCGAGGCCCTGGTGGACGTCGAGGCGGCCAATCTCGACTCGGTGCTTCGGGTCCACCCCGAGTCCTATCTCCGCCGCCTCGAGGAGGTCGCCGCCCAGGGCGGCGGCCGACTCGATCCCGATACCGTGATGAGCGGCTCCAGCTGGCGCGCGGCGCTGGGTGCGGTCGGCGCCACCCTCGCCGCCCTCGACAGTGCGCTCGCCGGCCGCCCGGCCTTCGCGGCGGTTCGTCCGCCCGGCCATCACGCCCTGGCCGACCGGGCCATGGGCTTCTGTCTGCTCGCCAATGTCGCGATCGCCGCGCGGGAAGGGCAGGCGCGCGGGGCCGCCAGGGTGCTGATCGTCGACTGGGATGTGCACCACGGAAACGGGACCCAGGCTCTGGTGGAGCGCGACCCCACGATTCGGTTCCTCTCGCTCCATCAGTGGCCCCACTGGCCCTTCTCCGGGGCCGCCTCCGAGCGCGGGGTGGGCAATGTCTGGAACCTCCCGATGCGGGCCGGCCTGGCCCCGGAGCGGTATGTGGAGGCGCTGTGGAGCGCGATCGAGATCGCGACCGCCGACTGGCCTCCCGATCTGGTGCTCATCTCGGCCGGGTTCGATTCGATGCGGGGAGACCTGCTCGGCGGCTTCACCCTCGAGCCCCACCACTACCGGATCTGGGTGGAGCGGACCAAGGACCGATTCCCCGCGGCCCCGCTGGTCGCGGTGCTGGAGGGCGGGTACGTGCCGGCAAGGGTGGCGGCCGGCGTGGTGGAGGTGGCGGCGGCACTCAGGGGAGGAGGCTGACGCGGGCCCCCGCGCCCGGAAGCCCGACTCCCTGGCCTCGGGTACTCGAGGGCCCGTACGACGTCCCCGGTTTGACGGATCCGCGACGCCACCCTAGACTTCGCGGCCTGAATTGTATACAAAATCGCGCCCGCCTCCCTGAGGACCACCGTGACCAACCGACTCCGCGTTCAGGCCGAGATTCTCACGCTCCGTACCAGGCACCCCTTCAAGATCGCCCGAGGCCACCAGGACTCCTATCGGACGGTGCTGGTCAAGGTGCTGGACGCCGACGGGGCGGAAGGGTGGGGAGAGGCGGCGCCCCAGAGGTTCTATGGCGAGACTCCGGAAACGGTGCTGGCCGCCCTGGAGGTCTACGCGACGGCCATGCCGGAAACCGGCTTTGACCTCGAGGAGGGTGAGCGGGCCCTGGAGCGAGCGATGGTGGGGAACAATGCCGCCCGCGCGGCGCTCTCCACGGCGTTGCACGACCTGGTCGGGAAGCGGCTCGGGGTTCCGCTCTGGAAGCTCTGGGGCCTCGATCCGGCCAGGGCGCCGCAATCGACCTTTACCATCGGCATCGATACCCCGGAGATGATCCGGAAGAAGGTGCGCGAGGCCGAGGAGTATCCGATTCTCAAGATCAAGCTCGGCCTCGACAACGATCTCGAGATCCTCAAGGCCATCAGGGACGTCACCGACCGCGAACTGCGGGTGGATGCCAACTGCGGCTGGACCCGGAAACAGGCGATCCGGATGCTCCCGGTGCTGGAGGAATTTGGCGTCACGGTACTGGAACAGCCGCTGGTGGCCGATGACCTGGACGGCCTTGCCGCGGTGGCCCGGGCCTCGCGCATTCCCGTCGTGGTGGATGAAAGCTGCCTGGTGGCGGCTGACATCCCGCGGCTGGTGGGCCTGGTGGACGGGATCAACATCAAGCTCGCCAAGACCGGGAGCCTGCGGGAGGCGCTCCGGATGATCGCCATCGCCCGGGCGCATCACCTGATGGTGATGGTGGGGTGCATGATCGAGAGCTCGGTTGGCATTACGGCCGCCGCCCACTTCACCCCGCTGGTGGACATCGCCGACCTGGACGGCGCGGCGCTGCTGGCCGTCGATCCGTTCCAAGGGGCTCGGATCGATGGAGGACAGATCCGCCTTCCGGATGGCCCTGGCCTCGGGGTATCGGTGCGGGGATAGTCCGCCGGGGCTCGGGCCCCCGGGCCGGCGGCACGCAGGCGGCCGCCGGCCAGCTCCGAGTGGTGCTGCGCGGATCGCCAACACCCTTACCTTTCCGCGGTGACCCGGTTCGTCAACGTCGCGCTGCCCCTTCCGGTCGCGACCGCCTACACCTACCGCGTGCCCGATACCCTCGCCGACCGGATCGAACCGGGGGCGCGAGCCGTGGTGCCCCTTCGGGGCCGCGAAGTGGTGGGCATCGTCACCGGGCCGACCGAACCGCCGGCCGACTTCGTTGCCCGGGACGTTCTGGCGGTGCCCGATCTGGTCCCGGCCCTGACGCCGCCCCTGCTCCGGACGGCGGAGTGGATGGCCGCGTACTACGGTGCTCCCCTCGGCTTGGCGATCAAGGCGATGCTGCCGGCGGCGTTGTGGGGCGAGTCCCAGGTCCACCTGGTGGTGGAGGACGGCGGGCCAGGTTCAGTGGGCGGAACCGCTGCCGCCCTGCTCGAATGGCTGGAACGCCGGGGTGGCCGGGCCCCGATCAGGAGCGCGGAGCGGGCGCTCAAGCGACCGGTGTGGGCGGTGGCAGAGCGACTGGTCCGCGTGGGGGCGCTCCGGCTCGAGACCGCCGCCCGCGCCACCCGCGGCGCCCGCGCTACTGAGCCCGCCCTGGAGCGGTCGGGCGGCCAGCTGACCCTGATTGAACGAGAGCGTCGCTTCGCCCGGGCGCCGGCCCAGCGGCGCCTGTTCGAGGCGCTGGAACAGGCGACGGGGCCGATCCCGGTGAAGGTGCTCCGCGAGCGATTCGGCGTGTCGTCGTCGGCGGTCCGAGCGGCGGTGGCCGCGGGCCTGGCGAGGCGGGTGAACCTTGAGCGACTCCGCGATCCGTTCGCCGACCTGGAGACCACGCCGCCTCCAGGAACCCCAACCGTGGACCAGCGCCGGGCGGTGGAGCAGCTCGATGCGCTTCCGCCGGGCGGGGCCGCCCTGGTGTTCGGCGTCACCGGGAGCGGCAAAACCCTGGTCTACCTCGAAGCCATTCGACGGGTGCTGGCGGCAGGACGAGGCGCGATCATCCTGGTTCCGGAGATCGGGTTGACCCCGCAGACCGTGAGCCGGGTGCGTGGCATGTTCGGGGAAGAGGTGGCCGTGCTCCACAGCGGACTCTCGGACGGGGAGCGGGCCGATGCCTGGCGACTTCTACGGGCCGGCCGGCGACGGGTGGCCGTCGGGCCGCGGTCGGCGGTGTTCGCGCCAGTGGCGCCGCTGGGCATGATCGTGGTGGACGAGGAGCACGAGACGACCTACAAGAACGGCGAGGCGCCTCGATACCACGCGCGGGACGTGGCCCGGGTACGGGCCCGTCTGGAGGCGGCCCGGCTGGTGCTCGGGAGCGCCACGCCAGCCCTCGAAACCGCCGTGCAAACCGGCCGGGATCTGAGGTTGGTTCGCCTCCCCGCCCGGGTTGGCGAGCGGCCGCTGCCGCCGGTGGAGCTGATCGACCTCCGTACGGCGCCCCAGGTCGAGGGCATCGGTGGGGTGCCATGGAGCGTGGCGCTGGACGAGGGGCTGAGCGCCGTGGTGAGCCGGGGAGAGCAGGCTCTCCTCCTTCTCAACCGGCGGGGCTTCGCGACGTACCTATACTGTACCGCCTGTGGGCGGGTGCACGAGTGCCCGCGCTGCAGTATTTCCCTCACCTGGCATCGCAGCCCCAGCCTCCTTCGCTGCCACTACTGCGGCCACCACGAGCCGGTCACCCGGGTCTGCCCCGCCTGCGGCGACCGGTTGACCCGGGCCCGAGGGGTGGGGACCCAGCAGGTGGAGCAGGTGGCGGCGGAACGGCTCCCGGGCGCCCGGGTCGCGCGGATGGATCTCGATACCACCACCACCAAGTGGTCACACCACCGGATCCTGGAACGGGTGGCCCGGGGTGAGGTGGACGTCCTGGTGGGGACCCAGATGGTGGCCAAGGGGATCGACTTCCCCAACGTCACGCTCGTGGGCGTGGTCGACGCGGACACCGGCCTTCACCTGCCGGACTTCCGTGCCGGCGAGCGAACCTTTCAACTGGTGACGCAGGTGGCCGGCCGGGCGGGTCGCGGGCCAAGGGGAGGTCGGGTCCTGGTCCAGACTCGTAGTCCCGAGCACCCGGCGCTCCAGTTCGCCCGCCAGCACGACACCGAGGGCTTCTGGGCCGCGGAGCTCGCCACCCGTCAGGCCCCTCCCTATCCGCCCGCCACGGCGCTGGTGCGGATTCTGGTGTCCGGGCGAGTCGAAGGAGCCGTGGCGCAGGAGAGCGAACGGGCGGCGGAGTGGCTCGGCCGGCTGGTAGCGAGCCGCAGGCTGGCGGTCACCGTACTGGGCCCGGTGCCCTGTCCCGTGGCCCGCGTCAAGGATCGCTGGCGGTGGCACGTGCTCCTCAAGGGACCTCCCGATGCGATCGGGGGGGTAGTACGCTACGGCGCGCCACGGTTGGTCGGGACCAGCACTGTTCGGGTGGCCATCGATCGGGACCCGGTCAGCCTACTCTGACGGCCGCCAGCTCGTTTCCAGTCCCAGGAAGGCCCAGCGTCCCGGCGAGGGCTCGAAGAACCGGCCACCGGCCCCATTGACGTTCACCGATCCCACGTAGCGCCGGTCGAACAGATTGTGCACGGCCGCGAACGGGGCCAACCGGAGGGTGCCCAGCGGGATCCGCGTGGCAATTCGCACGTTGGTCACGCCGGCTCCCAGGCCATCGACCATCACCGTGTTGGCGTCGTCCGCCGGCTGGCCCGACCCCAGTTGCTGTTCCAGCTCCAGGGTGAAGGCGCGGTGGTCGGCGAGGAGGGACAGGCGTGCCCAGTGCCGCGGAATCGCCGGCACCCTGCGGCCGTCGAGCGTGTCGACCCGGGCGCCGGTGCGCGGCCGGTACTCGATGAACCGGCTGTCCGAATGGGTGTAGCTCGCAACCGCACGGAGCCAGGGAACGAGCCGGGCGTCAAACCCGGCCTCGATCCCCCGGTGTCGCAGCCGGCCTGCGTTCTCGAAGTACGCTCGGCCATCCACTTCGCGAGCCTGGACGATGGCCCTGGTGACGGCCGTGCGATAGAGGGCGAGCGACGCCGTGACCGGTCCGCTGTGCCGGACTCCGATCTCGGCATTGATCGCCCGCTGCGGATCGAGTCGATCGTTGAACCCGACCAAGCCGTCGGGTCGGTTGGCCAGCTCGGTGGTGGTCGGGGTCTCGAAGGCCGAGCCCCCGCTGCTCCACACCGTCCAGTCGCCGAGGGCCAGGCTCGCCCCCACGGAGCCGCTCGCCGCGGCCATCGTCCGCCTGCCACTGCGGTCGATCCCGCCGGCCCGCACCCGGTCGCGGGTCTGGAAGGAGAGGTGATCGTACCTCAGGCCGGCGGAGAGCAGGAGCGTCGGGTGCGGTTCGGCCCGAAGTCCCACGAACGGTCCGATCTCGGTGACCGTTTCTCGCTGGTCGACCAGGACGGTCGCGGTCGGCCGTCCTCCGTTGGAGCGGCGGTTGACGCGGTCGTCGGCCATCGACTGGAGGTCCGCGCCAAAGCCAAGGCGGAGTTGGCGGGCGAGGGGCCATTCGCCGTGAAGCCGGCCGCCACCGGCCACCCGGTCGATGGCGCTCCAAGTGCCGGAGGTCGGGGTGACCGGTGGCGGTGGCGCCGTCGCAAGCGGGTTGACCAGTTCGCGAACCAGGCCAAAGAAGGTGAGATCCAGCCGTCTCCCATCGGCACCGGCGTGGGAGAGCGTGAGCCCCGCCTGGTGCTGGATGACGCTCTTGTCCGCTCCGCGGAGGAGGTTTGCCGCCGCAGCGCTGTCGGGTCGGACCGCCAGCTCGGCGGCGGTCAGGGCCCCCGGGTTCTCCGCCCGGGGACTGTCGGTCAGGAAATAGCGGACCCGGGCGAGCCAGGTGGGCGACAGCACCGCGTTGGCTGCCAGGGTGAGCTGCCTGCTGAGAGTACGACTGTGCTGCCGGAAGCCGTCGGCCTGATACCGGGTCGCCGCGACCAGGCCGGACAGGCTCCCCCTCGCGGCCCCCGTCACCAGACTCAGCCGCGAGGTGCCGAGTTCTCCACCACCGGTGCGCGCTCGCGCGAAGGCCGGCCCGGTCGGGACCTCGGTGCTGAAGGCCACCACGCCTCCGGCGGCGTTGCCGTGGAGCGCTGACGCCGAACCCACCAGGGCCTCGACGCCGCTCACGATCGTCAGATCGAGGTTGGACAGCTGACTCTGGCCGTCGGGAAGGGTCTGCGGGAGGCCGTCGATCAGGATCCGGACCCCTCGAATACCGAAGTTGGCCCGACTGCCGGCCCCCCGGATCACGAGCCGCTGATCCAGCGACGGATTGTTGCGGTTGAGGACCACAAGGCCCGGCAGGCGGCCGACGGCCTCGTCGAGCCCTGCCAGCACCCGGGCCCGCCGGAGGTCTGCCGAGTCGATGAACCCCACCGACGCGGGCAGCCGGCGCGCGGGGGTGGCTGCCCGGGCGACGGAGACCTCGAGCGTCTCCAGGCGAAGGGTGTCCCGGCGAATGGAGTCCGTGGGAACCTGGGTTTGAAGCGCGAGGAGGGCGGCGGCCAGCGATGCGGGCATGAACCAAGAATAGTCTGCTTGAAACCCTCTCGGGGACCGGCCTAAGTTTCGCCGCGCTCATGCCGATTCCCTTTCCCGACTTCGCCCGCCCCCCGTTCGCCGGGGCTCCCGCAGCGCGATTTGAACCCGCCCCCGCCGATGGCGTGCTGCCGGAGGGGTTCTTCGCGACGTCGAACCTGCCAACCTACGTCCACCTCGGCGGACGCTGGGTATCCCCGCTGCGCCCCCGGATGGACGGCGTGCTGGTGCTGAGGGATGACCAGGTGGTGACCGTCGAGCCGCGGTCCGTGGCCAGGGGGGAGCCGGTCGCGGTGGGAACGGCGGAGGACGGCACCGAGGGCATCGTGGTCTCGACCGAGGGTTTCCTGGGCGCGGCCGCCAGCCCCAACGAGTTCCGGTTCATGTCGGCGGAGGTGAGCCGGGAACGACCGGTGAACTACGAAGAGCTGGCCCAGCGGGTCGAGGAGGAGCGCCGGGCGGGGGGCTACCTGATCTGGGTGGTTGGGCCGGCCCTGGTACACGCCAGGGCACGGGCCGACCTGGAGTGGTTTGTCGGGGCCGGCTACGTGCAGGCAATGCTCCTCGGCAACGCCGTCGCGGTGCATGACATCGAAGCTGCCATCTACGGGACCACCCTCGGCATGACCCAGGGAGGCCGGACGGTGGAGCGCGGTCACTCGCTGCACCTGCGCGCCATCAACCGGATCCGGGCGGTGGGCTCGATCGAGGCCGCCGTCCGCTCCGGTCTGGTCGGCAGCGGGATCATGCATGCCCTGGTCACCCACGGGATCCCCTACGTCCTGGCCGGATCGATCCGGGACGACGGCCCGCTGCCCGGGGTCATCACCGATACCAGCGAGGCCCAGGACGCGATGCGCGAACACACCACCCGCGCCACCGCGGCCATTCTGATCGCCACCGCCCTGCACTCCATCGCCGTAGGCAACCTGCTCCCGGCCTTCCACACCCATCGGGGGGGGCTCGAACCTTTGATGACGATCTGCGTCGACCAGACCGAGTTCGTGGTCACCAAGCTGAGAGACCGGGGCACCCATCAGGCCTACGGAGTGGTCACCAACGCTCAGGACTTCATGCACGTGTTCCGCTACTACGTCGATCGATGCCGGTCCTGACCGTCGGGGGGCCCGGCGTCGGGCCGGGATGGACCCGGCTGGCGCAGGCCATTCGCGAGCGAGTCCCCGCGGCGGAGCTCGACGGCGTATGGGTCTTCCGGGTGCTTCGCCGGGAGGGCCGGGATTTCGGTACCGCCGTGCTCTCCCGGGTCGATGGCGATCGGCGGCGGATCTACACGGCCAGCTTCGTGCACACGGTCAAGGGACGGACCCGGGGCCAGTTTGCCATGGAGATGACCGAAGTGGGCAGCGGGCCGCTCACCGCGCTCGAGGAACTCCTGGCGCTGGTGCCCAAGCGGGTGGAGGACGAGGAGCCGCCGGTCGCCATTCCCCTTGCGCTCTGGTTCCCGCCCGAGGAGGAGTCGGCCCCTGAGTCATCCTGAGCGGACCGACGTCATCGAGCGGTTCCGGCGCTACCTTCGCGACCGGCGCCTTCCGGTTACCCGCCAGCGGATGGCGGTTGCGGAGGCCCTGGTGGCGAGCGATGACCACCCCTCGGTGGAGGTGCTCCGGCGGCGGCTGGAACAGCGGGGGGAGCACATCGGTACGGCCACGTTGTACCGGACCGTCGATGCGCTGGTGCGGAGCGGGCTGGCGCGGGAACACGACTTCGGGGAGGGTTTCAAGCGGTACGAGGCGCTCCGCGAGCGTGCCGAGCACGCGCACCTGGTCTGTGTCCGGTGCAACCGGGTCACCGAGTTCAGCAACGAACGGCTGGAACGGATGCTCCGGATGACGGCGGACGAACACCGCTTTCATTACGAGCGCCACCGGGTGGAGGTCCGCGGGGTGTGCGCCGACTGCCGAGCCCGGGAACTGGGAGGACTCGGGCGCCCCGCGAGCGGGCGATGACCGAGGGGACGGCGCTCGGCCCGGCCATCGCCTTCGCCGGAGGCGTGCTGAGCTTTCTCTCGCCGTGCGTTCTGCCGCTCGTGCCGTCCTACCTGGGGTTCATCACCGGCTTCACCCTGGACGAAATGACCCACCGCAGGCGGCTGGCGCTGGTGCACGCCGTGCTCTTCGTGGTGGGGTTCTCCTTCGTGTTCGTGCTCCTCGGGGCCAGCGCCACCGCGCTCGGCACTGCCCTCAAGGTGTACCGCGACTGGATCCAGCGAATCGGCGGGGCCCTCGTCGTCCTGTTCGGTCTCTATTGCCTCGGGCTGCTGCGTTTGGATTTCCTCAGCCGGGAGCGAAGGCTCCATCTGGAGCAGAAGCCGCTGGGGTTTCTGGGCTCGGTGCTGGTTGGCATCGCGTTCGGCGCGGGGTGGAGCCCGTGCATCGGGCCGATCCTCGGGGGGATCCTGAGCCTGGCCGCTACCGAAGCTGACCTGGGCCGGGGCGTCTCCCTCCTGGTGGCGTACTCGGCGGGCCTCGCCGTGCCCTTTCTTGCAGCGGCGCTGGCGGTGGAACGCTTTCTCAACTGGTTCCAGCGATTCCGTCGCCACCTGTTGCTGGTGCAGCGCGCGAGCGGCGCTCTGCTGGTGGCCGTAGGCCTGCTGATCCTGACGGGCCAGTTCACCCGGTTGGCGGGCTGGCTGCAGAACCTCACGCCCTCCTTTCTGCGGCAGTGGATGTAATCTGAGCGGGACTGCTCCGATGTCGGGATTCGGTCGCGCGGGGTCCGGCGGGCCGGCGCGGCCGCCCAGCCGCCCGACCCACCCCGTGCGAGTTGAAGTCCGTAAGCCGTCTCCGGATGGGGCGCGGGAGTGCCCCATTGCAGTGTGGGTGCATGTATCTTGCAATGCCGACCGCCGCGGTCGGACTCGGTTGACTGCATGAGGAGGTGACCCATGAAGGCGATTCTGGCGTCCGCCACGGCTTTGGCGCTCCTGCTGACCGGATGCGGCGGCAAGGACCCCGGCGCGTCGGGGAGCGGCGCGGACCGTGACCTGTCGCTCGCTCCGGTGGACACCTCGGCCGCCCTGGCCGACGTGGCGCCCGAGCAGCCCGAGCCCACCCCGCCACCGGCGCCCGAGC
>CAZFSA010000046.1:0-20641 GCA_964521535.1 uncultured Gemmatimonas sp.
CGCCAGCCGCCGCCAGCCACCCGCCGGCGCGGGAGGCCCGCGAGTCGCTGATCGCCGCCGAGCTCACCATCGAGGGGAAGATCGAAGGCGCCGGGAACGTCCGCCTCGCCGGCCGGTTCAAGGGCGACGTCCACGTCGATGGCAACCTGACCATCGAGGTCGGCGCCAAGCTCACCGGAGGGGTCCGGGCCGACACCGTGATCATCGCGGGCGAGCTGGAGGGCAACATCGAGGCGGCCAAGCGGGTCGAACTGCTGGAGAGCGGGGTCCTCAACGGCGACCTCAAGGCCGGCTCGCTCACCGTGGCCGCCGGCTCGCGGATGCGGGGCCAGGTGGAGTTCGGCTGGGAAGGCCGGGAGCGGAGCGCCGAGCTACCCCGGATGAAGCTGGAGAGCGCGGGCGTCCGATGAGCAGCGTTCGGCAGGGGGCCCCGGGCGCCACCCGGGTCTGCCCCCACTGCCGGGTGACGATCCTGGAGAGCGCCAGCGTCTGCCCGAGCTGCCGCCACCACCTTCGCTTCGACCCGGGCCAGGCCAAACGTGCGGCGCCCAGCTTCTCGCCGCTTCGGGTGGAGGGAACCATCCGCCACCCGGCGGTGGGGGAGCCGTGGGAGTACTCGGTGACGGTCTCGATTCACAACGACCGCGGCGAGGAGGTCGCCCGCCAGGTGGTGGGGGTGGGCGCCCTGCTCCCGGCCGAGGGGCGGACCTTCTCGCTCAGTGTCGATGTCTTCACCGGCGAGAACGGACGGCCCTAGCTACGAGCCTGGCGGCCGGGCCAGCGCCCGGGCCCTCCGCCACAGGTCCGGCGCGCCGAGCTGCTCGGCCAGTGGCTCGAACGCCGGCTCCGGACCGGACCAGCGGAGGGACTCGACGTCGGTGAAGAGCGGCGCGTCGCGGCGGAGCGTGGCGAGAGTCCGGAAGAGGTACGCGGTCTCGCGCGCCGCCTCAAGCGACGCGGAGAGGCGCGTGGCCCCGCGAACCGGCACTCCCCAGGCGTCGGGATCCGCCGGGATCTCCTCCAGCCGACGGAACCGCGCCAGCACCGCGGCTGCGGACTTCGCCCCCCAACCGGGGATTCCCGGAAACCCGTCGGCCGCGTCTCCGACCAGCGCCAGGTAGTCCGGAATCGAAGCCGGCGGCACCCCGAACTTCTCGATGACCCCGGCCTCGTCCCGGAGCTCGCGGGCCCGCCGGTCGAACTGCACCACCCGCTGGCCCTCCACGCACTGGCTCAGGTCCTTGTCCGGGGTGCAGACCAGCACCTGGGTCACCCGCGGATCGGCGGCGGCGAGCCGCGCCGCCGTGGCCAGCGCGTCGTCGGCCTCCAGCTCGCGCATCGGCCAGACCACCACCCCCATCGCGCGGAGGGCGTCCTCCAGGGGATGGAACTGCGCCATGAGGGCGGGCTCGATCCCGTCGCCCCGCTTGTACCCGGCCCAGAGGTCGTTGCGGAACGACTCGATGACATGATCGGTGGCGACGCCCAGGTGCGTGGCGCCATCCTGGATCATGGCCAGCAGCGAACCCAGCACGCCGATCAGCGCGCCCACCTCGCGGCCGTCCCGATCGGTGGCGCCAGGGCGGCCGTAGTAGTGGCGGAAGAGCTCGTAGGTCCCGTCCACCAGGTGAACCCGCATGTCGCGCGTCACACCGGCAGGTTGTCGATCAGCCGCACCCCACCGATCACCACCGCGGCGAACCGCCGCCCCTCGCGCTCCTCGACGTACTGGACCTCGACCCCCATCGCCTCCAGGTCCTGGCGGATCTCGGCCACGGTTCCGCCCGCCGCGAGCCGCCGGGCGAATCGTCCCGCCAGCGCCCGCGCCTCCGGGCCCAGCCGACGATTCCGGGAGCTGAGCGCCAGCCCGTCCGGCTCCCGCACGGTGGGACACGGCACCACCGTCACGCCGAGATGAAAGGCCGCCGCCAGGTCCCGGACCAGAGAGTACTGCTGCCAGTCCTTCTCCCCGAAGTAGGCCCGGTCAGGCCGGACGATCTGGAACAGTCGCATCACCACCGTGAGCACCCCGTCGAAATGACCGGGCCGGTGGGCCCCCTCCATCACCTGCGACAGCTCCCGCTCCGTGATCCGGAACCGGTAGTGGTCGGGATAGATGGCGTCGTGGTCCGGCGCCAGGCAGTAGTGCACGCCGGCCCGCTCCATCTCGGCCAGGTCGGCGTCGAGGGTCCGGGGATAGGCGGCCAGGTCGGCGGGGTCGTTGAACTGGGTGGGGTTCACGAAGACGCTGGCCACGCTGACGTCGTTCTCGGCGGCGGCCCGCCGGAAGAGGGAGACGTGGCCGGCGTGGAGGGCGCCCATGGTCGGCGTGAAGCCCACCCGCCGGTGCCGGGCCGTGAGCCCGATCCGGATCTCGCGCCACTCGGCAAGCGAGCTGACCAGCCGGGTCACGATTCGTCCTTCCCGTCCGGATCCTGCTCCAGCAGCTCGGGGGCCGCCGCCCGCACGAACCCCTCGTACACCGCGGCGATCGGGTCACCGCCCAACGCCGCCAGGTTCCGGCGCACGGTCCGGCCGTCGCGCCGGGCGATCGGCCCGGTGCGCGGGAACGGCGAAGGCCCCTCGCAGACGTCCATCACCCGCCGGAGATAGAGCGTGGCCGCCTCACGGGGCAGGCCCAGCTCCCGCTCGAAGGTGAGAAAGAGCTTCTCCCACAACACCGGCGTCAGGTTCCCCGCCAGGTCGGTGAGCGCGTGATACAGCGGCTTCCGCTCGGCGGCGAGGAAGAACGAGGGATTGGGCAGCGACGGGAACACCTGGCGGAAGAGCGGGCCGCCCGCGTCGCACACGAACGGGACCGCCCAGTAGACGGCGAGTCCGTAGAGATCGGGCCCGAAGGTCATCAGCGGGTGCATGCCGTGCGCCAGCGGGGTAACCAGGCTGCCCGAGCAGTGCACCAGAAACCGGTCGCGAAGGCCGGGATGGGACCGGACGAAGGGCTCGATCGCATCGTCCGTGATGAGCAGCAGGACGACCGGCGCATCGCCCAGACCCTCGCCGGGGTCGCCCCCATCCCGGCGGGACCAGGTCCGAACGGCGAAACCGCTTTCCCGCAGGTAGTGCCCGAGGTGGGTCGCCAGCCGGCCCCCGCCCACGATGCCGCAGGGCCGATCGGGCTCACCCGGGTGAAGCACGGGAACAGAGGGCGCCATGCGCGAAATCTAGCCGCGCGGATGAGGTCCCCCCTTTGGAATCCTCGCACCCTTCTCCCTGGCCCGGTGTTTGCCTAGCTTTCAGAGACAACCGGTGTCCCGTGGTGATTTGCGCAGCTTGCGGCCACGTAAAACAACCAGCTAAAACGCCGCCCGGGGTGTTTTAGCCTCGGGCTTTTTGCCAGGAGGCCCCCACCAATGCCCTCCCTTCGCGACCTGATCGCCGACGGACGGGTCCACGTCTTCGACGGCGCCATGGGGACCATGCTCTACAGCCGGGGCGTGTTCCTGAACGTCTGCTTCGACGAGCTGGCGGTGCGGGCCCCCGACCTGGTGCGCGACATCCACCGGGAGTACGTCCGCGCCGGCGCCGAGGTCCTGGAGACCAACACCTTCGGCGCCAACCCGGTCAAGCTCGCCCACTACGGCCTCGCCGCCGACGCCGAGCGGTTGAACGCCGCGGCGGCCACCGTGGCCCGCGAGGCCGCTGGCGGCCGGGCGGCGGTGGTGGGCGCGATCGGCCCGCTGGGCGTCCGGGTGGAACCCTTCGGCGAAACGTCGGTGGACGAGGCCCGGGCCGCTTTCGCCCGCCAGGCGGCCGGTCTGGTGGAGGGCGGCGTTGACGGGTTCATCCTGGAGACCTTCTCCGATCTGAACGAGATCCACGCCGCGATCGACGGCGTCCGCTCGGTGAGCGACCTCCCGATCGTGGCCCAGATGACCGTGGGCGAGGACGGCCGGACCGCCTACGGCACCCGGGCCGAGGTCTTCGGGCCGGCGCTGGTGTCGTTCGGCGCCGACGTGGTGGGGGTGAACTGCTCGGTGGGCCCGCACACCATCCTCGGCGTGGTGGAGGAGCTGGCCCGCTCGGTCACCGCGCCGATCGCGGCCCAGCCCAACGCCGGGCTTCCGCGCGAGGTGGGCGACCGGAAGATCTACATGGCGAGCCCCGAGTACGTGGCCGAATACGCCCGGCGGATGGTGGAGGCGGGGGCCCGCTTCGTGGGCGGCTGCTGCGGCACCACGCCGGAGCACATCAAGGCGATCGTGGGCTTCGTACAGTCGGTGTCGCCGCGGCGGCGGGTGACCGTGGTCGAGCCCGACACCGACGGGCCCAAGGGGGTCGATCCCATTCCGATCGCCAACCGCTCGCGGTACGGCGGGAAGCTGGCCCGGGGCGAGTTCATCACCACGGTGGAAATCGTTCCACCCCGCGGCACCGATCCCACCCCGATGCTGGAGCAGTGCCGGGCCCTCAAGTACGCCGGAGTGGACGCGGTGAACGTCCCCGACGGCCCGCGGGCGCAGAGCCGGATGGGCGCGCTCCTGAGCGGCCTCATGATCGAGCGGGAGGTGGGCCTCGAGGCCGTGGTCCACTATGCCTGCCGCGACCGGAACCTGCTCGGCATGCTGTCCGACCTGCTGGGCGCGGCGGCCGCCGGGCTCCGCAACCTGCTCCTGGTGACCGGCGACCCGCCCAAGATGGGCCCCTATCCCGATGCCACCGCCGTGTTCGACATCGACGCCATCGGGCTCACCAACCTGGTGGCCCGGCTCAACCGCGGCCTCGACCCTGGCGGCAACCCGCTGGGCCAGCCCACCCGGTTCGTGATCGGGGTGGGGGTGAACCCGGCCGCCGTGGATCCGGAGCGGGAACTCAAACGGTTCGCCTGGAAGGTGGACGCCGGCGCCGAGTTCGCGATCACCCAGCCAGTATTCGACCTGGCGCAGCTCGATCGGTTCCTCAAGACCGTGGAGCGGTTCCGGATCCCGATCATCGCCGGGATCTGGCCGCTGGTCTCCCTCCGGAACGCCGAGTTTCTGGCCAACGAGGTACCGGGGGTGAGCGTGCCGGACGCGGTCCTGAGACGGATGCGAACGGCGAGCGAGCAGGGCAAGGAAGCCGGGTTGGCCGAAGGCGTGGCGATCGCGCGGGAGATGCTGGCCGCCGTGCGCGACCGGCTCCAGGGGGCCCAGGTGTCGGCCCCGCTGGGCCGGGTGCCGGTGGCGCTGGAGGTGCTGGCGGCACGATAGGCTGATTGCGCCTACCTGGTCCAGATCACGATGGCGGCGCAGTTGTCGTCGTGAAACTCGGCCGGAAGCTGGCCCACGCCCCGGTAGACCTCGATCAGCTCGACGCCGCGGGGGTCGACGCGATCCAGCATTTCCGCGGTCTGCCCCATCACCCGCCGGCGAAACGCCACCATCTCGGGCGACTCGTTGAGCTGGGGAGCCCAGCCCACGCCGGGCTTGATGCCGCCCTCCGGTTGGAGCTTCACGCCATCGATGTAGACGTTAATGCGCGGAGGATACCCGCCGCAGCGCGCCATTCGGATGTGAGTCCCTTCGACATGGCCCGGCGGCCGCACCGTGATCCGGATGCCGGGGATCCCCTGCAGCAACTCGACAGTTCGCAAGGCGGGCCGCGCGGCCAGCTCCTCCCGGGTCAGGAAGGTACCGAGTCCCAGCCGGCGACGGTGGAAGAAGCCCTCGTACTGGGCCCGTCCCAGGTACCGCGCCGGCGTGGCGAAACGCGCTTTCACTTCGAGGTCCGGCAGCTCATGGGGACCAGGCCAGAGCACCACGTCGATCCCGGTTACCGGGTCGTTCGGCGACACCCTGATGAGCTCCGGCCGGTAGCCGATCCTGCGGATGACGAGGACCCCGCCGGCAACCGGGATCCCGGTGATCTCGAACCGGCCACCCGCAGTGCAGGCAACCGGATCGGGACGACCGACGAGGGCGACCTCGCACCCCTCGAGAGGCTCACCGCGGGGGGTCACCACGCGGCCGGACGCGGTTCGATCCCAGGTTTGGGCTGGGGCGGTGACAGCGAGGCCACAACCGACGATGAGCCAGGCGACGACGGTGCGCAACCGGTCCACATGCCAGCGGCGCGTCGTCGGCACGCGGGCCAGGCTTGAACGTGTCACGCGCAACTCCAGGCGGACCCCGCGTTCAACACGTAGCTCGGTCGCCAGATCCCGTCAACAGAACACTGGTTCCCGGCCTGCAACCGGGGCCTGGGGCACCCTCCCGGCCCGTGATGCCACCGGCCGGGAGGCCCCTTCCTCCCGCTACCGGCGGCCCGCCAGGAGCCGGTCCAGCGACCAGGCGCCCCCGCCGCGCACCGCCAGCGCCAGCGCCATCGCCGCCGCCAGGATGTGGAACTCGAAGCCCTCGCCCGCCGCGCTGCCCGTCCAGTTCATGAAGAAACCGAACGGCAGGTGCACCGTGAGCGCCGCCACCACCATGACGGCCAGGATGCCAAACGCGGCCACCCGGGTGAGCAGCCCCGTCACCAGACCCAGGCTGCCGAGCAGCTCGGCGGCGATCGCCAGGCCGGCGAAGATGGCGGGAATGCCCAGGGTCCCGGTCATGTAGCCCATCGTGCCCTCGAGGCCGAACCCGCCGAACCAGCCGAACACCTTCTGGGCGCCGTGGGGGAACATCACGATCCCGAGCGCCAGGCGGAGCACCGTGGCCGCGGGGTCGGCGGGGGTGGCGACCAGGCGGTCAAGGAGGAGCCGCGGGGTGACCGCGGCCCGGGTGGCCGGGGTGCTCATCTGGGGAGTGGTTGCGGTCGTCATCTCATCCTCCTGATTGTGATTGACCAGACACTAGTTGACTAATCATGTAATGACCCACGAAGTTCCCGTCAACGGGACAGCGTCTCCCGAACCCGATCCAGCATTCCGATCAGCTGCCGCACCTGGGCTGGCGCCAGGGCCGCGCCGATCAGGTCGTCGGTTGCCTCGACCACCGGATCGACCCGCTCGAGCAGGGCCAGCCCCCCGGCGCTGATCCGGCAGGTCACCTGGCGCCGGTCGGTGCGGCAGCGTTCCCGTCGGACCAGGCGTTTGCGCTCCAAGCGGTCGATCAGCCGGGTGATGCCCGGCGCCTCCTCGACCATCCGTTCGGCGATCTCCAGTGTGGGG
This sequence comes from uncultured Gemmatimonas sp., assembly GCA_964521535.1. GTDB lineage: Bacteria > Gemmatimonadota > Gemmatimonadetes > Gemmatimonadales > GWC2-71-9 > SHZU01. The sequence goes on from CAZFSA010000046.1 coordinate 7,112, forward strand.
AGCCCCTCTTCCCCCGCCCCCCGGAGGATCCGGAGCACGTTGTACTGCTGAGGGGTGACCGCGGCATCGGCCAGCCGGGCGGTGTAGACCCGCCGGAGCCGGTCCACCGTCCGGAAGAGCCCCACCACGGCCTCCTGCGCGGGCGACCGGAACGGCCGGCGCTGTTTGATCTCCCGCTGCACGCGGCTGGTGTCTGTCGGTGCCATGGGTGCCAAGATACGGCGAAATACTTAACTAGTCAAGTATCTCCAGAACCCGCTGGCAAAAAGCCCACCCGATCACGAGCCCGGCAGGTTGGCCCTCGCGGGACTCCGATCGGGCGCCACCGCGGCCCCGAGACAAAGCCCCGCCAGCACCAGGTAGAGCGCCACCTGTGGCAGCCAGCCCAGGTAGCGGATCAGCAGCAGGGCCTGACCCAGCGGGGGCAGCGCGGCGATGGCAAGCAGGAGCCGGGCGCCGGGCCCCGGGCGCCACCCGATCGCCAGTACGATCAGCCCGAGGCCGAGCAGGTCGGCCGAGATCGCGAGCCAGAGCACCGGGACCAGAGCCCTGAGGGACTGACTCGGCTCGGCCAGCGCCGCGACCTGGCTCAGGCCACTGGCGTGCAGGCCGGCCGTGATCACCAGCCCGATGCCGGCCAGGCGCGCCAGCAGTGCGTGGGGAGAGAGTCGCGGCATGACCGGGCTCGACCTGGAATGGGGGTGGTTGAACATGAGCGCTCAGCCGGAATCGGCCAATGGGACCCGAGCCCCGATCGACTCCGACGGGCCGAACCGCTCACCAACCTGCTTGCCGGACGACTCCCTGACCCGTAGGTTCGCACCGCCCTCCGACCTCGGAGTCTCCGTGCGCGCCCTCGCCGCGATCCTGCTGGCTGCGGTGACCATCTGCCCCGCCGGGCCCCTGGCCGGGCAGCACCCCAGGTCGCGGCTGGATCCCGGCCGCCTGGCACGGCTCGATAGCGTGTTCCAGCGCCAGGTGGCCGAGGGCCGGGTTGCAGGTGCGGTTGGGCTGGTGCTGCGTGGGGGACAGGTTGCGTGGCAGGGCGCCTTCGGCTGGGCGGATCGGGAGGCCGGCAGGCGGATGACTCCCGACGCGATCTTCCGGATCGCCTCCCAGACCAAGGCGGTCACCAGCGTCGCGGTCATGATGCTGGTGGAGGAGGGGCGTCTGGGGTTGAACGACCCGGTGTCACGCTGGCTGCCGTCGTTCGCCAGAACGGTGGTCGCCACCCGGGCCGACACCGGCCGGGTGCTCACCCCGGCACGGCGTCCGATCACGATTCGCGACCTGCTCACTCACACCGCCGGCATCTCGTACGGCACCGATCCGCTGGTGGCGGCGGACTACGAGAGGGCCGGACTCGGCAACGCGGCGGGCTTCGGCTGGTACACCGCCGACAAGGACGAGCCGGTGTGCGAGACCATGGACCGGCTCGGCACCCTGCCCTTCGTGGCCCAGCCGGGCGACGCGTTCGTCTACGGCTACAATACCGACGTCCTGGGCTGCGTGGTGGAGCGGGCCTCTGGGGTGCCGCTCGATCGGTTCATCCGCGACCGGATCACCGGCCCACTGGGCCTGCGCGACACCCATTTCTTCCTACCGCCGGCCGACCGGCAGCGGCTCACCGTGGTGTACGCCGGCTCTGCGGGGAGCGGCCTCAGCCGCGCGCCGGACGGGGCCCGCGGCCAGGGGCACTATGTGGACGGCCCGCGGCGGAGCTTCGCGGGCGGCGCCGGCCTGCTGTCTACCGCGCGCGACTATGCCCGGTTCCTGGAGATGCTCCGGCGAGGCGGTGAGCTGGACGGCGTCCGCCTGCTCGCACCCCGCACGGTGGAGCTGATGACGACCAACCAGGTGGGCACGCTGTTCGGCAGTGACGGGGCCGGGTTCGGGCTCGGGTTCCGGACCACCGATCGACTCGGGGCCGGCGGCGGGTTCGGCTCGGTGGGATCGTACGGCTGGGGTGGGGCCTACTACTCGACCTACCTGGTGGACCCGGTCGAGCAGCTGGTGATCGTCTTCATGTCGCAGCACCTGCCCCGCGGCGACGCGGACCTGGCTGATCGATTCGTGACCCTGGTGTACTCGGCGCTGCTGCCGGATCGATAGCGGCAGCGGGTGGGTGGCGGACCGGGCTCGGGGTGCAGGGAACGCGCCCGGCCCGCCAGAGCCGCGGAGTGCGGCTCAGGACCCGGTACTCTCCCGGCGCCGCTGCTCGGCCAGGAGCTTGGCCGCTTCCACGATCCGGATGAACTCCGCCCGATAGCCCTGGGGATCGTCGCCCCGCGCCGAGCGGGCGGCGGCCAGCACGCCAGCCCAGGTGGAATTCCCCTTGTGCTCCGAGTCGCGGAGCAGCATCCCGAACCCCGCCACGGCCGTTGCGAACCTGAAGTCGGCCGACGGTGAGGCGGTTTCGCTCCGTACCACCCGCTCCAGCAACCGACTCGGCGAACCGGCTGGATCCTGATACCGGAGCTTGACCGTAAACCAGTCGCGGCTCTCTCCGCGGGGCGCCGAACGGTCCTGGTACCGGAGCGGATCGACCGTGCTCACCCGGACCGGGCTCTCCACGCCCACCGGAACGATCTCGTAGAGCGCGGTCACGATGTGCCCCGCGCCAAGATCCCCGGCGTCCTTGGTGTCGTCGTTGAAGTCCTCGTCGTTGAGCAGGCGGTTCTCGTACCCCACCAGCCGATACGCCGCGACCCGCGCAGGATTGAACTCCACCTGGAGTTTCACGTCCCTGGCTACGGTGAGCAGGGTGGCGCCCAGCTCCTGGACCAGCACCTTCCGGGCCTCGAGCAGGTTGTCGATGTAGGCGTAGTGGCCGTTCCCCTTGTTGGCCAGCATCTCCATCTTGGCGTCCTTCAGGTTGCCGAGCCCGAAGCCCAGCACCGTAAGGAACACGCCGCTCCGGCGCTGCTCCTCGATCAGGCGGACCAGCTCGCCCTCGCTGGAGGGCCCCACGTTGAAGTCGCCGTCGCTGGCGAGAATGACCCGGTTGTTGCCGTCGGGGATGAAGTGCTCCCGCGCGACCTGATAGGCGAGCCGGATGCCGGCGCCGCCCGCGGTGGAGCCGCCGGCCTCGAGCCGGTCGATGGCGTCGAGAATCCGATCCTTGTCCCGGCCGGAGGTGGAGGGGAGCACCAGGCCGGCCGCGCCGGCGTAGACCACGATCGCCACCCGGTCCTGGGGGCGAAGCTCGTGGACCAGGAGACGGAGGGCGGTCTTGGCGAGCGGCAGGCGGTCGGCGGAATACATCGATCCGCTCACGTCGATCAGGAACACCAGGTTGTTGGGGGGCAGCTCCGCCATGGAAAGCGACCGGGTCCGGAGCCCGATCAGCGCCAGCTTGTGCCCGGGCGCCCACGGGGCGTCGCCGAGCTCGGTGGTGACCGAGAAGGGATGCGGGCCGCTCGGCTCGGGGTAGTCGTACCGGAAGTAATTGATCAGCTCCTCGATCCGCACCGCATCCGCGGGCGGCAGCCGCCCTTCGGCGATCATCCGGCGCACGATGCTGTAGCTCGCGGCATCGACATCGGCGGCAAAGGTCGAGAGCGGATGCTGCCGCGGCGAGCGCCAGGCGTGCTCGGCGAGGTGGCGGAACTCGTCGGTATTGAAGCGGGGACCGGCCGGATGCGCGCGCCCCGCCATGACCGAGGGATAGGGCGCCGACCGGGCTTCGTCGCGGTGGAGTAGCTGTTCGCGGACGGCCAGCGGGCGGAGGGTGAAGTCGGCCACGGTGGTCCGCCCGTCGCCCACGGTAACGGCCCGTCGGGCGGGCTCGAAGCCCGTGAGGCGGACCGTCAGGGTCACCCGTCCACTGGCGACCCCTGCAATCCTGTACCGGCCGTCCGTGCCGGTCGTGGCCTGGGCAGTGGTCCCTTGCACCGTCACCTGGGCGCCAGCGAGGGGGGCGCCTCCCACTTCTCGAACCGTTCCTTCAAGGGTACCTGCCACCGGGCCAGTCCCGGTTTCGGGAGCGCCGGCGAGCAGGAGCCCGCCGGTCAGGGCCAGCACCGCGCGTCCGAGCATGGTTCCTCCTCTGTTGGGCCCGGGAGATGCTGGTAACCGGCGAGGCTGCACACGCAGGTGGTTGCACCGCGCCACCCGCCAGGCGTTCTTGTACCCGGTGCTCTCAAGCGAGCGGCAATGCGGTTGGCGATGACGGGGCTGGGAGCAGCTCTGCTGCTGCACGCCGGGGCCCTTCGGGCCCAGCAGGTGGACCTCCCACGGATCCTGGCCGAGCTGGAGCCCGTGATTCGTCAGGAAATGGTCGAGGGCCGGATTCCGTCGCTCACCGTGGGCCTGGTGAACGGCGACTCCATCCTCTGGGTGGGCGCCTACGGCCAGTCCAATCTCTGGGCCCGTACGCCCGCGGTGCCGAGCACCGTGTACCTGATCGGGTCCACGTTCAAGGCCATGTCGACGGTGGCCCTGCTCCAGCAGATGGAGGCTGGCAAGTTCAAGCTCGACGACCCGGTCTCCCGTCACCTCAAGGGCGTGACGATCCGGGGGGAGCGGAAGGACGATCCCGTGACCTTCCGCCACCTCCTCACCCACACCTCCGGCCTGCCCGGGGCGTTCGGACCCCACGAGGTCTGGGGCGATACCGGCCCCCTGCCCCTCCGGACCTACCTGGAGCGGGACCTGGCGGTGGTGAGCCCGCCGATGGACTCGGTGCGCTACTCCAACCTGGCCTTCAGCCTGGTGGGGTACCTGGTGGAGCAGTTCTCGGGCATGCCCTTCAAGGACTACATCCGCCAGCGGATCTGGCAGCCGCTCGGCATGACCAGCACCGAGTTCAACCCGACGCCCGACATGGACGAACGGATGTCGATTCCGTACGGATCGGACTCCGCCGGCCGCCCGGTGCCGGCAGTGCGCCTCAAGGCCGATGCCTGGCCGGCGGGCATCGTGTACGGGACCATCCGGGACCAGGCCAACTGGCTGATCCTCAACCTGAACGGCGGGGTGTTCGGCGGCCGTCGGTTCCTGTCGGAGGAGACGATCCGGGCGATGCACACCCGCCAGTACGACCGCTTCACCGGACCGATGGCGGGCGGGTGGGGCAACGAGACGTCGGGCTACGGCCTCACCTGGTGGACCATGACCCGTGACGGCGAGCGCTACATCGCCCACAGCGGGAGCGTTCCCGGCTACACCGCGTTCGTGCACGGCAACGTCACCCGCCGCCAGGGGATCGTCCTCCTCAGCAACGGCAACCGGGCCCATGCCCGGCTGGTCGGGATCTCGTTTGCCGCCACTGATCTCATGGCCGGACGCCGCTGACGGCAACACCTTGCGCTCCATCGACTTGAGCCCTTCCGGCCGCCGACGGTATCTTAGGACGCCCCGCGCCTAACCGGGTCCCGAAACGGAGTGGTTCCGATGGCCGATACCCTGACCCGCACGCCCCCGCTCACCGTCCTCTCCGAAGAGGAGCAGCTCTTTCGCGACACCGTGCGGGAGTTCGCCGAGACCGAAGTGCTACCCCACGTGATGGAGATGGACGAGGCCGGTCGCTTCCGCCCCGATCTGATCGAGAAGTTCTTCGAGCTCGGGTTGATGGGCATCGAGGTGCCCGAGGAGTGGGGTGGCTCCGCGGGCACGATCTTTCTCGCCACGCTGGCCATCGAAGAACTGGCCCGGGTGGACGCGTCGGCAGCGATCTACGTGGACGTCCACAACACCCTGGTGAACAACGCCCTGCTCCGCTGGGGCACGCCGGAGCAGAAGGCGCGGCTCTTCCCGCGCATGACGTCGGGCCTGCTCGGCGCCTACGCCCTCTCGGAGCCCGAGAGCGGCAGCGACGCGTTTGCACTGCAATGCCGCGCGGACCGGAAGGACGGCCACTGGGAGCTGACCGGCCGTAAGTTCTGGATCACCAACGGCGGCGAGGCAGGGATCTTCATCGTCTTCGCCAACACCGATTTCTCCAAGGGCTACAAGGGCATCACCGGCTTCCTGGTGGAGCGCGACTTTCCCGGCTTCAGCGTGGGCAAGAAGGAGAACAAGCTCGGGATCCGGGCCTCCAGCACCACCGAGCTGATCCTGGAAGGGTGCCGGGTACCCGACGACAACGTGCTGGGCCCGGTGGGCCTGGGGTACAAGGTGGCGATCGAGACGCTGAACGAGGGCCGGATCGGGATCGGGGCCCAGATGATCGGGATCGCGCAGGGGGCGCTGGACGCGGCGGTCCGGTACACCAGGGAGCGGAAACAGTTCGGCCGGGCCATCGCGGAGTTCCAGGGGGTGCAGTTCCAGCTGGCGCAGATGAAGGTGGAACTCGACGCAGCCCGGTTGCTGGTCTACAACGCCGCGCGGCTCAAGGACGCGGGCCTCCCGTTCACCGAGGAGGCGGCTACGGCCAAGCTCTTCAGCTCGCAGGTAGCCAACCGGGTCACCAGCCAGGCCTTGGAGCTGTTCGGCGGCTACGGATACTCCAAGGAATACCCCGTGGAGAAGTTCTACCGGGATGCCAAGATTGGCACGATTTATGAGGGCACCAGCAACATGCAACTGCAGACCATCGCCAAGGCCATGTTGCGGTAGCGGGAGTCCGATGAAGCGGGGTGTTCTGCGAGGGCTCATCGCCGGTGCCGTGGCGGGCGCTCCGTTCGGGGCGGCCGTGTCGCAAAGCGCTTCCCCGGCGTCGCGGCCCGCGACGCCCACGCTTCAACAGGAGCTGGAGCGCTGGTTCGGCGAGGCGGCCCGGCGGGCTCCCGGAGAGTGGGGCATCGCGGTGGCGGATCACTCCGGACGCCTGATCTGGGGGGTGCAGCCTACGCGGCCTCTGGTGCCAGCGTCGACGGTCAAGGTCCTCACCACCGGATACGCCCGGAGCGTTCTCGGCACCGACGCCCGGAAATCGACCCGGGTGGTGGGCGCCGGCCGGGTCGATCCCGAGACCGGAACCTGGGAAGGGACCTGGGCTCTGGAGCTCAACGGCGACCCGTCGCTGGAGCGACCGGACAGCACCGCCTCGCGGCTGGTGGACCTGGCCGCGCAACTCGTGGACCGGGGGATCCGGCGGCTGCGCGGCCCGCTGTCGGTGACGAGTGCAGACGGCCATCCGGACGCGGTCTGGCCATCCACCTGGGAGGGGCGGCATCGAGGCCGGCCGTTCGCGCCGCTGGTAGGGAACCTGACCGTCAACAGCAACCTGCTGAGCCTCACCGTGGCGCCGGCCGCGGCGGTGGGCGCTCGCGCGGTCCTGGTCGGGGCAGCGCCGAACGGGCTGGAGCACCTGGTGACGGTTACGGCCAAGACGGTGGCCGGCCGGAGAAGCCGGCTGGGACTGGTGCCCCGCGAGGGGCGGTATCTCATCACCGGGACCATCGGAGTGCGCGCCGGTTCGCGGACCATCACCCGCGCCAGCGACAATCCGCGGGCGCTGCTCGAGGCCGCCTGGGCTTCCGCGCTGGCCCGGGCGGGAATCGAGTGGGTCCAGAGCCCGGCCCTCATGGCCGCGGACGCCAGGAGCCCGGTGGTGCTGGCCGAGGTTCGCTCGCCAATCCTGGACTCGCTGGCCAGCGACATCAACCGCCGGAGCAGCAACCTGGGCGCCGAGCTGCTGCTCCAGTGGGCGGCGGACGGAGACCCGGTACCCGCCGATCGTCTCACGGCCCACGTCCAGCAGATCACCGGCGACTATTCCGGGGTGCGACTGGTGGACGGGAGCGGGCTTTCCGGAGAAAACCGGGTGGCGCCGATCACCTTCGTGTCGTACCTGGCGCGGTTCCCGCTGGCGCCCGGCGGCCGCAACTTCCCGATGCTGCTGCCCCCGAACGGCGCGGGCACGCTCTGGCGGCTCGGCAATTCGCTCCCGCAGCGCGGCGTGATCCGGGCCAAGACCGGAACCCTCGGCAACGTCTCGTCGCTGGTGGGCTACCTCGGCCGGCCGGACGGGGTGCTGCTGGTGTCGCTGATCTACAACGGCCCCAGGGTGTACGACGCCCGCCAGGCCCAGTGGCGGCTGTTCCGCGAGCTGGGCGCCGAGGGCGTGGTGGTCCCGGGTGACTCGACCGAAACCAGCGACTACCTGGGCGATCAGGCCCTGAAGTCCGAGCGGTGAGCCAGGCCGCGACGGCCCGCGCGGCACGCACGGTGTATGTCGCGCTCCTTATCTCATCGCCCCTGGTCTTTGCCCTCCTGGCCTGGCTTCGGCCGCAGGCGGGGCCGGCGCCGCTGCCGGCCGCGATCACGTATGCCCTGGGAGATGCGGCGGCGCTGCTCGCCACGGCCGCGGTGATGTTGCGGATTCTCTTCCGACCGGAACCGGCCGACTCGCCCGGGGCCTGGTGGGAACGATCCGGCAACCGGACCCGGGCCCTCGCGCTCTGGCTCCTGGCCGAGGGCGCCGGGGTCCTGGCGGCGGTGACCCACTTCCTGACCGGTGATGTCGCGATCGCGCTCCTCGCCCTGGTGGTGAGCGTCGCGGCCCTCGTGCTCTCCTCTCCGGGACGGCTGGAGCAGGCCTGACCGGCCGTCCTCAGCCCGGGGCCCCCTCCTCGGGGATCTCGTCCTCCCACAGCGCGAACACGTTGCCCTCGGGGTCGGCGATCATCGCCATGACCCCCCAGGCCATCTGGGTGGGCTCGGTGACGAACTGCACGCCCTTCTGGTGCAACTCGCCGCAGAAGTGGACCAGCCCGGGCACGTAGAGCGTCACGCCGGTGTGCCGCCCCACCAGCGCCTGGCTTTCGGGATGCACGGCCGGGTGCACGCCGATATGCGCCGGCTCGAGAAAGAACTCGCCGCCGAACGAGCCTTCCTTCGATGCCGGCAGCCCCAACGTGTCGCGGTAGAAGGCCAGAGCCGCCGGGAGGTCGTTGACGAAGATGGCGACGGAGTGGACGCGGGCGATGGGCATGGCGGTGTCGAGTCAGGTTGAAGGCGGTCAGGCGGACGGAGCGCCGGTGGATCGCGGCCTCACGGCGGCGCGGGGCTTTGCCAGGCGGCGCGCCAGTTCCGCCGCATGCCCGCCAGGCCGGGCCGGGCCAGCGGGGTGTCGCCGAACCGGCGCGCAAACTCGTCGGGCTCCATCCGCTCGAAGAACTCGGGGTCGTCGCCGTCGATCGCGCCGCGGTCGTGATACGCCTGATTGGGCGTTGGCCGGGCGAACCGCTCGTTCCAGGGACAGACGTCGTTGCAGATATCGCACCCGAAGCCCCAACCCTCGAGGGCAGGCACCAGGGGTTCCGGGATCGGCGCCCGGGACTCGATGGTGAGGTAGGAGAGGCAGCGGGTGGCATCGAGCACCCGGGGGGCTACCAGGGCGCTCGTGGGACAGGCGTCCAGGCACCGGGTGCAGGTGCCGCAGTGATCGGTGTCGAGGGGCGCGTCGGCCCGGAGCGGCAGGTCGGTGAAGACCGCGCCAATGACGAAGAACGACCCGGCGCCCGGCCGGATCAACATGGTGTTCTTCCCGATCCAGCCGAGGCCGGCCCGCTCGGCGAGTTCCCGCTCGGGCACGGGGCCGGCATCGGCGAAGACTCTCGTCAGGCTGGCCCCGTGGCGCCGGAGCACCGCGGCCAGCTGCTCCAGCCGCTCGGTGAGGTCCAGGTGGTAGTCGCGGCCGAGGGCGTACTTGGCCACCCGGATCCGCGCCGCGCCCACCCGCGGGGGCAGGTAGTTGTCGAGAACCATGACCGCGGCCCTCGCGCCGGGGACGATCGACGCAGGCCGTTTGCGCTTGCTGGCCTGCCGGTGGAGATAGCGCATGGTGCCGCCGTAGCCGCGCGCCAGCCACTGGTCCAGCTGGCTGGCGCGGCCACTGTCCCCCAGGTGGGCCACTCCCCATGCCAGAAAGCCCAGGTCGGACGCGCGGGCGTCCAGCGCGGTCCGGAGAGTGTCCATCAGTCCGCGCCGTCAACGGCCGGCCGCCAGGCACCGGTGATGAGGCGGGCGCCGCGCTGGAAGGTGACGTAGGACCAGGCCCACTCGATCAGCACCAGCACCCGGTTCCGGAAGCCGATCAGGAAGAAGATGTGGACGAAGACCCAGAGCAGCCACGCGGCGAAGCCACCGGCCTTGATCCGCCCCAGGTCCGCCACGCCCCGCCCCCGGCCGATGACGGCCAGCTGCCCCTTGTTGCGGTAGCGGAACGGCGGTCGGGGACGCCCGGCGAGGTCGGCCTGAATGGCGCGGGCGGCGTAGCGGCCCATCTGAATCGCCACCGGACAGGTCCCGGGCAGCGACTCGAAGCCCGGCTGGTGGGTATAACTCGCCGCGTCGCCCAGGACGAACACCTCCGGCCGGCCGGGAATGGAGCAGTCCGGCTCCACCAGCGCCCGTCCCTGGCGATCGACGGCACAGCCCAGCATCCGGATCAGGGGGCTCGCGACGTTGCCGGCCGCCCAGATCACGGTGTCCGTGGGGATCCGCCAATCGGCCGCCACCACGAATCCCGGCTCGACCGCGGTGACCAGGGTCTCGGTCCGGACGTCGACGCCGAGTTCCCGAAGCGACTCCTTGGCCCGCTGGCCCAGGTGAGGCGGGTAGGCGGGCAGCAGGCGGGGCCCACCCTCCAGGAGCATCACCGTGGCGTCGCGGGGGTCGATCCGGCGGAAGTCCCGCTTGAGGGCAAACCGGCGGATCTCGGCCAGCGCGCCCGCCAGCTCCACCCCGGTGGGGCCGCCCCCGATCACCACGAAGGTGAGATACCGCTGCCGGGCCACGGGATCGGCCTCGCGCTCGGCGCGCTCGAAGGCGAGGAGCACCCGACGCCGGATTTCGTAGGCGTCTTCCAGGGTCTTGAGCCCCGGCGCCAGCCGCTCCCACTCCGGGCGGCCGAAATAGGAGTGCCGGGCGCCGGGGGCCAGCGCCAGGTAGTCGTAGGCCAGGACCTCGCCGTCGGCCAGCCGGATTCGCCGGGTATCGAGGTCGACGCCGGTCACCTCGCCCAGCAGAACCTCGGCGTTGCCGGCGTGGCGGAGCACCGAACGGATGGGCGACGCGATCTGCCCCGGCGACAGCGCCGCCGTGGCAATCTGGTAGAGGAGCGGCTGAAAAAGGTGATGGTTGTTCCGGTCGACCACCGTCACGCTTACCGGCGCGTCCCGCAGCGCCTTCGCGAGGTAGAGCCCCGCGAACCCACCCCCCACGATGACCACTCGCTTCGGGGACGTCACAGCCCCATGGTCTCCCGCCGCCACCGGGCAAACCGGACCACGTCCTCCACCGGGGGTACGGCCGCCTCGTCGCCGTAGGCAGTGTACATCCGCCAGCGGAGATAGACGGGATCGGGCAGCGGAAGAAACGGCGGCCGGGCCCACCAGCGCCGTCGCCTGAAGGCCCAGCCGGTGCGGATCAGGTCGAGCGCCAGCCGGGGGTTGACCAGGGCGCGCCCGACCAGCGCGACAACCAGCCCACCCCAGGACCGCCGGGCTGGCGAGGAACCCGGCGATCCGGCGGGCGGGGCGCTCGACATGCCCCGAATATATCGGGACCTCGCGGTCGGGGCGGCCGACTATATTCCCGCCGCGCCCGACACACGAGCCTTCATGGTGAGCGACGACCGGATCCTTCACAGCGCGAGTCCCGGCGGCCCGATCGCCGATGAGGAACTGTTCGAGCGGGAACGGCCGATCCGGGCCGACGCCTTTCACAAGACCGACCCCTGGCGGGTGCTCCGGATCATGGGGGAGTTCGTGGAGGGGTTCGAGAAGCTGGGTGACGTCACCGACGCGGTGACCATCATCGGCTCGGCCCGGACTTCGGAGGACGATCCCGTCTACCAGGCCACGGTCCGCACGGCCCGGCTCCTGGCCGAGGCCGGCTTTCCGGTGATCACCGGCGGCGGCCCTGGCATCATGGAGGCGGGCAACAAGGGGGCCGTGGAGGGCAAGGGCCTCTCCATCGGCGTCAACATCGAGCTGCCCCAGGAGCAGGACACCAACCGCTACGTGCGGCGGAAGATGTTCTTCCGGTTCTTCTTCGTCCGGAAGACCATGCTGGCCAAGTACTCCCGGGCCGTGGTCGCGTTCCCGGGCGGCTACGGCACGCTGGACGAGCTCTTCGAGTTCCTCACCCTGGTCCAGACCGGCCGGAAATCGCCGATTCCGATCGTCCTCTTCGGCACCCGGTACTGGAACCCGCTGGTCCGCTGGCTGGGCGACACCGTGCTCCGCGAGGGGAAGATCGACCCGACCGACCTCGACCTCTTCCACCTGGCCGACTCGCCCGAGGCCGTGGTCAGAATCATCGTCGGGGCCCGTGGCCGGGCGGGTGCCTGAGCCGGCGAGTCCCCGCCCTCCACCGACGGTTGCCAATGCCCGACTCCCCGTCTTCCAAGTCGCACCTCCGGGGGCCCCGAATCGACCCCCGCCCGATCTCGGGCACGGAGACCGCGGCCGACCTGATCGACAACGCCTTCCTGGCCTACAACGCGGGCCGGTTGCGCGAGGGGTGCCGCCTGTTCTCCGAGCGGATGCTCCAGCCCGAGGTGACGGTGGGGATGAGCCTCACCGGGGCGATGACCCCGGCCGGCCTCGGGATGAGCACCATCATTCCGCTGATCGAGGCGGGGTTCGTGGACTGGATCATCTCCACCGGCGCCAACCTCTACCACGACGCCCACTTCGCGCTGGGGCTTTCGCTCCACCAGGGCACCCCGTTCGCCAACGACGTGGAGCTCCGGGAGAAGGGCGTGGTGCGGATCTACGACATCTTCTTCGACTACGGAGTGCTGCTCTCCACCGACGCCTTCATCCGCGAGGTCTCGGAACGGCCCGAGTTCCAGCGTTCCATGGGCAGCGCGGAGTATCACTGGCTTCTCGGCGGCTACCTCGCCGAGCGGGAGCGGGCGCTGGGGCTTGCCAAGCGGTCGCTGCTGGCCGTGGCGCACCAGCTCGACGTCCCGATCTACACCAGCTCGCCGGGCGACAGCTCGATCGGCATGAACGTGGCCGAGCAGGCGCTGGCCGGGAACCGGCTCCGGTTCGACGTAAGCGCCGACGTGAACGAGACCGCGGCGATCGTGCTCGAGGCCAAGCGGGCCGGCGGCCGGAGCGGCGCCCTGATCGTGGGCGGCGGGAGCCCCAAGAACTTCCTGCTGCAGACCGAGCCGCAGATCCAGGAGGTGCTGGGGATCGACGAGCGGGGCCACGACTACTTCCTCCAGCTCACCGACGCCCGCGCCGATACCGGCGGGCTCTCGGGCGCCACGCCGGGCGAGGCCGTGAGCTGGGGCAAGGTGGACCCCGACATGCTCCCGGGCACGGTGGTCTGCTACCTCGACAACACGGTCTCGCTCCCGTTGCTCACCGCCTACGCCCTGGCCCGCACCCGCCCCCGCCCGCTCAAGCGGCTTTATCAGCGGCGCGAGGCGATGATGGAGCGGCTCCTGGCGGAGTACCGCGCCGCCCGCGCGTTCCGCGACCAGCGGGCGGAGCAGGCCAAAGCCGGCGGGGCGTGAGCGAGGACCCGGAGCGGCCGGCCCCGCGCGCGGCCATCGCCCTCGCCGTCCTCACGGCGACCAACCTCCTCAACTACCTCGAGCGCTACGCGATCTTCGCGCTGTTC
>CAZFSA010000046.1:20784-30320 GCA_964521535.1 uncultured Gemmatimonas sp.
CGGGGGGATTCTGCTGTGGAGCGCCGCGACCGCGCTCTCGGGCCTGGCGCTCGGCTTCACCTCGCTGCTCGTGGCCCGGGCGCTGGTGGGGCTGGGTGGCGCCGCCGCGGCCGCGGCCGGGGCCTCGATGGTTGCGGACTATTTCCCCGGCCGGCGGCGCGCTCTGGCGATGAGCGTCTTCATGACCGGGCTCGCGGTGGGCGGCATCCTGGGCATCATGCTGGCTGGCCAGCTGGCAGGGCTCTACGGATGGCGGGTGACGTTACTGGTGCTCAGCCTGCCAGGGTTCGGCCTGGCGGCGCTGGTGCTCCAGCTCCAGGACCCCACCCGTCCCCTGCCGCTGGCCGCGGTCTGGCGGGAGTTTCGCGATTTCGGGCTTGGCGTCGGGTCGCTGGTCCGGGCCGGGATGCCGATCCTCGCGAGCCTCGCCCTCGCCCTCATGATCGGCTACCTGCTCGACCGGCGGCGCGGGGCGGACTCGGAGGTCGATGCCGCCATCTTCGCCGCCATCGTGGGACTGGGGGTGATCTGGAACATCCGGCTTCTCCGGAAGGTGGCGCGTCGCACGGAGGACGCCCGGATCGCCGAGGGCCACGACGCCGTCGTCCACGCCGCCGTGGTCGACCTGACCCGCGCCTTCCAGCTGGTGATGCGCACCCCAACGCTGGTGTATGTCTTCGCGGGTGGGGCGCTGATCTCGTTTGGAATGAACGGCCTCGTGGCCTGGGCCCCAACATTCGTCGCCCGGACGCTCAGGCTCTCCACCGCCGAGGCGGCTCGCTTGCTGGGGCTCGCCGGGCTCCTGGCCGGCACCGCCGGAACCCTGGCGGGTGGGTGGTTCGCCGATCAGCTCCGGAGGCGAGTCCCGGCGGCCCGGGTGATCGTGAGCGCCGCCGGGTTCCTGATCGGGGTCCCGATCGCGGTCTGGCTCCTCACCACCCGAAACCCGGCGGTCTTCCTCCCCCTCTTCTATGCGGGGTTCTTCTTCCTCACGCTCTACAACGGCCCTCTCACCGCGACTGTCTTCGACGTCGTCCCCCCGCGCATCGGTACCACCGTGATGGGGGCCTACCTGCTCTTCATCCACGTGGCCGGCGATTCCATCGCCTTCCCCCTGGTCGGTGCCCTCTCCGACCACTTCGGCCTGGACCGTGCGATCTACCTGCTCCCCGCGGCCGCTCTTCTGGGTGGCCTGATCCTCCTGGCCGCGACCCGGACCCTGGTGACCGATCAGGCCAAGGTTGCAGGCCTGATCTAGCCGCCCTCCGAAACCCGGGCCGGGTAGCCCGCACGGGCAACCGCCGCCACCACCTGGTCGGCGGCGACCCGATCAGGGTCGAGGCGAAGGTCGGCGCGGCCCATCGTCACCGATACGACTTCGACCCCGGCCATGGCCGACAGGGCCCGGTTCACCGCGTTCAGGCAGTGCCCGCAGCTCATGCCGTCGATTCGAAGGGTGAGAGAGGTCATGGCGGAACACTCCAATCCGGTCGATTGTTGATCTTGGTAACACGTTGCAAGACAAGAAATTAGCGCGATCGACCCTGCGGGCATAGCTTCTGCTCGTGCGTCTCGACATGGCCAGCATGAGCCAACCCGTCGTGGGGCCGCGCGGCCCCCTGCTGGTTCCGAGGATCGATCTCGCGGCGGGGCCGCCGGACCCGCTTGCCATTGCCACCTGGCACCTGGCGCTGTCGAATCTGGTCGGGACCGAAATCCCCCACCAGCTCTTCGGACTCTGGCTCTTTCCTGAGGGCGGCGGTTCGGTGCTCCTGGGTCCGGAGGCGCTGGCCGAGGATCGGGTGGAGCTCCCTGAGCCGGATCCCTTCCTCACCCAGGACCAGTTGTTCGAGCTGGAGCAACGGATCCGCCAGGCGAAGTACGCCTCGGCGATCGCGTTGCCCATCCATGGGACCGAGCGCGACGTGGGATTGGCGCTGATCGCGACCTTCGAAGCCGGAGCGTGGGGGGCTGCCCAGATTCGCCAGCTCCATGACCTCGCGGGCAGGCTCGCGGACACCCTGGTGCCTCTCAGCCGGCTGATCCGGGGTCGCCCTCCAGACGGGAGCAGTTCCATTACGCCCCGGGTCGCGGGCGAGGAACTGCTCCCTGCCGTGGCACGGGCGGTGGCGGAGGCTCCCACGGGACCCGAGCTGGTGCGGCGGCTCAGCGGTCTGCTCCTGGCCCATCTGCCTCACGACCGGTTGGAGCTGGTGGCGTTCGCGAACGGGAGCGGGACGGCGCTGCCCCTGAGCGGCGGAGTTCCCCGCCGGCGCTGGGGGGCGACCAGCCGAACCTGGGCCGACCTGGTCCGTCTGGCCGAAGACGTGATGGGGCCAGAGTCGACGGGGAGCGTCGCCGACCTGGCGAGCGAGGCCCCTGGCCTGTCCTGGCCCTCGGGAGGGGGAGCCGGCGGTCCGGCCCGGGTCGCCTCGCTGCTGGCGGCGCGGCTCGAGCTTGGCGGAGCACCGGTGGGCATGCTGCTCCTGGCGCACGCCGCGGCCGATCTCTATCGACCGGCCGACGAGGAGCTGGCGCTGCTGGTTGCCAGGCTCGTGAGCGGCCGGGTGGCGGCCTTCCGGCACGAGTCCGAGGCGCAGGCGCTGCGAGGCCAGCTGGAAGTGCTCCAGGCGCCGTCGCTGCCCGTGCTTCGGGCGGCCGAGGTCCTCGCCTCCACCGCGCATCTGGGCGAGGCCCTTCATCGCTTCGGCGCCGAGGTTCGGGAGGTGATCCCCCACGACCGGCTTCGGTTCCTGCTTCGCCGGTCGGAGACCGAGATGGTGTGTCTGTCGGCCGACTCGATCCGGCCGGTGGCCGATCTTCCGGCGGTCGCAATCCAGGGCCTGCCGGCAGCGCCCGTGCTCGACGGGGAGCGGCCGTGGAGCCTGGCCGAGACCGACCAGGGGGTGGAGCTGGCAGTGCCGCTCAAGGTGGCCGATCGGTGCATCGGATTGATGCTGCTGGAGGCCGGTCGCCTGAGCGCCCCGCGCGACGCGGCTGCGGCAGCGCAGCAGTTCGCGGCGGTCATCGCACCGCACCTGGAACTGGTCCGGCGGAGCGCCGTGGTCGGTGGAGCTGGCGGGGCTAGGGCGTCGCGGCCTTCCGCCGAATCGGCCCATCGACCGGGAGGATGAACCAGAAAGTACTCCCTTCGCCGAACACCGAGTCAGCGCCCACCGTTCCGCCGTGCAGCTCCACCAGTTGTTTCACCAGCGACAGCCCGAGCCCCGTCCCCTGCTGTTGCCGCCGGGCGGACTCGTCCACCTGGGTAAAGGCCTGGAACAGTCGGTCCAGATCCTCCTCCCGAATCCCCATACCGGTATCCCGGACCGTCACGCAGACTGCGTCCCGAACCTCGACGCCGGGAAGGTCGCCGGCCCGATCGGCGGGAACGGGCAGGGGCAACCGGGCGCGCACCACCTTGACGCCGATCGCACCTCCGTCGGCCGTGAACTTGGCGGCGTTCGACAGGAGGTTGAGGAGCACCTGGCGGATCTGCTGGGGGTCGGCGGTGACCTCGATTGGCTCCTCCTCCGAGTCGACCGTGCAGGTCTGGCGGCGGGGAGCCCGCAGGCTCTCGGTATCGGCCACAGCGGCGCGGATCACCTCGCGCAGATCGAACCGGCCGAGTCGGGTCGGCATCCGGCCGGCCTCGAGGCGGGAAACGTCGAGCACCGCGTTGATCAAACCAAGCAGGTGGCGACCGTTGCGGGCGATGGATTCCAGGTAGTCCCGTCGGGTCTCGTCCAGCGGCTCGCCGTCAGCCAGGATCAGGTCGGAGAAGCCGATGATGGCGTTGAGCGGGGTGCGGAGCTCGTGCGACATGTTGGCGAGGAACCTGCTCTTGAGCTCCGTGGCCTCCAGCAATTCCCGGTTCTTCTGCTCCAGGGCCAGCTCGTTCTGTCTCGCGGTCTCCAGCATCGCGGCGCGGTCGAGGCCTACGGCAACCTGATCGCCGAGCGCCTGGAGCAGGGTGACGTCGTACTCGGTGAACGGCGTGCCGTCGGAGCGATTATACGCCGCCAGCGCTCCGATCGTTTCGCCCCCGGATCGGAGGGGCACCACGGCGGCCGACCGGAGTTCGGGCGGTAGCCCCTCCACATGGTAGTTACGGGGATCGCCGGCCATGTCCTCGGTGCGGAGCGGCTCGTTGCGGCTCGCGACCCAACCCGCCAAGGAGCCTTCCACCGGGAGCAACCGCCCGCTGCCGGCCACCAGCAGGCCATCCCCGGCCGCCACCCGGAGGAAATCGCCCTCGTCCGACCGCAACATCACCGCACCGCCCTCGGCGCGCAGCAGGTGCCGGGCGGACCGAGCCACCTCCTCGAACAGCTCGTCGGGGGCATGGAAGGTGAGCAGCGCCTGGGCCACGCTGCGGAGGATCTCCAGCTCGTGGATTCGATTGGCCGTGTCGGCCACCGCCTTCGCCAGCTCTTGTTCCCTCCGGCGCGCCAGGGCGCGACCTCGGTGGCCACGGTAGACCGCCAGCAGCCCCAGCCCGGTAGCAATGCCCGCCGCGGTCCAGGCGGCGTCATGGCTCCGGGTGTCGAGGAACAGGGCCATCCACGCCAGGCCGAGCGCGGCCAAGCCGAGGGGGAGCGGCTCGGTCAGCCGCCGGAGCCCACGGCGCTTAAGGGCAGGAGGGACGGAGGTCGAGCTCACTCACGGTGGCCCGGGGCGGCAGGCAGAGGGCGTGGACGACGGCGGCCGCGACGTCGTCCGGCCGGAGGATCCGTTCGAAGTTGGGCGTGAAGTGGTGCTGCGCCCGCATCATGGGAGTGTCCACGCTCCCGGGACAGATGGCGATCACCCGGATGCCATGGGGCCTGAGCTCCAGCATCAGGCTTCGCGACAGGCCCAGCACCGCGTGCTTCGAGGCGCTGTAGGCTGCGGCGCCGGGGACGCCATTCTTCCCCGCCAGGCTCGCGATGTTCACGATGTCGCCCCGGCCCTGGTCGATCATGGCCGGCAGCACGGCCCGGGTGACGGTGGCCACGCCCAGCACGTTGGTGGCGAAGGTCCGGCTCCAGTCGTCCGGCGTGGTGTCGACGAAGGGCCTTGGGATCAGAATCCCGGCGTTATTGACCAGGACCGTGACGGGGCCCAGGGTGCCGGCCACGTGGTCCACCAGCCGGGTCACCGCGGCCGGGTCGCCAACATCGGCTGCGAGACCGGTGGCCCGGAAGCCGGCGGCGGCGAGCTCGCCCACCAGCGCCTCGACCCTTGGGGCGGTGCGAGCCGTGACTGCCACCGGGTAGCCGGCGCGGGCCAACGCCCATGCCGTGGCCCGGCCGATCCCCTCTGTCGCCCCGGTCACCAGCGCGATGTCGCCCGGCATGGTCCGAAAGGTGGCGCCGAGAGCCGGGCGAGGCCAGGGCCCCCGGCTATCCCACGTTCGGTGACTGTTCGCCTGGCGCGGATTTACCCCCCCCATATTGCGACATCCTCACCAGCGAGGTATGCAGTGAGTTGGACCAGGGTGCTTCCGTGGGTGGTGGCAGCGGGGTTCCTCGCAGGAACGCCACTGTTCGGCACGGATCGGACCGTCGGCCCGGACCGGTGCGCCACGTGCGCCAATGAGAACTGCAGCGGACCGGGATGCAGCGGTACCCACGATGTCAGCGGGGAATGCAAGCACCCGTTGCTTGAGGAGCCGCTTCCGAACAAGAAGTGCACGGCCGTCGGTTAGGGGCCGGCGGCCGCCCCGGGAGGAAGAGGCTCGTTGCGGCGGCCGCAGCCTGCCTGGTCACGCTCGCCTCGACAGCCGCGGGCCAGGCCGCTTCCCAGTCGCTTCCTCGCCGTTTCGAATGGCCCACCGGTGACGAGGCCCGGCGGCCGCCCCCCAGGCTGATCCTGTTGTCCACGCCGCAGTTGGAGCTTGGCACCGACTTCGGTCCCGATCACCTCCTGTTCGCGGGCGTGGTCGGGGCAGTCCGAGACCCGGCTGGCAGCCTGATCATCGCCGACGCCGGATGGCATCGCGTCGTGCGGTTCGACCGGAGCGGGCAGGTCCTGCGTACCTCAGGCCGGGAGGGTGACGGACCGGGCGAGTTCCGATTGCTGCGCTGGCTCGATCGATGCGATGACGGCCGACTCGCCCTGCACGACGCTGCACACCAACGGGTGTCCTATATCTCACCCGACGGACAGGTGGGACCAGTCGCTCCCTTGCCCACCGGTCTGCTCGCTTTCGAGCAGATGGTCTGGTGCTCGGGACAGGGTGCCATGTTGTTTCTTCAACACCGCTTGCGCCGGATCGGAAGGCGCGGGCCCGACTTCGCGGGTGAGCGGCTTCAGGTCCCGACCAGCCTGGTGCGGGTCGAGGGCCAGGCGCTCGACACGGTCCTGGCGCGGGGCGTTCAGGAGTACTACCGGGCCCGGCGCATCTCGGCGATTGCGACGATCCCATTCGGGCAAGCGGTCGGAGCGGCAGCCGGCGGCGGTCTGGTCTACTACTGCACCCTCCAGGACGGCCTCTGCGACGTCCTCCGCGTGGGAGGTGGGCCGACAAGCCGGTTTCGGATCGCCCTCGCCCCCGTACGGCGACGCGTGACCAACGCCGACTGGCAGCGCGCCATCGATGACGAGACGAACCGGGAAGCTCGGCAGGCGGACCGCACCACGCTTCGAGCAGTGCTCGACGAGGTCCCGCGGCCGAGGACGTTCCCCGCGCTGGACCGGATCGCGGTGGATCGGGCGGGTCGCCTCTGGGCGAGAACCCTGCACAACTACGGCACCGACGTGGCGAGCTGGGCGGTGGTGTCCGCCAGCGGCGCCCTGCTGGCGCTGGTGGCGCTACCCCGCCGAGTCCAGCCGCTCGACATCGGCGTCGACTACCTCGTGGGGCTGACCCGCGACGCCGATGGCGTCGAGCGGGTGTCGGTGCGCCATTTTCCACCCTTCCCGTAGAACCCGGCCGAACGCTGGGGGCGGGCCGCTCGCCCGAGGTCCGCGTTCGCCGCCGGCCGCGAGTTACCGGTTGCGGCGGGCCGCCCGGCGTCCCGCCTCCAGCCAGACATGCCGCCGGGCGCCGGGGGACACGCGCTCCCCAGGTGTATCTTTGGGAGCAAGTCTGTTCGCCGTAACGCCTCGACCCGACCTGACGTGACCCACGACAGTTCCCGACGCGATTTCATCCGCCAGAAGGTGGCCGCCGACGTGGAAAGCGGTCGGTTCGGCCGCCCGGTCTGTACCCGCTTCCCGCCGGAGCCCAACGGCTATCCCCACATCGGCCACGCCAAGTCGATCTGCTTGAACTTTGGGATCGCCCGGGAGTTCGGCGGTACGGTCAACCTCCGGTTCGACGACACCAACCCGTTCACCGAGGAACAGCGCTACGTGGAGGCGATGAAGGACGCCATCCGCTGGCTGGGCTTCGAGTGGGACCGCGAGTGCTACGCCAGCGACTACTTCGAACAATTGTACGAGTTCGCAGTCCGGCTGGTGCGGAAGGGCAAGGCGTACGTGGACAGCCAGAGCGAGGAGGAGATCCGGAGGACCCGGGGGACCGTGACCACGCCCGGCACGCCGGGGCCCTACCGGGACCGGTCGGTCGAGGAGAACCTGGATCTGCTCGAGCGGATGCGGGCCGGGGAGTTTCCCGACGGCGCGCACGTGCTCCGGGCCAGGATCGACCTGGCGCATCCCAACATGATCATGCGCGACCCGATCCTGCTCCGGATCCGCCATGCCACCCACTACCGCCGCGGCAACGCCTGGTGCATCTACCCGCTCTACGACTTCGCTCATGGGCTTTCCGACGCCATCGAGGGCGTCACCCACTCGCTCTGCACCCTGGAGTTCAAGGACAACCGGGAGATCTACGACTGGCTGGTGCGCGAGGTGGGATTCGAGCGCCCGCCCGAACAGACGGAGTTCAACCGGCTCACCCTGGAGTACACGGTGGTGAGCAAGCGGAAGCTGCTCCGGCTGGTGACCGAGGGTCACGTGACCGGCTGGGACGACCCCCGAATGCCGACCCTGGCGGGGATCCGCCGCCGGGGGGTGACGCCCGAGGCGGTGCGGCGGTTCTGCGACCTGGTGGGCGTGGCCCGGACCGACGCGCTCACCGAGCTGGCCACCTGGGAGCACGCCGTCCGGGACGACCTCAACCAGCGAGTGCCCAGAGTACTTTGTGTTGCAAAGCCACTTCGGGTGGTGCTGACCAACTACCCCGAGGGACAGGTCGAGGAGCTGGACGCGCCGCTGTATCCCCACGACATCCCCCGGACCGGCTCGCGCCGGCTCCCCTTCTCGCGGGAGCTCCTGATCGATCGCGACGATTTCCTGGAGGATCCCCCGAAGAAGTACTTTCGCCTGGCCCCCGGTCGCGAGGTCCGGCTCCGCTACGGCTATCTCATCACCTGCCGCGAGGTGATCAAGGACGCCTCGGGCGAGGTGATCGAGCTGCGTTGCACCTATGATCCCGCGACCCGCGGCGGCGACGCGCCCGACGGCCGGAAGGTCAAGGGCACCATTCAGTGGGTGTCCGCTCCCCATGCCGTCGAATGCGAGCTCCGGCTCTATGACCGACTCTTCACCGTGCCCGAGCCGGACCGCTTGCCGGAAGGCCAGGACTTCATCACGGCGCTGAATCCGGCATCGCTGGTCGTGGTCCGCGGGGCCCGGATCGAGCCCAGTGTGGCCGCGGACCCTCCCGGTACCCGCTATCAGTGCGAGCGACTCGGATATTTCATCTCCGACCCGGTCGATTCGCGCGCCGGGGCGCTGGTCTTCAACCGGACCGTGACCCTGCGGGATTCGTGGGCCAAGGAGGTGGCGAAGGGGACGACCTAGCGGGTCAGCCGTCAGGGACTCTCGCGATGACGGGTGTCGCCTATCGTCCGGGTCCAGGGTCGATGCCGATGCGTGCGCCATCGTTTGCAGTGTTGATGCTTGTCGCGGCCTGTGCAGAGGGTGGCACGACACTGCTGGACCCGCCTCAGGGGCCGGGCATACCGCCCTCACCTCCACCCCCTCCAGCGCCTCCTCCACCCCCTCCGCCATCAGGATCGTTCTCGGTGTCCGTCACACTGGGCGCGCCCGAGATCGTGATGGACTGGAGCCGGGATCGCTGCGAGCCCCTCGACGTGCCCGACGTCCACGCCCGCGCGATTCGAAGTCCCGAAGCCGGGGGCATTCTGCTCATCTCGGGAAATGCCCCCCGCAACTACGTGATGGCTGGGCCGGACTTTCAGCAATTACGCCGGATCTGCGGCACCCCGGCGCTCTCCTCGCAAGACGACTGGCATCCGCAGAGCTACGCCAATCAGGAATGGATCGCCGGTGCCTATCGAGACGGGGCCGTGATCCATGCCCTTGTCCACAACGAGTACCACGACCCCTTCGCCGCCAACTGCTTCCCTGGGATCACGGACCCGGGCAATCCGTGCTGGTGGAACTCGATCACCTATGCTCGCTCGACGGACGGCGGCCTGACCTTCCGGCAGGCGCCGGCGCCGGCGCGCGTGGTGGCCGCGCCCCCGCTCCCCTGGGACCCGGGCACGGCCCGCGGGGGGCCCGGGCCGTCCGGGTAC
>CAZFSA010000047.1:0-29939 GCA_964521535.1 uncultured Gemmatimonas sp.
CGTGCCGCCGCCGGCATCGGCCCCCCCGGGCGCGGCGCGCCTGGGGCTCGCCGTCGCGCTCCTGATGCTGGCGCTCTACTTCCCGCCCTTCCTGGCGCGGTACGGGCCCTACGGCGAGGACCAGTACTTCCTGAGCGCCCTGCTGCGCGAGCGGGTGGGCCAGCGACCGTACCTGGACTTCGAGTTCATCTACGGACCGCTCCTGATCTTCCCGCTCGCGCGCTGGTTCGACTGGTTCGGCTACTCGATGCACGCCTACTACTCGTTCCTGGCGCTGATCGAGGCCCTGACGTTTGGCGGAGCCACCTACGCGCTCGCCCGCGCGGTCCCGGACCGCCGGGCCCGATGGGCAGCCGTCGGCGTGCTCCTGATCCTGCTGGTCAACGACAATCTCGGGCTCTCGTGGATTGCGCTCCGGCGGCTCTTCCCGGTGGTGATTCTCCTCGTCCACGCCCGGGTCGCGCCCTCGCGACACGGATGGCTCCTGACCGGTGGCCTGCTCGGTCTGCTGGGGGTCCTGTCGCTGGAGTACGCCCTGGCGGTCGGGGTGGCGATCGTCGGACTGGCCCTGCTGGAAGCCCTCGCCACGCGGCGGGCCCGGCCGCTGATCCCGGCCGGACTGGTGTTGCTGGCGGCGGGCGTTGTGAGTGGTGCCGTGGCACTCACCCTGATGGGAGGGGACACCGGGGCCTGGCTCCGGGCCACCTGGCAGATCATCGCGCTGCGGGGCGGCGGCGAGGCCGCGTTTCCCTTCCAGGTCTCGGTGAACGCGGTGGCCGTCTTCGGTCTCCTGTTCCTGGGGTCCGCCTGGCTCGGCGCCGGGCTCGCCCGCCTGCCCGTCACCGGCTTCGACGTGGGCGACCGCTTCCTCGGCGCCTCCCTGGCCTACGCCGTGGTGGCCCTCAAGAGTGGACTGGCACGATCCGACATGTACCACCTGGTCCCGCCCATCCTCGGCCTGGTGGCCGTCGTCCTGGTTCCGCTCCGGTTCGCCACGCTTTCCCCCCCGGCCAGCCAGCGGCGCCTGGCGCTGGCGCTGGTGGCCCTGGTGTGTCTCACCTATGCCCCGGGTCTCGCGGGCGCGGGCCGGTTCTGGGCCCGGGGCCTGGTGCTCGGCGCCCGCGACGTCCTTGCCGGTCGCCCGGCCGACGGCACCGAGCCGCGAGCGGCGCGCGGGCCC
Organism: uncultured Gemmatimonas sp.; assembly: GCA_964521535.1. Lineage (GTDB taxonomy): Bacteria > Gemmatimonadota > Gemmatimonadetes > Gemmatimonadales > GWC2-71-9 > SHZU01. The sequence goes on from CAZFSA010000047.1 coordinate 1,181, forward strand.
CGCCTGGGGGCTGAGCGCACCAGCCAGAATCCGGCCTGGGTGCCGCTCGCCGAATTCCTCGCATCGGGCCCCAACGCCTCGCGACCAGTCTTCTACTACGAGCGAACCTGGGGCCTGGACAAGATGATCGGCGCCCCCAAGCCGCGGGGCGTGTACGCCAACGACGACTACCTGGTGTCGGACCAGATCGGCCTGGGACTCCGACGCTTCCTGGAGGACCATCCCGCCGCCCTGGTGGTGATCGATCGCCCCGCCTGGGACTACCTCCAGGACTCCACGGCGCCACCCAGCTACCGCAGCATGTTCTGGATCGGCCGGGAGCGCTCGCCCCTGGTCCGGTTCCTGGAGCGCTGGTCCAGCTCCCATTTCGGGACCGCCACGGTGGACGAGCGGGTGCGAAAGCGCGATCGCTGGGCCCGCACGGTCGGAACCCATCTGCTGGGGCACTACGCGCCGCTGGCGGAATTCGGCAACTGGCTGGTGCTCGCCCGTCCGGAGACGCCCTGATGCGGCGGCCCTTCGCCACCACCCTCACGGGCTGGGGCCGATACCCGCGGCTCCCTGGCCAGGTCGTCCAGTCCGAGGATCTGACCGCCAGCACCTTCGGCGCCGCGCTCACTCGAGGGCTGGGCCGGTCGTACGGCGACGCGTCGCTTCCGGCCTCACCAGGCGACGTGGTGGCGGAATCCCCGCTGGCGGATCGGCTGCTGGCTTTCGATCCGGTGAACGGCATCCTGCGGGCCGAGGCCGGCCTCTCCCTTCTGGAGATCAACCGGCTCTTCCTCCCCCGCGGCTGGTTTCCCCCGGTTACCCCCGGCACCCAGTTCGTCACCCTGGGAGGGATGGTGGCCGCCGACGTCCACGGCAAGAACCACCATTGCGCCGGGTCCTTCGGCGAGCACGTCCGCAGCCTGCTGCTCCGGGTGGCGGATGGGAGGGTGGTGACCTGCTCCAGCGAGCGGGAGCCCGAGCTGTTTCGCGCCACCCTGGGCGGGATGGGGCTCACCGGCCACATCCTGGAAGTGGAGTTCACGCTGGAGCGAATCCCGTCGCCGTGGATCTGGAGCGAGAGCGAGCGGCACGGCTCGCTCGAGGCGGTGGCGACAGCGCTTCAGACCGGTCGCGACTGGCCGTTCACCATGGCGTGGCTCGACACCCTGGCCGGTGGTCGCCACCTCGGTCGCGGCATCGTCATCAAGGGCCGCTGGGCCCGTCCCGGGGAGGCCCCGGCCACGCCCCCCCGCTTCCGGCGGGCCGCGACCGTCCCGTTCCAGGCGCCCGACTGGCTTCTCTCCCGGATGTCGCTTCGGGCCTTCAACACCGCCTACTACTGGCGGCATCTCGCCCGGGTCCGTCGGGGCCCGGTCCATCCCCAGGCGTTCTTCTACCCTCTCGACGCCATCGAACGATGGAATCTGCTCTACGGCCGGCGCGGCCTGACGCAGTACCAGTGCCTGGTGCCGCACGCGTCCGACCACGGACCGATTCGCCGGGTGCTGGACCTGGCGCGATCGCTGGGTGTCGCGTCCTTTCTGACCGTGCTCAAGGATTTCGGTCCGGCGGGGCGCGGGCTGCTCTCCTTTCCGGCGCCCGGCCTGACGCTGACGCTGGACCTCCCCGTGCGGCCCAACACGGCCGCGGTGGTGGCCCGGCTGAACCGGCTGGTGGCGGAACTGGGCGGTCGGGTCTATCTGGCCAAGGACGCCTTCTCCACCGCCGAGGACTTCCGCCGACTCGATCCCCGCCTGGAGGCGTGGCAGCGGGTGCGCCAGCGATGGGATCCGGAGGGCCGGCTCCGCAGCGCCCAATCGGTGCGTCTCCTGGGAGACCGTTCGTGAAGGCGGCGGTCCTGGGTGGTACCGGCGGGATCGGCCGGGCGCTGGCCCGCCGTCTGGCCGAGCGGGGCGACCGGGTGTTCCTGCTGGGGCGACATCCGGCCGATCTGGAGCGGAGCGCCGCCGACCTGGAGATCCGTTCACCGGGCAGCGCCGCCGGAGTCGCCCGGTGCGATCTGGAAGAGCCGGCAACCTTCGACCCGGCGTTGGCCTGCGCCCGAGAGACGATGGGTGGGCTGGACCTCGTGGTCGTGACCGCCGCCGCGTTCGATACCCAGGAGAACCTCGAGGCCGACCCGGCCCTCGCGGCCCAGGTACTCACCTCGGGGTTTACCGGTACCGTCCTGTTCTGCGAGGCGGCCCGGAAGGTGCTCCTGGCCCAGGGCGGGGGCACCCTCTGCGTCCTGAGTTCGGTGGCCGGCGATCGCGCCCGAAAGCCCGTGGTGCTCTACGGCTCCGCCAAGGCGGGGCTCTCGTACTATCTCGATGGACTGGACCTGCGGTTCCGGAAGGCCGGGCTGCGGACCGTGTGCGTCAAGCCGGGCTTCGTGCGAACCGCGATGACGGCTGGGCTCCGGCCGCCGCCCTTTTCCGCGGACGCTGACTCCGTGGCGCGACGGGCACTCCGGGCCATCGATCGCGGCTGGCCCACGGTGTATGCGCCACCGGTCTGGCGCGGCGTCATGATGGTGATCCGGCTTCTGCCACGGTTTGTTCGCCGGCGACTTGGCTTCTGAGGCGTCGAATGGTCCCTGCACTCGTTCGGCTTGCGCGTCCCAGCCACTGGATCAAGAACGGATTCGTGCTGATGCCGGTGCCGTTCGCGGTGGTGGCAGGCGCCCGCCTCCGGCTCGACATGCTGCTGCTGGGGTTGCTCGGATTCTGCCTGATCAACTCGGCGGTGTATGTCTTCAACGACCTCGTCGACGCTCCGGCCGATCGCCTCCATCCCCGGAAGCGCCTCCGCCCCGTGGCCTCGGGCGACGTCCCCCTCAGGATCGCCGCCACGTTCGCAATTGCCCTTGCCCTGGGCGGGGCGGCGCTTCTGCTCGCCACCGGGTCGAAGGCCGCCGTGGCGCTCGCCGGGGTCTACCTGGCGGTGAACCTGGCCTACACCCTGGGAGCCAAGAGCAAGCCGCTGCTCGACGTCTTCCTGCTGAGCTCGGGGTTCGTCATCCGGGTCGCCCTGGGGTGCGTGCTGGTCGGGGTCGTGCCGTCCAACTGGCTGCTGCTCTGCTCCTCGGCGCTCGCCCTCTTCCTCGGCTTCGGCAAGCGCCGGGCCGATCTTTACGAGGGGATCGCCGTCGAGCACCGTCCCAGTCTGGCCGGCTACACCATGGGCTTCCTCGATCATGGCATGACGATCTCGGCCTGCGTGGCGATGGTGTCGTACGGCCTGTACAGCATGGAGTCGAAGATCCTGGTGGCCGGGCGGGAGATGGCTTCGATGCCCTTCGTGGTGTACGGGATCCTGTTCTACCTCCGCCTGGCCCACCTCAAGGGGTCCGGCGGGTCGCCGGTCGAGATCGCCCTCCGCTCGCGCACCGTGTGGGCCTGTCTGCTCGGCTGGGGCGCCGCCGTCCTCTGGAGCCTCGGCCTCTGGTGACCGCTGCCCTGCTGGTGGATCTCGATGGCACCCTGTACCACCCCTGGCCGGTGAAGGCCGCCATGGCGGCCGAGCTGGCTCTTGCGGGTGGCGCCGCCCGCCACCTCGTCCGTCGCTTCCGGCACGAGCACGAGACCCTCCGCCAGACCCTGCGCGAACCCGTGGCCGACCCCTTCCGACTCCAACTGGAAGCCGCCGCGCGGGCCACCGGACGCGACCTGGCCGAGGTCCAGGCGGCGGTGGAGGAGTGGATGTTTCGACGACCCCTGCGCTGGCTCCGGCGCTGGAGACGCGAGGCGCTGGTGGCCGAGCTGCTCGCCTTTCGGGATCGGGGTGGCCGGGTGGCCGTGGTGAGCGACTACCCCGCCCGGGCCAAACTCCAGGCGCTCGAGGTGACCGCGCTGGTCGACGCGGTGGTGGCGTGCGGAGAGCCCGGTGGTCCGGGCCGACTCAAGCCCTGGCCTGACGGATTCCTGGCCGCGGCCGAGCGCCTCGGCGTCGAACCCACCGCCTGCATGGTTCTGGGCGACCGGCCGGACGCCGACGGGCTCGCCGCCCGGCGCGCAGGCATGGCCTACCGCCGGATCAGGTAGCGGCCGGCCTCCCGGACTGTCACTCCAGGGCCCGCCCGATCCGGACCGCGTTCGCCATCAGGGTGAACGTGAGATTCTTCGCCGGCAGGAACGGAAACGTGGCTCCATCCGCGACGTAGAGGTTGGGGAAGTCCCAGCTCCGCCCGTCGGGCCTGGTGGTGAACGGCGCCCGGCTCCGCGAGAACGGGAGCGTCCCCGCGTAGTGAACGCTCGCGCCCTTGGGGAGGACGCGGGTCATTCCGGGCGGTACCACCCCGCCAAGGCGCCGGATCGCGCGGCGGGTCCGCCGGAGTGCGTCGGCCAGGAGCGGCGCTTCGGCGGGGTCGTCGCGATAGTCCAGCACCAGCTCACACCGGCCCGAGTCCAGCGAGCGGATCCCGACCCGGGACTCGGAGCGCCGGCGGTCGGGGAGGTTCACGTTCGCGAGCGCCAGACCGGCCCGGAGCCAGCGGAACAGGCCGGTGGCGCTCCGGGCATCCATCGGCAGGCTCGCCACCAGCGGGTGGACCGCTGCCGCCCGGAGGGTGGTGATCTGGCCGTGGATGTACTCCGCCGGGTCCGGGCGCTCGAGCCCAAAGGCCAGATGGTGGTACTGGTAGCTCGCCAGCTCCGTCGCCTCTCCCAGCATGGCGGGGGTGACGAAGGGCAGGTGCGCCTGGCGGTTGTCCATCAGGCCGGTCAGCGTCTCGGCCCGCCCGGTCCGGCGGAGAATCGATGCCAGCACCAGCCCGGACGTGGAAAGCGCTCCGGCCGCCAGCGCATAGCGGTCGGCGGTGAACGACCGAGGCGGCCCGCCCCCGGCGGGCTCGGCCACCAACCCCGTCACCTGGCCCTCCCCATCGTACTCGTAGTGGGTCGCCAGCCACCCGGGTTCGTAGCGGAAGCCCGGCTCCCGAAGACACTCCAGCAGGGTGACCCGAGGACTGTAGATGGCGTCGGTCGGGCAGCCCCAGAAGCATCGGCCCAGCTGGTCACACGCCGGCCGGCCCCGATGGGGGCGGCTCAACGTGGCCACCCGCGATCGCCCGAGGTGGAAGGCGAGTTCCCGGTGCAGCCGCGCCCGCACCCGACCGTAGCGCTCCAGCAGGAGCGCCGAGTGCCGATCCAGCGGAAGGGGCGGCTGATATTCGGCGTCCAGGGGGATGAAGGCCGCGAGATCGTCGGACGCGCCCGTGATACCGATCCGGCTTGCCACCGTCGCGTAGCCGCGGGTCAGTTCCGCCCGGTCGATCGGGAATTCGCGAAGATCGGTGGCGTTGAATTCATACGACCCGGCAGTCCAGGCCTCCGCCAGCCCGCCGCGAGCGAAGCTGTACAGCGGCTCCATCCCCGCGGCCCGCGCGGCGAAGCCGCCCGGAATCCGGAATACGTGCGCCTTGCTCGGAGGATGGCCGTAGAACGAGGGCCGGGTGGCGGGATAGACGATGCCTTCGCCGCGCTCGCCCACGAAGTAGGCCACCGGGTCATCCAACTGGTCCTTGAGTCGCTCGACGTCCACCTCGGGCAGCGGGGCGGTGGGTCGATCGTGCCCCACATCAAGGAGGGTAACCTGGAAGCCGCGCTCGAGTGCCGTGCGGGCCAGGTGCACCCCGGACGCCCCCGACCCGACGATCAGCAGGTGGGTCACACCGAACGCTCCCGTCTGGCCCACAGCGCCAGGTGCACCGGGCCGAAGCAGACGATCCCGGCCGCGACCCGACAGGCCGCGACGAGGAGGCCGCCTGCCAGGGCGACCCAGGCGGTGATCCGGGGCGCCTGCCGGGGATGGAGGCCGCGGTGCGTGTCCCGGGCGTTTTCAACGATCGCCAGCGCCAGCACCACCCGGCGCCGGAATCCTCCCGCCGGCCGGACCAGCCGCGCATAGGCGTCGGCCGGGGCGGCGAGCCAGGGTCTCCGGCAGGCCGCGCGGAGCAGGAGCAGGTCCAGCGAATCGTCGGCGAGAGCCGCCGCAACTCGACATCGCCGGTAGCAGGCGATGGCGTAGTCGGTTGGATGGCGCCTGGCCAGATGGGCGAGCAGGACCCGTCCCTCCCGCTCAACCGCCTCGTCGGACCTCATGGGGCCAGCATCGTCTCCAGGCCGCGACCAGGCCTCGGGAGAGGCATGCCGGGGGGCAGGGGGGCGGCGACAATCGGATTGGCGAACCCGGCCAGCTGCCCCGCCGTGAACGGCAGCCATCGAAGCAACAGCGGCTCGACCAGAGCGAGCAGCGTTCGCATCGGCTCGAGGGGCAGGGCAAGCGCCGAACGGGGCGGAAGCCCCCGCGCCTGCCGGATCCGCGCGACAATCGTGCGCAGGTCGACGACCTCCGGGCCACCGACCTCGACCGTCTGGCCGCGCCAGACCGGAAGATCGAGGGCCGCTACCAGGATCGCAGCGAGGTCGTCCACATGGATCGGCTGGACCGGATGGTTGCGCCCGAAGATCAGGGGGCGGGGCAGCGTGGCCATCCGCGTCAGATTGGGTAGGGCCGGGCTCCCCGGTCCCAGGACCATCGTCGGCCGCACCACCAGCGTCTCGAGGCCGGAGCTGGCGACGACCGCCTCCGCGGCTGCCTTGGCGTTGCCGTAGTGATAATGGCGCCGGTCGGCGTACCCGGCGGCCACGCTGCTCACGTGGAGGAAGCGTCGGACCCCGGCGGCCCGGGCGGCGTCGACCAGCCGGCGGGTGGCCTCCAGATTCGCCGCGAAATGCGCCCGCCGGCTGCCCTTGCCGGTGAGGGCCGCGAGATGGATAACCGTGTCGACCCCAGCCAGGGCCTCCACCCAGGGCTGCTCCTGCCCAACCAGGTCTCCCAGGACGTACCGCCAGCCGTCGGGCCCGGGCGCGGGGAGCGAGGTTCGGCCCTGCTGCCGCACCAGGAGCCGAACGTCGGAGGCGCCGCGGGCGGCGAGCAGAGCAACCACCCGCCGCCCGACGAAGCCGCTGCCCCCCGTCAGGAACAGCGGCGCCATGAAGGGGCCGGTGACCGGCCGGTCACCAGACTCGGCGTGATTCGGGCACGGCAGCCCGGCTGGAGGTGAAGGCGTCCCGCCACAGTTTCCATCGAAGGCGCGCCACTCCCTTCAGGTCCTCCCAGGCGGTCCGAACGATCTTCACCCGGCTGTCGTCGTCCTCGATCCAGCGGACCGGAAGGTCCTTCAGACGGAATCCCCGCTTCTCGGCCAGCACCAGGAGCTCGGTGTCGAAGAACCAGGACTGGTCCACGATGTCGGGGACGATCTCCTGAACCACCCGGCGGCTCACCACCTTGAAGCCGCACTGGGCGTCGCTGAACGAGGTCCAGAGCACCGCCTTTACGATGAGGTTGTAGGCCCGCGAGATCAACTCGCGCTTGAGCGATCGGGTGGTTTTCGAGGCGGGCAGCAGCCGGGATCCCGTCCCCAGGTCGTAGCCCTCCTCCACCACCGCCCGCACCAGCGTGGGCAACGCAGCCAGCTCCGTCGACAGGTCGACATCGGTGTAGCACACCACGTCGGCGTCGCTCTGAGTCCAGGCGTGCCGGAGGGCCCGGCCCCGGCCGCGCTGAGGCAGCTGAAGGAAGCGGACCTCGCCGCCGCTTTCGCGCTCGAGCCGGCGCGCCACCACGTCGGTCCCGTCGGACGAGCCGTTGTCGACCACAATCACCCGCCAGGCCCACGGCATCTCCGCGGCCAGAAAGCGCCGGACCGTGGTGACGCTCCGCTCCAGCACGTGCGCCTCGTTCAACACCGGGATCACCACGTCCACCGTCACGGCTCGTGGGCCCGGACGGGTCGCGGCGCTCTGCTCAGGGTGCTCCATGGCGCCTCGCGGGTGCGGGGTCGTGGGTCGGCCGCCGGGGGGCGGGGGCAACTGGCTGTTGCGGCCCAACAACAACCGGGAACCGCGGCCCCGGAGTGGCTGCCCTCCTCCGGCGGTCTGGCGTCGGCCAAGTTATTGAAATAACATCACTTAGATTGACCGATCCGTCCATCTCCAAGGGCAAGCTTGGTGCCAGCTACTGGTCGGGCGCGCCAACAGGCCTCCAGGGGTACTGAACCCGCCAGATGAAGGCAATGAGGACCGCCGCGATCGCCAGCCAGGGGAGGGCCGACGGCTTGCCGTCGAGCCAGGGGAGGTACTGGGTCGACATCTTGCCCAGCACCGTGAGCCACGGCAGCTGGAAGCCCTCCACCAGCGCCCGCTGGACGTTGTCGAGGACAGTGCCCTGGTTCCGTACCATGGCGAGCGACCAGCTGATCACGATCGAGCAGAATGCCACGCCAAAGGAGATCGCCCGCGGCAATCGGAGCAGTGCTGGCACGGCGGCAAGGAACAGGAACGGAAAGAGCGGCGCGAGGTACCGGATCCCGGTCACGTACTGGAGACGGGTGTACTGGACCGTGGAGAAGAAGAGCACCAGTGCCGCGCTCAACCCAAGGCACACCAGCGCCTCGCGCCGGGGCAGGGGCCCGAAGCCCCGCCGGGCGAGCCACGGGGCCGCGAGCGCGAGCAGCGACAGGGGCATCGCCACGAACAGTCCGAAGCGGGGATCCACTAGCAGCATCCGGAGCAGCTCGGGCGTGATGCCGCCGACTCCCTGGTAGCCCACGTCGATCCACTTGACCGGGGCCATCCAGTGCTGCGGCGGATAGAACGGGTGTCCGAAGCTGGCCCACTGGTAGTGCCAGAGCATCAGCACGCCGGGTACCACGCCGGCGGCGTACCACGTGGCGTCCCGGAGTCCGCCCCAGAGGCCCCGTTCGTCGGTCCGTCGCCACCAGGCGTAGAAGCCAAGCAACCCGGCGAGCACGGCCCCGCTGTAGTCGGAAAGGAACGCCAGGCCGCCGAGGAGTCCTGCCACCAGGAGACGGGTTCGCGCGCTCCAGGGTATCAGGCCGCGGGGATTCCAGAGCAGCACGAACGCCGTGAAGACGAAGATCCCGAGCCCGAGATTCTGGTTCAGATACGCCGTTCGAAAGAACACCGGCGTGCCAAACGCGTAGAGCAGCGACAGCCAGAGCGCCCGGCGCTGCGCCAGTCCGACAGCCCCCAGGACCGAGTACATCAACACGGCGCTGCCCGCCGTCAGGGGGGCCATGAAGAGCGCCAGCGTGATCGCGGCCACCAGGCCGAACCGGACGTCCAGGCCCATGTGCCGGGTAGCCTGATAGAACGCCACCCGTCGGGCCCGATCGTCCCGGTAGACCGCGGAGGTGTCTCCCCGCGCCTGCCGGCGCGCCAGGTCCCGGGCCACCACCCACTCCACCGCCGGCCGGGTCAGGAAGTAGGGAATGGCCGCCAGCATCGAGATCCCGGGATTGGCGCCGTGATGGGCGCCTTGGACCGGGGCGCGGGGAGGATTCTGGAAAATGTCGACGTGAAGCCCGTAGTACTTGTCGAGAGCGTAGGAGTGGTCCTCGACGATGCTCACGACCAGGTAGTGCTCCCGGGAGAAGTCGGTCGCAAAGTGCAGGACGTACACCAGCCAGCAGGTCAGGAACAGCCGGAGGCGGATGGCGGTCATGACCGGCGCTCCCATCGGGGTCGGCCCATCTCAGTCCTCCACCACGTGGGTCTCGAACTCCCGGCGATGCGCTGCCCACCGGGCATGATCGAACCCGCCGGGACCGAAACAGTCGACCGCCGCGTAGGCCATCGCCAGGGCGTGATGGGTGTTGTCGTGGGCGAACAGGCCCTGGCGGCCATAGCTCAGGAACCGGGGCAGCGAGTCGGCCCAGCGGTCGAGCACGCCGAACGGTTCCTCATAGCCGTTCAGGTAGATGGGATACGCCTGCGGAAGGCGCCGGACCTGCACCGAAGCCGGCGGCGTCGGGAGCGGGAGACCGGAGCGGGCCAGGTCCTCCGCGACCAGACTCCCAAGGGTCTCCGGATCCGCCGTCCACCACGGGTCCGCAGGTGAGCAGGGCAGCTCGGCGCAGAGCACCGTGCGCCCGGCGGGCTCCTCGCGCCCGGCGTAGTTCTTCGGTTCCGACAGCCGGGTCAGCCGCACGTCGGCGCCGGGGAAGTAGTGGGCGTCGAACTCGGTGAACCGGCCTACCGGCAGCTCCAGATAGACCAGCACCATCGAGCGGTAGCTCATGGCTCCCGCCGCCGCGCGCACCGGGTCCGGCGTGTGGTCGCCGAGGAGCCGGGCCAGCAGCGTCACCGGCAGGGTGGACCAGACGTAGTCCGCCTCCACCCGCTCGGTGGCTCCCCCATGCTCCGCGACGATCGTCCAGCACCCATCGGCCTGGCTGGGCGGGGTCAGGGCCACGACTTTCCGCCCGTACCGGAGATCGACGCCAGCGGCCACCGCCGCCTCGGCATACGCGTCGCTGATCTGGCCGAACCCGCGGCGGGGGTAGAAGAACCGCCCCGCGCCCGGCGGTCGCAGCCCCGGTACCTGGGCCATGACCTTGCGAACCAGCTTGCCTACCGACCCGGCGGCAACCCGGCGGCGGGCCTGGACGCCCGAGAGATCTTCCGGAGCCCGGCCCCAGATTTTCTTCGCGTACGGGAAGTAGAAGTGATCGCAGATCGTGGGCCCCAGGCTGGCCCGGAGCACGTCGGCAAACGTGTCGCGCGCGGGCGCGCCCCGCAGGGGGCGGAGCACAGCGTCCCGGATCGAGCCCAGCGCGAATGCCGGGTCGAGGCGGAGCATCAGGTCGACCGGCTTGAGCGGGAAATGGATCCAGCGTCCCCGAAGCCGGATCCGTCCATGGCGGGGTCGATCGAGGAAATCCGGGCCCAGCAGGCGCCGGATGTCAGCCAGGATGGTGGGGTGACACGCCGAGTGAAGTCGGTGACTCCCCTGGTCCACCCGGACCCCGGCGATCTCGAAGCTCGCGGCCACCCCGCCGGGAATCGCGAGCTGTTCCAGCACAGTGACCCGGGCCCGGTCCTCCTTTCGAAGGCGCCAGGCGGCGCCGAGGCCGGCGGGCCCGGCGCCAAGGATTGCCACGTGAGGCCGGGCGCTCACTTCGCGGCCGTCGCTTCGGATGGGTGCGCCACGGCGGCCATCCGGGTTGCCACCGGAAGGTGGCGCACCCGGCTCAGGATCAGCCAGACCAGCCCGCCGAACAGGCCGCCCGCAATCAGTACGGTCTGCCAGAGCAGCGACGCCACCACCGCCCGGGCGGGGGCGACGCCGAAGGGGAGGAGCAGGGCGGCGAGGCTCGCCTCCCGCACCGCCAGGCCGCCCAGGCTGATGGGGATCAGCGCCGCCAGCTTGGCGAGCGGCCAGGTGAGGAACCAGACTCCGAGCGGCACCTCGATCCCCACGGCCCGCCCGAGCCAGGCGTTGAGCACCACGAAGCCACCCTGAATCACGAGCGACGCCGCGAGGCCGGCAGCGAAGACGATTGGCCGCCGCCAGAGCTGCCGGATGGCGACCAGGCTTCGCCCAACTGGCCTCCTCAGGCGACGGGGCCACCGGTGGATCGGACGGCGCAAGGCCAGAGGGACGGCAACCCCGGCGGTCGCCACCGCGATGACCAGGCCCACTGTCACCACCTGTCCCGCCCAGCCGGCGAGCTGATTCCGGGCCAGGAGGCCCCCCGCGAGGGCGAGCAGGGTGAGGGCCATCAGATCGGTCAGCCGATCCATGACGCCGCCCCAGAGCGCGGCCTCGGGCCGCTTCGTGAGGCGGCCGGCCAGGCCCATGCGGAGAAGGTCGCCCCCGACGATGCTGGGCAGGCAGAGATTGGCGAACAGACCGGCAGAATACGCCAGGGTGGCGTCCAGGGGTCCGAGCCCCGCGCGTCCGGTGTTGACGAACCGGCGCCATTTGCCGACCCCCAGCAGGTGACCCGCCAGGAACCCCGCCAGCACGCCGGCCCAGACCGCGGGGGGCAGCTGCCCCACGGCCTCCCGCACCTGGCTCCACGGGACCACCAGAAACACCAGCCCGAGCAGGCCGGCGCTCACCAGGATCTTGATCCAGAGCTTCACCGCCGCACCGCCATCCGGGCGTTCTGATCGGCCAGGAGTCCTACCGACCAGACGATCAGCGCGCCGAGCAGCGCCAGCACCGCGCTCTCCGACAGGTTGTCCTTGACGATGTCGTAACCCAGCTTGCCGAGGCCGAGAAGCGCCAGCGCCGCACCGGTCGGAATGAAGACCTTGAGTGGGTTGAAGTACACGATCACCCGCAGCACCAGCAACGCGAAGTCGTACGCGTGCCGCGCCCGGATTTTCGACGTGCCCAGACGGGCCCGGTAGTTGATCGGGACATACTCCACCGGATGGCCGTTCGAGATCGAGGCGAGGGTGATCGTCGTGGTGAAGGAAAATCCGTCGGGAAGGAGATGGGCATAGCGCTGCACCAGATCGCGCCGCATCACCCGGAGGCCCGAGTTGAGATCGGGGATGCGGGCGCCCGAGAGGTAGCTCGCCAGCCAGCGGATCAGGGCCTTGGCCGGCCGGCGGATCAAGGGAACCCGGACCGAGGTCCCCGTCCGGGCCCCCACCACCATCGCGTTCTGCCCCGCGCGAGCCAGCAGCTCCGGGATGGCCTCGACCGGATAGGTCCCGTCGGCGTCGGTGATCAGGATGTAGGGGTACCGCGCCCGCTCGACCCCAAGCTTGAGGGCCGCGCCATACCCCCGGTTCCGCACCCGCTGGAGCACCCGCACGCCGGTGGCATCGGCCTCCCGGGCGGTCTCGTCGGTCGAGCCGTCGTCCACCACCAGGATCTCGTAGGGCCATCCGGTGTCTCGCATGATCCGATCCACGTGCCGGATCTGTTCCGCCACGTGGGGCCCCTCGTTGTAGGCGGGGATCACCACGGTCACCGCCCGCTCCAGCGGGGCGCGCTCTTCGTCCACCACCGGTTCGATCACTCGGCCCCCTGGCTCCTCTGCTGGTGGGTGGAGCTTCGCATCACGACCACGGCGCCGTCGCCCACGGTGCCCCGGAACACCGCGGCCGTGTCGTACGCGGAGGTCAGTCGCTGCCAGATCTCCGGCTGAACTGCGGCGAGCCGGATCGGAAAGGTATACAGCACCCAGGTGCCGGAATGGCGGGCTTCCAGGGCGAGCAGGCTGTCCAGTCCGGTCAGCACCGAGAAATCCCGGCCCAGGTACCGGGTGTAGGGATACACGGTAAGGTCCACCACGGCTACCGCGTCGTTCGGACTTCGCGCCGCGTCCACGAACCGCGCCGCGCCCTCGTAATCCTGTTTCGGTCCCCAGGCGCGGGGAACGGTCGCGGTGCTGGCGGCGAGCACCAGGCCGGCGAGCGCCCGGGCCACCGGACGGCCGCGCGCGGCCAGGACCCGCTCGACGAGCTCGAACCCGCCGCGCACCGCGAGCATCACCGCAAAGCCCGCGCTGAAGAAGAAGAACCGGGGCCAGAGGTTGTGGCCCAACGCCAGTACCACCACCGCCGTCACCCCGGCCGGCAGGATCATGAGCGCCGTGGTCACCCGGTCCTGACGCCACCAGCTCCAGAGCCCCAGACCGGTGACCAGCAGGCCAACCGCCAGGGCCGCCCAACCCCCGGGAACGCCCCGTCCGAGCCCCCGGGCGGTCTCGGCCAGGAGCCACAACGGGCTCTGCCAGGTGGTGCTGGCCGCGAAGGGCGACGGGCCCAGCAGCGTATTCACCACCTGAGGCAGTACCGGGAGGTAGCAGAGCGCTCCCAACCCCACCGCCGCCCCCAGGCCCACCAGCGCCGGGTGCGGGACTGGACCGCCCCGCCGCCGTCGCTCCACCACCACCCCGGCCGCAACCAGCGCGTGTGCCACCCCCACCAGCGCGGCCGTGAAGTGGGTGTACGCCGCCAGGGCCATCCAGGCCCCATAGGCCAGCACCTCCCGCCCCTGGCCGACCGAGGCCGACAGTAATCCGCGGAACGCCCGCGTGGCGAGCAGCGTGAACAGCAGCAGCCCGGTGTACCCGCGGGCATTCTGCGAGAACCACACGTGATGGTAGGAGACAGCGAGCGCAGCGGTCCCGATCCAGGCCTCGTCCCGTGGCGCCCAGGTGGCGGCGAGGCGGTAGAAGGCCACCAGGCTCGCCACCCCCAGCAGGACCGCCGGAGCCCGGAGCGCGGCCGCGGATTCCCCGAAGGCGCTGACGCTCAGGTGTCCGAGGACCGAATAGAACAAGTGTTGGTTTTTGCTGTCGAACGTGGTGAGGATCGCCAGCAGCGGCCGCCGGACGTACTCCACCAGGGTCTCGATCTCATCGTACCACAGGCCGTCGTTGAGCCCCGGGAGCCGGAGCGCGAGCGCCAGCGCGAGACAGGCTCCCAAGGGAAGGGCAGCCTGGCGCCACAGGGGCTCCGGTGGAGCCGCCGGGGGGCGAGTGGTCATCGAGAAAGCCGGCGCATGGTCGGACCCGCTCCCGAGGGCAATGATCGTTCCGGCTCCCGCGCTCACGGGCTACGTGGAGCAGGATGCTGCGTCCGCGCACCAGCGGCAAGGTGTTGTTGCGTTTACGCCACAAATTGGCGCCGCGCCACCCACTGCTGCCGGCGGCCGAATGGGCCTTTCGGAGCCACCACCCACTCCGAGCCCCCCCTCCGGAGGTGGTTCGAGGTACGGGATCCGGCCTGGCAACCGCCGGTCCGGAAGGTGCTGGAGAGCATCGTGCGGTAGCCCCGTCCCCCGGCGACCCTCGTTACTGGAGGTCCAGTCTGCGTCGGCTTGTCGCGCTGCTCCTGGCCGGCTGCGCCCCCCAGCTGGCTGCTCAGCTGCCACCGGCTGGCCCGGTGGCCCTGGTCGGCGTCACCGTGATTGATACCCGGACCGGCGAGCGCCGCCCGGATGCCACGGTCGTCACTGATGGGGCGACGATCCGGGTAGTGGGGCCACGGCGCGCCACTCCGGTGCCGCCCGGGGTCAAGGTGGTGGAGGGCCGCGGGCGCTTCGTGGTACCCGGTCTCTGGGACATGCATGTCCACCTCACAACCTTCCCGGTCAACGGCGGCCGGGGCCCAGAGGCGCTGGCCCAAAACGGATCCTACTTTTTCCCCCTTCTGGTGGCGGCCGGCGTGGTTGGGGTTCGGGACATGTCAGGCGACCTCGCGCTGCTGGCCCGATGGCGACAGGAAATCCGCACGGGGGTCCGGTTGGGCCCCAGGCTGGTGGTGACCGGTCGGAAGCTGGGTGGGGCGGAGCCGGTCGTCCCGGGCGCCCCTGCTGGGACGTCTCACCGGGCGGCCGATCTGGAGCGCTCGGTGGCCCTGCTCGGCGACGGTGGAGCCGATTTCGTCAAGGTCGAGGGGCTGGACCTCGGCGCGCTCGGTCTGGTGGTTGCGGCCGCCCGGAAGCGCGGGCTCCAGGTGGTCGGTCACCTGACTCCCGCCGTCACCCTGGACGAGGCGATCAGCACCGGGATGCGGGGGGTCGAGCACCTCCATGGCGCGCTCGCAGCCTGTTCCTCGGTGGAAGACCGGGTGGTGCGGGCGCACCGGCGTCGGACCGGCGCCTGGAGCCGTTTGGTCGAAAGCGTTGCCGCCCGCGAGGCGGCGGGCCGGGCGGATCTCCAGCTGGCGATGGATCATCAGGATGACGCGGCCTGCGCTCGAATCGCCGGGCGGCTCCGCAAGGAGCAGGTCTGGCTTACCCCCACGCTGGTGGGATTGGCGGCGATTCAGGGAGTGGTGCCGGAGCCTGCGCCCCAGGTCCGGGCCCTCCTGCCCGAGGCGATCGCTCGGCGGAATGTCCGTCGCATGGCCGGGGACTTCGAGCGCCGGCTCTTCGCGGCGCAGCTCGGCGTCATCGCCCGGCTGGACCGCGCGGGAGCGCCGATCCTGGCGGGCACGGACCTGCCGGGGACCGGTCGGGTCCCGGGCCTGAGCCTGATCGACGAGCTTCGTTTGATGGTGCGGTCCGGGATGAGCCCGCTTCGGGCTCTTCAGGCCGCCACCCTCGAGCCCGCGGCATTCCTGGGCCAGGCGCCGGCCGGGACGGTGACGCTGGGGGCTCCCGCCGACCTGGTGCTGCTCGATCGGGACCCGCTGCTGGACATCGGGAACCTGGACCGACCGGCGGGAGTTCTGCTCGCTGGCCGATGGCTCGACCGGGGTGAGCTCGACCGCCTCATCGACGGCGTTCGGGCGGTGATGGCGACCTGGCGCCGGCCCGGAGCCCAGGCCGCCGGCCCCTTCGCGGAGACCCGCTAGGGCTCACTCTCTGCCCGGGCCATCAGGCGAGCCTTGACCACCCGGATCCGGTAGAGCCGGTCCATCTGCTCGACGGCGACCGAGTCCGGGTGGTAGCGATCGATCACCTCCGCGGCACGCTGGAATCTCGGGCTCTCGAATCCCTTCTCGAAGATCCAGAAGCGGCGCGCCGGCGGCGCGGCGTGGCCGAGGAAGACCCGGAGCCGCTCCGCTTCCTCGGGCGTGAAGGGATAGGTCCCGCGGGCGATT
Organism: uncultured Gemmatimonas sp.; assembly: GCA_964521535.1. Classification (GTDB taxonomy): domain Bacteria; phylum Gemmatimonadota; class Gemmatimonadetes; order Gemmatimonadales; family GWC2-71-9; genus SHZU01. The sequence goes on from CAZFSA010000047.1 coordinate 17,557, forward strand.
GACAAGTCGGCCGGAAGCCGACGGACGGGGTTGGGACCGTGGTAGTAGTAGAGGAACGGGCCCGGATTGTTGTCGAAGCTTACGATCGGTTCGCCCGGCTGCTCCCCGGCCTCGATCGCCCGGGCCGCCGCCTTGAAGTCGTAGGATCCCCGTTCGTTGCGGGCGAAGCTGATCGCGCTTGCTGCGAAACCCGCCAGCAGGGCCGCGGCCAGCGCCTCCGCGACCCGCCGCGGTCGCACCCGGCTCGCCAGCAGAGCCGGCATCAGGAGCAGGCCGGGTACCACCACCACCCAGTGGCGGACGTCGGCGTGCACCTTGTTCGCAGTCCGGACGGCGAGCAGGAGCCCAACCGGAACGAGCACGGCGAGCAGGGCCTTGCTTTCCACCCGGGTCCATCGCGGCCGACCCAGGCCGAGCCGGAGCGCCACGACCGCCACCAGGCCCGCCGCGACCGCGGTGGCGAACCAGGGTCGTCCCTGAATCGGGCTCAGGCGGAACACCGTGGCGAGGAGCTGCGTGGCCAGGTAGCGTCCGGTTGACGCCACCGCGCCCACCGGCTCCGAATCAGTGGCAATGGGATCCAGGTAGGTGCTCTGGCCGGCCACCTGCGCCGCCACGACCGGGAGCCACGGGATCATGAGGGCGGTGAGGGCGGCGCCCGCCCGGAATGCCAGCACCCGCCGCTCCGGGAACAGGAACCCCGCCAGGAGCAGGCCGGCCACCACGAATCCGGCGTAATAGAAGGTCAGCATGGCGAGGTAGCTCGCCGCCACGAAGCCGGCGGTGGCGAGTCCGGGCCGCGCGCTCTCGGCCACCCAGACCCGGGCCCACCAGTACGTGGCCCACGACAGGAACAGCAGGCAGAGGGCGTATCCCCTGGCCTCGGCGCCGACATAGAGGAAGTGCGGCGTGAAGGCGCCGAGTAGCGCCACGCTCCGCCAGTCGGCCGGGATGGCCAGGGCCCGGGACAGGCGATGCAGCGCCACCAGGCTCCCCAGAATGGACAGCGTGGAGACGACCCGGATCCACTCGATCGAGTCTGACAGCCAACGCCACCAATGGACCACCAGGAAGTACACCGGGGGCTTGGTAGAGGTGTACAGCGCCTGCTCCACCGTCTCGGCGAGCGTCCCCCCGGTCCGCGACCAGGTGAAGTACTCGTCCAGCCACATGCTGCGGACCAGGTTGTAGCGGGTCGCGAGCACGGCAAAGACGACCAGGGCGGCCGCCAGCCAGAGGGTTTCGGCCCGGCGGGAGGGGGTTGCCCCTGCGTCGGGCTCGCTCATCGCGGGCGGCTGGCCCGATCCAGCCAGCCCCGGTACCAGCCGATCGTCTCGTCCAGGGCCGCGTCCAACCCGTACGCCGAGCGCCACCCCAGCCATTGACGTGCCTTGGTGCAGTCGAGGTACTGCCGCGGGATCTCGTGGGTGGCTTCGTTGAGGATCACCGGTTCCAGCGTGGCCTGTCCCAGGCGGCCCAGGATCGCCCGCACCATCTCCAGCACCGACATCGGCGTCTCGGTGCCGAAATTGAAGGCCTGCCCGTGGAACGAGGCGTCGTCCATCCGCTCGGCCAGCTGGAGGTAGGCCTCGACGGCGTCGCGGACGTAGAAGTAGTCGCGGACGAAGGTACCGTCGCTCCGGATCAGCGGTCGTTCGCCCCGGAGGGCCGAGCGGATCGTCCCCGGCACCAGCCGGTTGAAGTTGAGATCCCCGCCGCCGAAGAGGTTGCCGCAGCGGGTGACCGCCACCGGCAGCCGGTAGGTGTGCCAGTAGGAGAGCGAGATCAGGTCGGCGCAGCTCTTCGAGACGTCATAAGGGTAGCGCCCGATCAGGGGCGCCTCCTCGGTGTAGGGCAGCGTGGGATGCTCCCCGTACGCCTTGTCGCTGGAGGCCACCACGATCCGCCGGATCAGCTTCGAGCACATCCGGCAGGCCTCCAGCACGTTCCAGGTGCCGAGGATGTTCGCCTCGAAGGTCGACACCGGCGACCGGGCCGCGGTGCCCACGATGGTCTGCGCCCCGAGGTGGAGGACGGTCTCGACCTCGTACTCGTTGAGGGCGCGGACCAGGAGGTCGCGGTCCTCGAGCCCGCCCCGGACCACGCTCACCCGATCCAGGAGCCCCTCGGTCCAGAGTCGGCTGGCCGGCACCCAGTCGCGGAGGAGACAGACCACGCTGGCGCCGCGGGCTGCCAGCTCCTGGACCGTCCAGGAGCCAAGGAGTCCCGATCCCCCGGTGACCAGAACGCTGCGGTCGGTCCAGAAGCTCACGGCCACACCTTCCAGGGCGCCTGCCCGCTCTGCCAGAGCGATTCCAGGAGGTCCCGCTCCCGGACCGTGTCCATGGGCTGCCAGAAGCCGTGATGCTGGTAGGCCATGAGCTGGCCCTCCCGGGCCAGCCGTTCCAGCGGTTCCCGTTCCAGGACCGTGCTGTCGTCGGTCAGATAGTCGAAGACGCCCCGCTCGAACACGAAGAAGCCGCCGTTGATCCACCCCTCACCGGTCTGGGGCTTCTCCGAGAACTCGACCACCCGCCCGTCGTCCAGTTCCAATCCGCCGAAACGGGATGGGGGACGGACCGCGGTGATGGTGGCCAGCTTGCCGTGGCGGCGGTGGAAGGCCACGAGGGCGGTCAGATCGATGTCGCCCACCCCATCGCCGTAGGTGGCGAGGAAGGTGGCGCCCCGGACCAGCGGCGCCAGCCGCCGGATCCGCCCGCCGGTCATGGTATCCAGGCCGGTATCGACCACCGCCACCCGCCAGTCCAGCCCGTGCGGGGTCACGTACTCCACCCGGCCGGTGCGGAGGTCGATCACGTAGTCGCTGTTGTGAGTGATGAACTCGTGGAAGTACTGCTTGATGACGTGGCTCTTGTAGCCGCAGGCCACCAGGAAGTCGGTGTGGCCGTGGTGGGCGTAGAGCTTCATGATGTGCCAGAGCATCGGGCGGCCGCCGATTTCCACCATCGGCTTGGGCCGGCTGGCCGACTCCTCGGCGATCCGGCTCCCGCGCCCACCCGCCAGGAGAATCGCTTCCACGTGCCTCCGGTCTGGGGCTAGCGAGTCGGCCGCGGGGCACCGGCCGCGGGCGCCGCGATCGCGGCGGCCAGCGCCTTCGGCGCCCGCCATCTGCCGGTGAGACGCGCGGCCAGCAGGATCCGGATGAAGGTCCAGCAGGTCGAGGCCCGCACGTGCGACAGGCCAGCTCCCCGCATCCGGGCGAACACGTTGAGCTCCAGGACCCGGAGCCCGGCGTAGTGGGCCTTCACCATCAGCTCGGGGTCGAGCAGCCAGTCCTTGGACTCCAGCTGCATGGCCTGGAGCACATCGCGCGGGAGCAGCTTGGGGCTGCCGTTGACGTCGATGGTGCCGAGCCGGGGCCAGAGCAGACGCACAAAGACCTGGTAGGCCGTGGAGATCACCTTCCGCTGGAGGCCGTCCATCCGGAACCGGCGCCGGACCTTCGCCACCACCCGCCCGTTGCTCGCCCGGGCGGCCTCGAAGAGGCGGACCACGTCCTCCGCGTCCACCTGGCCGTCGCAGGGGATGATTCCAACCCAGGGGCCGCGCGCATGGGGGATCGCCGTCAGCACGCCCTTGCCGTAGCCTTCGTTCAGCTCCACCCGGAGCGGCACGATCTCCGGGTACTGGCTCGCCAGCCCCCGGATCAGCTCGCCGGTCCGATCGACGGAGCCGTTGTCCACCGCCAGCAGTTCCAGGCGGTAGCCGGCCTGCCGGAAGGCCGTCAGGAACTTCGGGATCGTGTACCCGATCACCTCCTCCTCGTTGTAGCACGGCATGATGAAGGTGAGGTCGGGGGTCGCGTTCCCGGGTCCGGTCATGCCACGCGCTCCCGCGCCGCCTCCCGGACCACCGTCCGGCGCAGGTCACGAGCGAACATCGTTCGGGTGAACTTGCCGAGGCCGGCCGGGTGCTCTCCGAAGGTCCGGATCCGGGTGAGCATCAGCGCCTTCTTGTCCGCCGGCACCCGGGTGGCGAAGGTGCGCGGCGGCTCCAGCCGGTAGGTCCCGAGCGGCCGGGGGCGCCCCTCATGGTGCCAGGCCTCCACGTCGAACGCCGTCACCCACGAGGGAGTCGACTCCAGCGTGGTGGCGAACGGGGTATGGAGCAGGACCGCCCGGAGATAGCCCATCACCGCCTGGAGCTCGTCGGAGTCGGCCACCGAGCCCAATCCCAGGCAGGAGGCGATCACGTCGCCCAGAAAGTCCACCGCCTCGGCCGCCACGAAGAACCGCCCCAGCATCGAGTACTTCGAGATCAGATTCCCGCCCAGCTCGCCGCTCACCAGCCCGGCGAAGTGCTCCTTGGCCCAGGCCACGCAGGCCTCGGGCGAGTCGAACAGCTCCTCCTCGCTCTCGCGCCGGAAGTCGTCGATCACCTTGCGGAAGGCGGGCGGCGCCCGGTCGAGCATCGCCTGCATCCGCACCATCACGTCGAACGGCTTCACCCCGCGCTCCCGGGCGTACTGGAACGCCTCCTCCAGGTTGCCTTCGTAGTAGAAGATGCTGAGCAGGAGGTGGAAGATCCGGGTCTCGTAGTAGTCGTCCTCGGAGAAGTCGGGGGTCGCGATGACCATCTCTTCGGTCTCGATGACCGGCTCCCCGGTGTAGTCGCCGATGTTCCGCGCCACCACCCGGAACCTGGTCCGGAACCCGAACCGCGCCCGCTGGTCGGGATTGGCGAGCGGCGCGCCATGCAGCAGCATCAGCTGATGGGCGGAGATCCGGTCAACTCCGGTTTCCAGGAGATCGTGCACCGCCTGCATGAACGAGGCCTTGGTCTCGCCGGGCATGCTCAGGATCAGCTCGCCGTAGCTCTGCATCCCCTGGGCGTGCACTTCCTTCTGGATCTGCGCGTAGGTGTCGAGCTTGATGTTGCTGCGCTTGATGTTCTCCAGCACCACCGGATTGAGCGACTGGACCGCCGACGTCATCGGGAGAGTCCCCCGCACCTTCCGCATCACCCGGATGATCCGCTCCGCCTGGTTCTTGCCGGTCGTGGTCCGGATGTACTTGGGCCAGCCGTACTTGTCCTGAAGGTGGGCGATGAAGTCCGCGATCTCCTCGTCCCGCTCGTACATCCCGAAGTTGTCGTCGGCGAAACAGACCGGCAGCTCGGGCTTCACCCGCTGCGCCACGTGTTCCAGATCGCGGCAGACGTTCTCCACCGAGTGGGCGAAGACCTTGCTGTTCGACTTGACCGCCGAATTGCAGAACTGGCAGGTGAACGGGCACCCCCGGGCGATCTGCAGCATCGGGAAGTAGCCGGTGGCGTAGTAGGGGTCCATCAGGCCCGTCAGATAGGGCGACGGAATCTCGTCGAGGTCACGGATCCGCTCGACCTCCGGTCCCCGGACGAAGGCCCCGCTGGCCGGATCCACCCAGTCGTTGCCCGGGACCGGGGCGGACCGCACCTCGTCCAGCCGGCCCTTCGCCTCCACCAGCCGCTGCATGATGTTGAGGAAGGCCCGCTCGCCCTCGTAGGTCGGTCCCCGCACCGCGATGTCGATCTCGGGGAGCGACTGCATCCAGGTCGCCATTTCGCCCACCGTGAGCGGATAGTGCGGGCCCCCCATCAGGGTCACGATGCCCGGTGCGCGTCGCTTGGCGTAGCGGGCGAAGTGAACCGAGAGATTGTGATTCCAGGCGAAGCTGCTCAACCCCAGCACGTCGGGCGGCGCGCTGTCGAGCGCCGCCTTGAGGTCCTGGGGTTCCCGGAAGATCCGGAACTCCACCGGAGCCGGCGACCGGAGGTACTCCCGCGCGTACGCGACACAGTTGGCCACGCTGATCGGGTAGATGTCCGAACTCAGCGTCAGCTGGTTGTGGCCAAGGTCGGCGAGATAGACGCGCACCTGATCCTCCGGATCGCAAGGCCCGTTTCCGGTGACCGCACGGCCGAGGCCTGGATCCACCGGACCCCGGTCCACCGCGCCAGGGCGTCAACGAGCGACTGGACAAAGCTTGAGCCGCGAAGCCGCGCGGTGCAAGCGGCATGCCCGGTGGCGTCGGAATTCGTTGCCCCGTAACATCTTGTCCGAGCCGGGGCGCTGAGGGGCAGCTAACGCCTGGGGTGCGTGCCTTGAACCATCCGCCGCCTCAACAGTTGACTGGTACCAACACCGGGCGAGCCCGATCCTACGGACACCCCGGCCCGGCGCACTGTTGCGTGGATGCAGCAGTTGGAGAATGGTGTGTCGACCTCACGCGAAGGTTTGCCGACCCCTGGGATCGGTCCGAAGCCTTCCGGCCAACGCGTCATCTGGCGGGCCGGCTGGACTACGAGGTCGGCCACGGCCAGCACGGGGGACGGCTCGCAGCAGGGTGGTCGCTCGTGGACCACCCAGTTGCCCTTCGTCAGTCGTGGGGCGCGGGAGGACCGTCCGCCCCAGAGGTACCAGACGCTGTCGGTCAGGCGACCCACGCGGGTGTCCGCGCGGACTGGGGCCGGGTCCCCGGGGCGGGCCCACGGCGGAGCGTCCGACAGGATCCGGACCTCCCGGAGGCCGTCGGTCCGGACGATGACCTGGATGGTGTCGGCGATGATCGAAGCCATGTCGCCGATGGCGATCGGAATCCGGCGCCCGGGTTCGGGAACCCGGGAGATCATCGAGAGGGCCGGACTTCGCGGCACCTCGGAGCTGCCCTCCCAAAGCGGTCGAAGGGAATGGCCCTCATGCCTGCCCGACTCGAGTCCCGCCAGGTCAGCGATCGTGGCGGGCAGGTCTCGCAGGCTGACTACCTGTTCGACCATTCGCCCGGCCGGAGCCCGGCCGGGCGCGACGATGAGGAGGGGCACACGGAGGGTGTTGACGTGGAGCCCGTTGCCGTGGCCGAACAGGCCGTCCTCCCCGAACAGCTCTCCGTGGTCGGAGGTCACGATCAGGATCGTGGAATCAAGCAGACCGCGGCGCTCAAGACCGTCCACGATCCGCCGGATTTCGGCGTCCATAGTCGCGATGGCTTCGTCGTAGCGGGCCCGGGCCTCACGAAGCCAAGTGGAATCCCGGGGCCGTAGGGGCCCGACTCCATCCAGGAACCGGCGCAATCGGCTCCGCCAGGGCAGTGTTGATTGGGGGCCAAAGCGTCCGCGCTCGGCCGGTGCCGGGTCGAAGGGAAGGTGGGCGTCATAGAGGTTCAGGAAGCCAAAGAACGGTCGCTCCGTTTCGCCCTCGCCCACCCACTCCCGGAAACGGGCCCCAAGGACTCCCGCCGAGTTGCGATCCAGAAGCCAGGACTCCCCCAGGAGATTTCGAGTGCGGGGAGCCTCCACCAGGAACCGGCCGACGGCCACGGCATGGATCACCTCTCCCAGCTTGAACCGTCGGACCTCGTAGGTGGCGAACCCCTGCCCGAGGCCGGTTTCGGCCGCGACATAGGTCACGTTGCCCACGAACCCCCCCGTGCGATATCCAGCCCGGCGGAATTGCTCGGCCAGGGTGCTGGCCTCGGGGGAAAGGGTCGTCAGCCAGTCTGCTTCGAGCGCGTGGGGCCACCGTCCGGTGAACACGGAGGCATGGCTCGGCAGCGTCCACGACGAAGGGGCAACCGCCCTGCGAAACACGACCCCTCGCGCCCCCAGCTCTTGCAGGAAGGGCGTGGTGGGGTGCTCGTACCCGTACAAGCTCATGTCGGCCGCGCGGACCGTGTCGAGAATGAGGAGCAGGACGTTCGGCATCCCGCGGGGCGTCGGTCCGAGGTCCGCCCCCTCCAGACGGTTCCGCCGCTCGATGGTCTGGACGCCCTGGCCGATCACCAGGAGCACCGGGCCCAAGGTCGCCACTGCCCGCCAGGCGAGGGGACGGAGCCGGCTTGGGTAGCGGACGGCCAGGCGTCCGAGCTGGGTGCCAATCCCGGCCGCGAGAAGCAGTGCTGCCGCCGGGTGGAGGCGGGGCTGGAATACGAGCAGAGGAGACCAGGCAACCCACCCGGCCAGCACGCCAACCACTGCGCCAGGCCCACGAAGGCGTTGCCAACGGCAACCAAGGGCCCAGAGCACGGCCAGAAGCGCCAGAGCTGGAACCCCAAGTCCCAGAGGGATCCACCATGCCGACGCTGGAGCCAGGAACAGGAAGCGATCATCCAGGCGCTTGAGCAGGAAGAGGGCCGCCAGTTCCAGAAGGGTGCCAGCCAGCACCAGGGCCACCGTGATGGTGACCGCGGTCGTGAGGGCCAGCCACAGTCCCGGATTCCCGCTTGAGACCCGCCCGCCTGAGGGAACGGAGTATGGGTTGCTCCGCATCATGCTCCTCCGGGGAAAAACCGGCCCCGTCAATCATTCTCCGGACCCACCGCGATGCTGCCCTGCCCCCTCGTCGAGGAGGGGACGATCCCAGCTCGGAGAATGACACGCGATCGTCACGACGGAACCTCGGCCTGGTCGCCGACGTGTAGCGCGGATACCACACCGCCCAGGGGCCGCCCGACGGCCCTTTGCTCTAGCGGATCTCGGGTTCGGGGATGGGAAGGATGAACCGCCCACCCCGCCGGCGATACTCGGCCTGCTGAGCCATGATCTCGCCGGCGAAGTTCCAGGCCAGGATCAGCACGAAGTCGGGTTGCCGCTCCAGCAGGGTCCTGACCGGCAGGATCGGGAGGTGCCGCCCCGGGGTGAGCTTGCCGACCTTGAGCGGCGATTTGTCGACGGTGTAGGGCAGGAGCTCCGTTCCGATGCCGCAGTAGTTCAGTAGGGTATTCCCCTTGGCTGGCGCGCCGTAAGCCGCCAGCGAATGCCCGGCGGCACGAAGCTCTCCGAGGAGCCCCACCAGGCGGGCGCGGTTGGCCTCGACGTCCTCCCGGAACCGCTCCAAACGCGGCAGCCCCGTCAGTCCCGCCCGCGCTTCCGCCTCCGCCATGGCCAGGACCGGCCCGGCATGGTCGGGTCGGGTCCGCGCCGGAGCGTAGTAGACCCGGATGGTGCCGCCATGCACCCCGTACCGCTCCACCCGGGCGATCCGGAGACCGGCCGCCTCCGCCAGCCGGAGCAGGGCCGTCACCGAGAAGTAGCAGAGGTGCTCGTGATAGACGGTGTCGTACTCCAGCCGATCCACCATCTCGCCCAGGTAGGGGACCTCGGTCACCACCAGCCCGTCGTCGGCCACCAGCTCGGCTGCACCGGCCAGGAAGTCGCGGGGATCGTCCACATGAGCGAGCACGTTGTTGCCGATCACGGCCCGGGCCGCGCCATGCTGCGCCCGCACCTCTCGGGCGGTTGCCAGGCCGAAGAACTCCTCCACGGTGTCCACGCCCGACGCTCGCGCGAGCGCGGCGATGTTGCGGGCCGGCTCCACGCCCAGGGTCCGCAGGTTGAGCGCCTGGAAGCACCGGAGCAGGCTGCCGTCGTTGCTGGCGGCCTCCACCACCAGGTCATTGCCGCTCAGACCCAGCAGCTGCTGGACCCGCTCCGCGTAGCGGCGGTTGTGGTCGGCAATGGTGGAGGATGTTCCCGTCAGGTAGACGTAATCGCGGAAGAGGACGTCCGGATCGATCACGTCGAGCAGTTGCACCAGCCCGCAGGTCCGGCACAGGTACACGTCGAGCGGAAACGCAGGCTCGGGATGGGCCTCCCGTCCCGGGGCGAGCAGGGCATTGGCCAGGGGCTGCGGGCCGAGCGAGAGGAAACAGGCCAGATCTCGCCCGTCGCAGGTCCGGCAGGTCTCGCGCTTGCGGTGCATTTCAGCGTGCTCGGCTGTGGGCGATGGTGCGCTGGATTCCCTCGGTGATCCCCGTGTCCGGGACCCATCCGACCAGCGCCCGCAATCGTTCGATCGGCACGGGCTCGTGCTCGAGTTCCCCCGGGGGGACCGGCTGCACGAACCGGAGCAGGTCGATCGGGAGGGGCAAGAGACGTGCCGCCTCCAGGACGAAATCGCGCACCGACGTCAGGCGGCCGGTGGCCAGATTCACGATCGACCCCGGTTCCGTTGTGGCCTGCCCAAGGCGCAACAGGCCGTCCGCAACGTCCTCCACGTAGGTGAAGTCCTTGCGCTGCGTCCCCTGGCTGAGCGGACCCAGGGTTCCGGTGCGCCTGGCCTCGAGAAGCATGGGAAGCAGGCGCCCGGGATGCTCCCCAGGGCCGTACACCTGCGCGAGCCGGGCCGTCACCGCCGACAGACCGACACGGCGACTCAGGTCGGCCACAAGCCGGGTCCCCGCCAGCTTCGTTTCCGCATAGAGACCCGCGGGCGCCGCTTCGCGATCCTCGGACAACAGGCCGCCGATCGGACCGTACTCCAGGATCGAACCCGCGTGGACGAGGCGGGGACCGGGCCAGGCGACGGGCACCGCGGCGAGTGCGGCGACGAGGGTGGCTGGGAGTTCCGTGTTGAGGAGCCGCGCCAGACGCGGGTCGGCCGTCCGCTTCTCCTCAGGGTCAACGCCGTACCCCGCCAGATTGAAGATCAGTGCCGGCGCGACCTCCCGCACCAGCGCCGTCGTCGCCTCGGCATCGGTCAGATCCAGACGATGAAGTGTTCCGGCGGCCTCCGGGCCGTCGCGCCGCTGGGCGAGATGCAGCCGGGTCCCGAGCCGGTGCAGGGCCCGAACCACCGCCGACCCGATGAACCCGGTGGCGCCGAGGACCAGGACCGTGGTGCCTCGATAGCGAGCGAGCTGCGCCGTCACGGTGGTAGCAGCTCGGCCGCGGCCACGGGGCCCAGCACGATCCGGTATCCCCCCCCGGATTCCGTCGGGCCGTTCACCAGCCAGACCCGGCGATCACCGAACCGCTCCAGCACCGCGCGCCGGACCTCAGGCGTCCGGTCCCACGCGAAGACCGGCCGGCGCGGTTCGGGTTCGAGCGGGTTCAGCAGTGCGGCGGCCGCATAGTCCGGGTGTCGACGTCCTCGCACCAGCACCAGGTCGGCGCCAAAGGTGCCCGACTGGAGCAGCGTGCGCAGCCCGGGCTCCATCCCCCGGTAGTGGTAGTACTTGTCGCCCGCCCGCCACGGCATGAACACCAGGAGGCTGCCGGCCGCCAGCACCGCCACGCCCGCCAGGAACCGGCCCCGGGCCGTCGGGTCGGCCGCCTCAGGAAGGCAATGAAGTGCGCGCGCCACCAGCATCGCACAGGGTGCGGCGATCAGGTACCAGTACCGCGCGCCGAAATCCGGCCCGCCGGCGAACCAGTAGAAGGCATGCGCCAGCACCACCGCGGCGATGGCGGCCAGCAGGATCCGATCTGCGCCATCGAGGCGCCGCCGCAGGATCCAGAGCGCGAGGACCAGCACCGATCCGGTGGCCCAGCCCAGCAACTCGATGTTGAGGGCGAAGAGGTTGAGGTTGGTGTTGATCAGGACGTCGAGGGGACCGTGGCCCGGCAGCGGGTCGAGCCCGCCCCAACCCAGCCCCCGGTTTGGCCCGAAGCCCATCGCGTTGCTGCCCGGTCCGTACAGCGCGTCCGCATATGCCATGATCGGAAACCGGCCCGCCAGGCCCGTGACGGCACGGTTGTACCAGAGGTTGAGACCACCGGTCACCACGGTGGCGACCGCGAGCGCCGCCGCACCGGTCACGGCCCGCCTCCACGGCCGGGCCCCCAGTGTCCAGAGGCCCAGGCAGACGGCCACGATCAGCCCTTCGAGCGGTCGGACCAGGGCAACGATGCCGATCGCCGCGCCGGCCGGAACCAGGAGCGACACCCGACCGCCGCGACGAAAAGCGACGACGCCGAGCGCGGCTGCAAGCGCCGCGGCAAGAGATGCCGTGTGGCTGAGGAAGCTCATCGCGAGGAACAGGTTCCAGGGCGAGAGCGCGAACACCAGCGCCGTGAGGCGCGCGGTGGAGGGATCGTACAGCGCCCGGCTCAGGCGGTGCACGAGCAGCACGTTGATGCCGTTGAGGACCGGGTTGACCAGCCAGGGCACGCCTGCCGCGACGCCGCCGGCCAGGATCGCGGGCCACCCCGGCGGCACCGGGGAATACCACCGGGATCCGTCGGCGAACATCAGATCCACGTCGAACGCCGGGTACGGCTCGGGCAGCGGCAGCCAGAGGCGGCCGGCCGCGAAGTAGCGGGCATGCAGCAGGTAGGCCACCTCGTCCGGAACGTGCGGGTGCCGCTGATACACCACCAGGGCCAGCACGGCGGGCACCACCACGGCCGCCCCCGCGACGATCCAGGCGAAGCGATCCGGCGGTGATCCTCGGGTGGGCTGGGGCGTTGGGGTCAACAGCCGGTCGACCCGCCGGGAGAGCCATCGGGCGCCATCGTCTGGCGCTGCCAGGCCGGCGAGCAGCGCCGCTCCGAGGTGCGCGGCCTGGAGGGTGCCGGCGACCAGCAGCTCGAGGAGGTAGGCGCCGGGGCGGGCGGACAGCGTTGCCGAGGTCAGCACGAACGCCGCGGCAGCCGCCGCCATGGCCGCG
>CAZFSA010000048.1:0-29933 GCA_964521535.1 uncultured Gemmatimonas sp.
TCCGCGCCCGTGGGGTGGCGCCCGGCCAGCAGCTGATAGAGCAGGACCGCGGCGGAATACACGTCGGTCGCCGTGGACACCGGCTCGCCGAGGATCACCTCGGGGGCGGCGTAGGCCGGGGTCATTGCGCGGCCGCTGTCGTCCGTGAGGGTGCTCGGTCCGGAGACCGCCCGGCCCTCCTCCAGCATCTTGGCGATACCGAAGTCGAGCAGCTTCACCGCGCCGTCGCGTCCGACCAGGATGTTGGATGGCTTGATGTCGCGATGGACGATCAGGTTGGCGTGGGCGCTGGCGACCGCGGTGAGCGCCTCGATCATCAGCCGGATCCGCCGGTCGGGCGGGAGCCGGTGCTCGTCGGCGTACCGGTCGATCGGCAGGCCGTCCACGTGCTCCAGCGCGAGATACGGCTGGCCGCCGGCGGTGACCCCGGCGTCGATCAGCCTCGCGATGTTGGCGTGGGTGAGCCGGGCCAGGAGCCTGCCCTCCTGCCGGAACCGCTCCTCGCCGGCACGGCCCAGCAGGGCGAGATTCAGCAGCTTGATGGCGACCTGGCCCTCGAACCGGCCGTCGCTCCGGGTGGCGAGCCACACGGTGCCCATCCCGCCCCGGCCGATGGGGTGGTCCAGGACGTAGCTCCCGATCCGCTGGCCGGAGAGGGTGCCAGCGGGGACCTGGTCGGCGCCCGGTGGAGTGAGGAGATCGTCGGGCGCGGACTCGGATGCGAGCAGGGCAGCCACCTCGGCCGCGAGCGTGGGCTCCTGCGCACCGAGGCGGCTGAGCCAGGCGGACCGCTCCTCGGGGGGAAGCTCCAGGGCCTGGTCGAGCAGCGGCTCGATCCGGGTCCACAGGTCCTTCGACATCCCGGTCATGGCATCTCGACGATCGCTCCCCGGAACCAACGGATTCCGGCGCCCCGGTCCGCCACTCCGGGGGGGCCTCGCTTACGGATCCGCCACGCTGAATGTACCGTTGATCGTCCCCAGCGACACCGGCGGGCGCGTGGCCACCATCAGCGAGCTGGCGCAGGCATCCGACCAGGGCGACGGCGCCGCCGCCCGGGCCCTCTTCGCCGCGCTCTACGACGAGCTGCACAGCCTGGCCGAGCAGCAGCTCTGGCGGGCCGGCGGCCAGCTGAGTCTGGGGACGACCACGCTGCTGCACGAGGCCTATCTGAAGCTTGCCGAGCGGGAAGGGCCCCGCTTTCCGGACCGGAGCCGGTTCCTGGCCTACGCCTCCAAGGCGCTGCGCGGTCTGGTGATCGACTACGCGCGGGCGCGGCGCGCCAGGAAGCGGGGCGGCCAGTTCGAGATCACCCCGCTCGGGGACCGGGAGCCAGCGGAGGCGATGCCGGAACCCGACGAACGCCTGGAGCAGCTCGGCCAGGCGCTCGAGGCGCTGTCCGCCATCGACGCGGACCTGGCTCAGCTGGTGGATCTGCACTTCTTCGGGGGGTTCACGCTGGGGGAGATCGCGGCGCTCCAGGGTACGTCGCTCCGAACGACCGAGCGGAACTGGCAGAAGGCCCGGATGCTCCTCCAGCGTCTGGTGAACGACGGTGCCGGGGGTGGCCCGTCCGGGGTTGGCGGGTTCGGGCCCGGTTTTCCGATTGAGTGATGCCGCCCCGGTGCGGCTCAGGCACTCGATCGGAGGAACCCGATGGACCGCCACCCCCTCCTCGGCACCGTCCTGGCGGTGCTGGCCGCCTCGTTGACGGCGTGCGACGCCAGCCAGACCGCCGCCCCCACTGAATCATCCGCCGTCACGCCGGCCGCCAACGCGGCCAGGTCCCTGCCGCCGTCGCTGGCGGCGGTGGTGCGCCAGCTGGCTGCGGCCCGCGGGGTCGGCCCGCTCCTTGGCCCGCCGCCGATCCGCCCCGCCCTCGCCCGTCTGGGGCAGATGCTGGCGTTCGACAAGATCCTGAGCGGCAACCGCGACATTTCCTGCATGACCTGCCACCTGCCGGGTCTGGCGACCGGCGACGGGCGGAGCCTCTCGATCGGCCAGGGCGCAACGGGTCTGGGCCTCGAGCGGGTTCATCCGGAGGGGGCCTTCATCCCGCGGAACGCGCCACCGCTCTTCAACCTGCATGCGCTCCGCTCGCTGTTCTGGGACGGCCGGGTCTCGGTGGACGATCAGGGTCGGTTCCACACGCCGGCCGGCAGCCAGCTCACGCCGGAGATGGCCGCAGTCTTCGAGTTCGGCGCGGTGTCGGCGATCGGGCTCTTCCCGGTGCTGTCGCGCGAGGAGATGCGCGCGACCGCCGGGAACGAGCTCGCTGCCATTGCCGACGAGGACCGGCCGGCGGTGTGGCGGGGGCTGATGGGGCGGCTGGGCCGGATTCCCGAATACCGCCAGCTCTTCCAGGCCGCCTACCCGGGCACTCCGTTCGACCGGATGACGTTCGCGCACGCCTCCAACGCGATCGCGGCATTCTTCCTCGACCGGCTCACCTTCAACGACACGCCGTGGGACCGCTTCCTGAACGGCAACGACCGGGCCCTCTCGGACGACCAGCTGGTCGGCGCCCAGACCTTCATGTCGATCCGCTGCTCCCTCTGCCACAACGGGCCCGCGTTCAGCGACAACCAGTTCCACAACGTGGCCATCGCCCAGTTCGGGCCGGGGCAGGGCGACGGCCCGAGCGGCCGCGACGATTTCGGTCGCGAGCGGGTGACGGGCGACCCCCTGGATCGCTACCGGTTCCGGACCACGCCGCTTCGCAACGTGACGGAGACCGGCCCGTTCGGGCACGACGGCGCCTTCGCCGACCTGCGGGAGTTCATCGACCACTACAGCGAGTCGGACGTGAAGCTCCGCAACTTCGACCCGTTCCGGCTGGAACCGCTGCTGCAGGGTACGCTGCTCCCCACGGCGGATCAGATCCTGGCCACCCGGGACACCATCATCGCGGGGGTGGTGCTGCCGGCGGACGTCGTGGACCAGCTCACCGCGTTCATGACGGCCCTCACCGACCCCCGCATCAGGAACCTGGCGAGGATCACCCCCGCCCGGGTGCCGAGCGGGCTCAGGGTGGACGGGGGTCCGGGCTCGCGCTGAGCTCCCGTCGCCGGTGGCGGGGTCTCGGGTGATCGCGACTCGCATCCCCCCGCCGGCCCCGACGAGTGCCGGCCATCGTGGACCCTGTCCTTCTGAACGGGCGGATCCCCGCGGTTTCCGCCGATCCGGCATCGGGCCGGCCGATCCCTAGGGCACCGACTTCCGAACCGTCCGCACCGGCACCGCCATGGTCGGTGGAACGACCTTCTCCACCCGGATGACCAGCCGGTACTGCCCCCATGGCGGAGTCCCGGTGAACGGGATCTCGAGCAGGGCGGCGTTGTTGACCCTCGTCGCCGCGTCGGCCACGGCCCAATTGATGGCGACGAACGTCGGGCAGTACTGCTGCCGGCTGGCCAGGTCCACGGGCTCGTCGCCCCAGGCGGCGCCGGCAGGCGGGACGAAGACCGACGTGCCTCGTCCGCTCATCGGCGACGGGCAGGGAACCGGGTTCCAGGTATTGATGGCCGCGGGCTGGCCCGACCTCGGGATGTAGTTCGTCAAGGTGTTGAGGTACGCCGCGTTGGCCGCCAGGCTGGCGTGAAACGAGGCGAAGTGGGGGAGCATCTGGGGGTCCTCGTCGGCCTCCCAGATCGAAGGCGACAGAATCACGGCGCCGTCCACCTCGCTCAAGTCTCCCTCCCAGAGCAGGTAGGGCAGGTCGCTGGTCGAGGGCGCCCGGAGCTGACTGACGTACTGCACCGTGGCCGGGTACTCGTCCCCCGCCTGAATCCCCCCGGACGGCGACAGCGACCCCGCCTGAACCCGGGTCGGGTAGTTCTGGACATCGCCGAACGTCGGGGTGCGGATCATCCGGGACGACGCGAGCGCGGCCCCGTTTCGGTACTCGTTGACCTGGCTCAGGAGGTAGACTTCGTTGCCCCGGCCATCGGCGCGAAGCGCGTCCTCGGCGGCGGGAACGATGGCCCGGAACTGCTCCAGGGAAAGCCGATACCGCCCGGAACGGAGGTCTACCGTGTGCGACACCTGGGGCCATTCCGACGGTGGGGTCAGAATGACATAGGTCGTACCGGCGCGCGAGACCGTCCCGTAGTTCGTGGCGACCGGGAAGGGAAGTTGCTGGGGGTCGTAGAGGGGCGCCAGCGTCCAGGTGTGGGTTCCCGCCGGGAGAAAGAGGTCGTAGCTGGTACCGCCGACCACCTGCTGTCCCGATGCTCCCAACCCGGGCCCCATGATCCTCACGCAGCAGCTCGGCAGCGCGCCCCATGTCAACCGAACCCTTCCGGGACCGAGGTCCTCCGCCGTCACCGGAGCCGGCCCGGGGCTGGCCTGGGTGACAAGCGTGCTCCCACCCGTACCAACCGAGCCGTCCTGGTATCTGACGGTGACCGTGTACATGTAGGTACCCACCCGCGAGAGGCCGACGTCGTTCCACGAGGTCGCGGTGGCGGGCAGCGGGCCGGAGGTCACGGCGCAGCAGGCGGGATCGCTCAGGAAGTAGCGGCCGACCTCGTAGGCGACGGCGTTCGGGGCCGGATTCCACTTGATCTGGGCGAAGATCCCGTAGGTCGCCCGGCTGGCGAAGGTGATGCCCTGGGGCGGCGGGCCGGCCGGGGGCGATCCGACCTGAAGCCTGGCGCCCGAGGGCGAACGGGTCTGAGCCACCAGGACCAGTGGGGCCAGCGCCAACAGCATGAGCGCTCGTGGCAGAGCGGCGCGGATTCGCATGGCTTTCTCCCGTGGGGGTTACGCGGCATTCGCCGCCGTCCTTCGAACGGGAGGCAAGCTAGGGGACGGGCTTCAGCCCGGCGTCAGCCTCGAATCAGGCCGGGATCAGTTGCGCAAATCCAAAGAATGGAACGGATTAGGGCCGGGCCTTCGGGCGGGGTAGGGCGGCGGCTACACCACCCGGTCGCTCCCCCCGTCGATCGGCACCTGCGCGCCCGTGGTCCCCCGGAACGCCGGCCCCGCCAGCGCCACCACCGCCCGCGCCACGTCCGCCGAGGTGAGTTCCACTCCCAGGAGATTGTTCCGCTTGTAGTCCTCGGGCGTCATCCCGTAGTGCCGGGCCCGGGCCTCCAGCACCTCCGGGCTCCAGGCCCCGGTGTCGAACACCGCGTGCGGGTGCACCAGGTTCACCCGGATCCCGTCCTTCCCCAACTCCAGCGCCGCCACCCGGCCCAACTGGGTGAGCCCGGCCTTGGCCACCGAGTACGCGCCCGCCCCCGGGCCGGGCGCGGGCACGTTCTTCGACGCCACGATCACCACCGCCGGATCGAAGCCGAGCCGGAGATAGGGAATCGCGGCGCGGAGCAGGTGGAGATGGCTGCTGAGGTTGAGATCGAGACTCCGCTCCCAGGTGGCCTGGTCCATCTCCTCCAGCCGCTGGCTGGGCGGGAACACCCCCGCGTTGCTCACCACGATGTCGAGCCCCCCGAACCGCCGGACCGCCTCGGCCACCGACTCCTCCACTGCCCGGCGGTCGGTGGCGTCGGCCACGAGACCAGCGAGATCCGCTTTCGCAAGGATCCGGGTGACGTCGGGATTGAGGTCGGTGCCCAGCACCGCCGCCCCGGCCGCGTGGAGGGCCTCGGCCGTGGCCCGTCCGATCCCGCTCGCGGCCCCGGTCACCAGCGCCACCTTGCCGGCGAGCAGGGGCGGGGCGCCGCCGGTGCGGAGCTTGGCCTGCTCCAGCTCCCAGTACTCGACCTCGAACAGGTCCTTCTCCGGCAGCGCCCGCCACCCGCCCAGCCGCTCGGCCCACTGAATGGCCCGGGCGGTATGACGCGCCAGGTCGACCACGATCTCCGCGTCCTTCACCGTCGGACCGATCCCCACCGAGCCCAGGCCCTGCCAGACGATCCAGCGCGGCGCGGGATCGAGCCGGGTGAGCCCCGGGCTGGCGTTGCGGGTGAAATAGTCGACGTAGGCCTGGACGTAGGCCGCCACCGCCGCCCCACCGTCGCCCGCGGCCACGCAGGGGACCGGCTTGGTGCGGATCACGTGGTCAGGCGTGAGCGGACCCCGGGTGGCGATCGAGCCCACGTCCACCCGGGAGGCGAACGCCGCCGCCCCCGCCGAGCCGTCGAACCGGGCGATCACCGGGGCGCCGCGGGCCTGGCCCACGTGGCGGCGGAGCGCGGCCAGGTTCTGAAGCGAGGTGCCCGAGAGGGGCGGGGCCGGGATATCGCCCGGGACCACGAAGGCGTTGCGCTCGTCCAAGTACCGCTCGGCCCGAGACACCAGCTCGATCATCCGCTCGTAGCTGGTCCGGGCGTCCGGGCCGAAGGAGAACACGCCGTGATGGAGCAGGATCATCCCGTCGAGCGCGTCCCAGTCCTGCTCGCGCGTCAGCTCGCGGACCGCGCGGGCCAGCACGAAGCCGGGCATCACGTAGGGCACCACCAGCACCCGGTCGCCGTAGATCTCGCGGATCCGCTCGGCGCCCCCCTCGGTGTTGCTCACCGCCACCACCGCATCGGCGTGGGTGTGGTCCACGTAGGCGTGGGGGATGATGGCGTGGAGGATCGCCTCCACCGACGGCGTGGGCGCCGCGGGGTCGGTCATCGCCGCCCGCTGGGCCTTCACCATCTCGCGGTCGGTAAGCGCGGGCAGGTCGCCCATCCGGCGGAGCGGCCCGAGCCGCACCGGGGCGAAGCCTGCCGGCTGGATGGTGGCCAGGTCCCACCCGCTGCCCTTGACGTAGATGATCTCCTCCGGCTCGCCGAAGAGATCGGGCACGGTGGTCTTGACCGAGGTGTTGCCGCCGCCATGGAGTACCAGGGCGGGCTCGCGGCCCAGGAGACGGGAGGTGTAGGCGCGGAGCTCCAGCGGGGAGGCCAGGAACGGGGCGGCCTCGGCGTCGTTCCAGAGGGATTGCATGGCGGGGAATCTGATGGGGCCGGCGGGCGGGGCGAAAGGCAGCGGATCCCTGGCGCGTCCCGGCGCCGGTGTGGCCAGGGTCACGTCCCAGTAATGTTTCCTATAAGCGAAAATTCTTGCCAGTATTTTCGCATCTTATTAAGATTTACGGGATGCGCCCGCGATCCCTCGCTTCGCAGATCGCCCGCGACCTCGCGGCCAAGATGGTCCTGCTCTCGGGACCCCGGCAGGCCGGCAAGACCACCCTGGCCCGCTCGCTCTTGGCCGCTCGCCATCCGCGCGGCCTGGCGGAGCGGTTCCTCAACTGGGACGACGACGAGGCCCGGACCCGGATTCTGGCGCGGACCTTTCCGCACGCCGGCATGGTGGTGTTCGACGAGCTGCACAAGTTCTCCCGGTGGCGGAACTTCCTGAAAGGGCTCTACGACACCCACGGCGAGCGGCTCGCGCTGCTGGTGACGGGCAGCGCCCGGCTGGACCTCTACCGGCGGGGTGGCGACTCGCTTCAGGGGCGCTACCACCACCTGCGGCTGTATCCCTTCTCCTTGAAGGAGGCCGGTTGCACCGTGGCCGACCTGATGGAGCGGGGTCCCTTTCCGGAGCCGCTCTTCGCCCGTTCTGCGGTGACCGCCAGGCGCTGGTCGCGCGAGTACCGGTCACGGCTGGTCCGGGAGGATGTGGGAAGTCTGGAGCGGATCGACGACCTGGGAGGGATGGAACTCCTGTCCACCCGACTTCCCACGCTGGTGGGCTCGCCGCTCTCCCTCAACGCGCTGCGCGAGGATCTCGGCGTGGCGCACCGGACGGTGGAGCGATGGACGGAGATTCTGGAGCGGCTGTTGTTCATCTTCCGGTTGCTGCCGTTCGGCCCGCCCCGGATCCGGGCCGTGAAGAAGAGCCGGAAGCACTACCATTTCGACTGGACCACGGTCCCGGACGACGGGGCCCGGTTCGAGAACCTGGTGGCGTTCCACCTGCTCAAGGAAAGCCATTTTCTGGAGGATACCGAGGGGGTCGACTGCGAGCTCCGTTTCATGCGCGACGTGGAAGGCCGCGAGGTGGACCTCGTTCAGATGCTCGACGGGAAGCCGATCCGCTTCGTGGAGTGCAAGCTCGCCGAGACCGCGATCAGCCCCGCGCTGCTCTATCTGCGCCGCAAGTTCCCCGAGGTCGAGGCGTACCAGGTGCTGGCCCGGGCCGGGATCGACCGGGTGGCCGACCAGGGCGTCCGCCTGATCAGCGCCGACCGGTTCCTGGCGGGCCTGGCCACCTGAGGGTGGCGGTTTCCCCGCCCCTTGCGGGGTCGACGCCGCCTGCCCATCCTAGCCGGACGCGCGCCGGCTGGAGCCCGGGCTCGGCCGGGCGCGCCCGCACCCCGTCATGGCTGGCCGGTCCCGGGATCCGGCCCGGTTCGGGGAGGCGTCCCATGGTCGCGCATCGCCACTCGCTGGTCCGTGAGGGGATGGTCGCCGGGTTGCTGGGCGCTGGCGCCGTGGCGCTCTGGTTCCTGATCCTCGACTCGGCGGAAGGACACCCGTTCACCACGCCGAGCGTCCTGGGCCAGGTGGTGGTGTTCCGGAACCTGGAGCCGGTCGTGGCCTCGCCCGACTGGGCCGCGGTGGCGGCCTACACCGCGGTGCACGTGGCGGCGTTCCTGCTCTTCGGGCTGGTGGTGACGGCGCTGGTCTTCCAGGCCGACAAGTCGCGGCTGGCGCTGTTCGCGCTGTTCATGCTGCTGGTGGCGTTCGAGGCCTTCTTCTCGGGGCTCATGACGATGCTGTTCGAGGGGACCGCGGGGCTCTTCCCGCTCTGGAAGGTGCTGGCCGCCAACACCCTGGCGCTGATCGCCATGGGGACCTACCTCCTCCGGCGCCACCCGGCCATTCTCCGCCGGCTGGCCCGGGAACCACTGGGCTCGTGAGCCGGGCCGGGCGCAGGAGCGCACCAGCCGCGCCGAGACTGCTGCCGTTCCTCCTGCTGGCCCTGGGCTGTACGGTGGTCCGGATCGAGCCCGCGAGCGAGCGGGAGCTACAGGCCCGCCGGGAGCAGGAGGCTCTGGTTCGGGCCGCCTTGCAGAACTACTACGCCGATTTCAGCGCCCGCAACTGGTCCCGCTTCACCGACAACTTCTGGCCCGGCGCCACGATCACCACCATCTGGCAGCCTCCAGGCGAGCCCGGCGCCCGGGTCGACGCCCAGACCGTGCCCGAGTTCGTAGCCCGCGCGCCCCTGGGGCCGGACTCGAAGCCGATCTTCGAGGAGCGGATGACCGGCGCCGACATCCGGATTCACGGCAACCTGGCGCAGGCCTGGGTCCGCTACACTGCCCGGTTCGGCGACTCGGCCGCGGTGCGGGAGTGGCAGGGCATCGACGCGGTGATCCTGCTCCGGCACGCGGGGCGGTGGCGGATCAGCAGTCTGGCGTTCACCAGCGTCGAGCCGGGACTCGTCATCTCCAACGTCATCCTGCACGACGGCACCGGCGCCGCTGGCCGGCCCGGCGCGCTCCGGATCGTGGGCGACACCATCGCCGCCGTGGGCGACGTCACCGCGTCCCCCGGCGACTCGGTGGTGGACGGCGGTGGCCTGGCGCTGGCCCCGGGCTTCGTCGATACCCACAGCCATCACGACTGGGGGCTGCTCGAGCGCCGCGACGCGCTGGCGGCGGTGAGCCAGGGGATCACCACCATCGTGGCCGGACAGGACGGCGGCCAGCAGTTGCCGCTGGGCGCCTGGTTCGACTCGCTGGGCGCCAGGCCGGCCGCCGTGAACGTGGCCTCGTACGCGGGCCACAACACCCTCCGCCGCCAGGTGATGGGCGACGATTTCCGCCGGCCGGCCCGGCCCGCCGAAGTGGACAGCATGGCCGCGCTCCTCCGCCGGGAGCTGGGCGCCGGCGCGCTGGGCCTCTCCACCGGGCTCGAGTACGACCCCGGGATCTATTCCGACCGGGCCGAGGTCCTGGCGCTGGCCCGGGTGGCGGCGGACTCGGGTGGGCGGTACATCAGCCACATCCGGAGCGAGGACCGCTGGTTCTGGGAGGCGATCGACGAGATCCTGACCATCGGGCGCGAGGCCCGGCTCCCGGTGCAGGTGAGTCACCTGAAGCTCGCCATGACCAACCTCTGGGGCCGGGCCGACAGCCTGCTCCGGGTTCTCGACGCCGCCCGGCGCGCCGGGATCGACGTCACCGCCGACGTCTATCCCTACACCTACTGGCAGTCCACCCTCACCGTCCTCTTTCCCAACCGCGACTTCGACAACCGGGCCGAGGCGGAGAAGGTCCTCCGGGAGATCGCGCCGGCGGATGGGCTCCTGATCGGCGACTTCGACGCCGACACCACGCTCCGCGGTCTCACCGTGGCCCAGATCGCCAGGAAGCGCGGCACCGACCCGGCCACCACGCTGATGGCGCTGATCCGCGAGTCGCAGGCCTGGGCCAGGACCCACGACGGCGACGCCGGCGAGAGCGTCGTGGCCACGAGCATGACCGACGAGGACGTGGCCGCGCTGCTTGCCTGGGAGCATACCAACGTGAGCTCCGACGGGGCGCTGGATGGGGCGCACCCCCGGGGCTTCGGCGCGTTCCCCCGGGTCCTGGGGCGGCTGGTACGGGAACAGCGCCGGTTCCCCCTCGAAACCGCCATCCGCAAGATGTCGGCGCTCGGCGCCGCCCATACCGGGATCGCGCGGCGCGGCGAGCTTCGGCCCGGGTGGTACGCCGACCTGGTGCTGTTCGATCCCGACCGGGTGATCGACCGCGCCACGCCGGCCGAGCCGCATCTCGTGTCGGAGGGGATCGAGCGGGTATGGGTGAACGGTCGCGAGGTCTTCGCCGGGCGCCGGACCACCGGGGCCACGCCGGGCCGGGTGATCCGGCGGGGGGACCGTTAGGTGGTGGTGACCGTGGACTGGCGGGCCCTGGTGGAGGGTGCGGCTCGGCGGATCGCGCCCTATGCCCGCCGGACGCCGCTGCTGCGCGCTCTTTCCCTTTCCGAGGCCGCGGGCGCGGAGGTCTGGCTCAAGCTGGAGAGCCTGCAATACACCGGCTCGTTCAAGCTCCGGGGCGCGCTCAACAAGGTGCTGGCGCTCTCGCCTGCCGAGCGGGCCCGGGGCGTGGTGACCGCCTCCACGGGCAATCACGGCGCCGCGGTGGCCTATGCGCTGGCCCGGGTCGGCGTGGTCGGGACGGTGTACGTGCCGGAGACCGCCGACCCCGACAAGGTCCGGAAGGTGCGCGCGCTGGGCGCCCGGGTGGAGGTGCACGGGATCGACTCGGCGGAGGCCGAAACCCACGCCCGTGCCATCGCCGCGCGCGACGGCAGGGCCTTCGTGTCCCCCTACAACGACCCGGACGTGGTGGCGGGCCAGGGCACGGTGGGGCTCGAGATCGCCGAGGAGCTGCCGAAGCCGGACGCGGTGATCGTGGCGGTGGGCGGTGGCGGGCTGGTGGCCGGGATCGCCGGCTACCTCGATTCCGTCTCGCCCGGCACCCGGGTGATCGGGTGCTCGCCCCGGAACTCCGCGGTGATGGCGGAGTCGGTGCGGCGGGGGGAGATCGTCGAGCTGGAGTCGCTCCCGACCCTGTCGGACGGAACGGCGGGCGGCGTGGAGCCCGGGGCGATCACGTTCGAGTGGTGTCGCGACCTGGTGGACGAGTGGGACCTGGTGAGCGAGGACGAGATCGCGGCCGCGATGCGGTCGGTGCTGGCCGACGAGCACCTGGCGATCGAGGGCTCGGCCGGGGCGGCGGTCGCCACCGCGCTCCGGCTGGGCAGCCGGTGGAAGGGCGGCCGGGTAGTGGCCGTGATCTGCGGGGGCAACGTGAGCCTGGAGACCCTCCGGCGCATCACGGGCGGAAGGGCGGGCGGTGGGAGGGGGGCTGCCGACCGCAGCGCGCGTCGGTGAGCCCCCGCCTGCTGCGACCAGGCCCGCCGAGCCCGCGAACCGCAGCGCGCGGAGGCCGGCAGCCCCCCTCCCACCGCCAAGGTCTCATGCCTATGCGGGAGGGATCCGGAGCGTGATCTCGTCCCCCGGCGACACCTGGATCGAGTCCGAGAACGGAGCCCGGTTGCTCCCGATCGGATCGGCCTGGAACCGGATCGAGCTCAGGTTGCGCACCAGGTACTTGGGAATCGTGAACCGGGTCTTGGTGAGCCCGCCTGCGATTCCCAGGCGGACCCGGCGGGCCCCCTCGTAGACGTAGATCGTCATGTCCGGGAACGCCTGGTTGTCGACGAGCACGGTGGTGGGCAGGTCGGGGTCGACGGTGGTCTCCGCCCGTTTGCCCCCGCACGATGCCACGGTCACGGCCACGAGGCCGATCAAGAGATTGCGGATCGCCGTCATGTCACTACCTCCTCGCCTGTTCCTCGCCTCCCGACCCGGGACCCGGCGCGCCCGCCGGCTCCTGCACCATAATGACACCGGGGTTTCATCGTTACCCCGAGCCCCCGGTCTTCCGGCACCTCCTCTCTCTGATGCGGCGGAACGGACCCCGTCATGACATCCACGCCGTCTGACCCGGACAGGCCGGCCGCCCCTACCCTGGCCGACATGATGGGCGCGGCCCAGCGTCTGGCTCCCTTCATCCGCCAGACGCCGGTCTGGGAGTGGCAGGACGACCTGCTCGCCGCCCGGCTGGCCAGGGGCACCCGGGTGGTGCTCAAGCTGGAACTCCTCCAGCAGGCGGGAAGTTTCAAGGCCCGCGGGGCCCTGCTCAACTGCCTGGCGCTCGACCCGACCGCCCGGCGGGCGGGGGTCACCGCCGTGAGCGCCGGCAACCATGCCGCCGCCGTGGCCTGGGCCGCCCGGACGGTCGGCACTCCCGCCAAGGTGGTGATGCCGTCCAGCGCCGACCCGGCCCGGGTGGCCCTCTGCCGGAGCTACGGGGCCGAGGTGACCCTCGCGGGCGACGTGCACGAGGCGTTTTCCGTGGCCCGGCACATCGAGATGAGCGAGGGTCGCACCTTCGTCCACCCGTTCGAAGGCCCCCGGGTGAGCACCGGAACCGGCACGCTGGGCCTGGAGCTGCTCCGGCAGCAGGACGACCTGGAGGCGGTGGTGGTGCCGGTGGGCGGGGGCGGGCTCCTGAGCGGAGTGGCGGCCGCGGTGAAGCAGACCCGGCCCGGCTGCCTGGTCTTCGGGGTGGAGCCCGAGGGGAACGATGTCATTCGGCGGAGCGTGGCCTCGGGCCAGCCCGAGCAGGCCGTGAACCCGCGCACCATCGCCGACAGCCTCAATCCGCCGTTTGCCATGCCCTACAGCCTGGGGCTGATTCGCCGGTACGTCGACGACATCGTGCTGGTGAGCGACGACGCCATGCTGGAGGGCATCTACCTCCTTGCCAGCCGGATGAAGCTGGCCGTCGAGCCCGCAGCCGCGGCGGCCACCGCGGCGCTGCTCGGGCCCCTTCGGGACCGGGTGGCCGGAAAACGGGTGGGTCTGGTCGTTTGCGGCACCAATATCGGTCCCGAACGGTTCAGCCAGTACCTGGGGCGAGGCGCCGAGCTCTGGGCCGCGCGCTCCGGCGCCGTGTGAGTCACCCGGCGGCGATCGTCGGGATCGCGTTCGGCGCCACCCTGCTCGCGTCGATGAGCGGGGGCAGTTCGTCGCTGGTCTCCACCCCCGCCTGGGTGGCGCTCGGCTTCCCCCTGCCGGCCGCGATCGCCGCCGACAAGCTCGGCGCCACGCTCTGGGCCTCCCTCTCGGCCCGGAACTACCTGAGGGGACGGGCGCTGGACCTCCGCCTGCTCCGGGGGATGGTCGTGGCCGGACTCCTGGGAGCGGTGGCCGGCACGTTCGTCGCCACCAGCGTGCATCCCGCGGTGCTGCGCCGCACCGTGGGGGGGCTGATCGCGCTGGCCGCGCTGGGCGTGGCGGCGAGGCCCCGCTTCGGAATCGACCCCCGACCGCCGCGCCTGAGCCGCGGTCAGGCGACCGCCGCCGCCGTACCGCTCGGTTTCTACGAGGGCCTGCTGGGCTCCGGCAACAGCGTGCTGGCGACCCTGGTGCTCTGTTCCGGCCGGGGGCTGGATTTCCCGGCCGCGCTGGGGCACTACTACGCCATGGGCAGTGCGTGGTGCGCCCTCGCCGCGGCGTCCTATGCCGCGCAGGGATGGCTGAATCTCCGGCTCGCGATCCCCGCGATGGTCGGCAGCGCGGCCGGCGGGTACCTGGGTTCGAGGATCGGCCGGGCGGCCGGGGCCGGCTTCGTCCGGGTGGTGTTCATCGCGGCCGGCCTGGTGCTGGGCGGCGTGCTGCTGGCCCGGGGCTGAGCCATGCTCGCGATGCTGGCCTATGCGGTCATTCTGGGTGGGCTCACGGTCCTCCTGGTGGCCGCTGCCGGCGCGCTCCGGGACGGGATCCGCCAGCGAGGGCGGATCCGCGGGGTGCTGGTGAGCGTTGCCGCGATTCTGGTGGCGCTGGCGGGGTTGGTGGCGGTGCTGATCTAGGGCGGGAAGGGGCTCGAACGGGGTGGTGATGACGGGATCCGGGTTCAAGGACCACTTCTCCTCGGTCGCCGAACAGTATTCCCGCTATCGGCCGGGATACCCCCCGGAGATGTTCGGCTGGCTGACGGAGATCGCTCCGGGTCGCGAGGCGGCCTGGGACTGCGCCACCGGCAGCGGCCAGGCGGCGATCGGGCTCGCCGGACACTTCGCCCGCGTGGTGGCCACTGATGCCAGCCCGGAGCAGATCGCCCGGGCTCGGGCCCATCCGCGGATCGAGTACCGGGTGGCGCCGGCCGAGGCCTCCGGGCTTCCCGACGCGGCGTTCGATCTGGTGACCGTGGCGCAGGCCCTCCACTGGCTCCATCGGCCCCGCTTCTACGCCGAGGCGAGGCGGGTGCTCCGGCCGGGCGGGGTGCTGGCGGTCTGGTGCTACAACCTGCTCGAGATCGAGCCGGCGATCGACGCGGTCGTCGACCATTTCTACCGGGTGACCGTAGGGCCCTGGTGGACGGCCGATCGCGCCTTGGTGGACGACGGCTATCGCTCGGTGGAGTTCCCGTTTGCCGAGCTGTCGCCTCCGCCCCTCGCCATGGAGGCCGATTGGACGCTGGGCGACCTGGAGGGCTACCTTGGGTCGTGGTCGGCGGTGGCGCGGTACCGGGCCGAGCGGAACGAGGATCCGGTCGCGGCGCTGCACCAGCCGCTCGCCCGCGCCTGGGGACCTCCCGAGGCCCGGCGCCGGGTCCGCTGGCCGCTGCACATTCGAGCGGGTCACGTGTTCCCCTTCGACGGAGCGTCATGATGGTGCTGGCCCTTGCCCTCGCCGTGCTGGCCGGATCGGCTGCGGAATTCCCCGCTCAAGCGCAGCCCCCGGCCTACGCCTTCGTCAACGTGAACGTCGTGCCGATGGACCGGGAGCGGGTCCTGAGCGGTCAGACGGTGGTAGTGCAGGGAACCCGGATCGTCGCCATCGGGCCGGCCGGGAGCGTCACCATTCCGGCCGGCGCGGTAAGGATCGATGCGGCGGGCAAGTACCTGATGCCCGGCCTGGCCGAGATGCACGCCCACATCACGCCGGGCACCCAGGTCACCGACCAGCAACTGGAGCAGCTGCTGGAGCTCTTCGCGATCACCGGGGTCACGACCGTGCGCGGGATGCTGGGGCACCCGCGGCACCTGGTCCTGCGGGAGCGGGCCGCCCGGAACGAGATCCTGAGCCCCACGATCTACACCTCGGGCGGGCCCTCGTTCTCGGGCCAGACCGTGCCCACCGCCGCCGTGGCCGACAGCATGGTCCGGGCGCAGAAGGCCGCCGGGTACGACCTGCTCAAGATTCACCCCGGCGTCTCACGCGAAGTCTTCGAGCGCCTGGCCGCCACGGCGAAGGAAGTCGGGATCCGGTTCGCGGGGCACGTGCCGCTCGACCTCGGGATCGAGCGGGCCATCGAGCTGGGCTACTGGACCGTCGATCACCTGGACGGGTTCGTCGAGGGCCTGGTGCCGGAGCGGCGCCCGTTCACTTCGCAGGAGTCGGGCTTCTTCGGGCTGGGCCTGATCGACCGGGTGGACGAGCGGCGGATCGGCGAGCTGGCCCGAAAGGCGCGGGCCGCCAACGTCTGGGTGGTGCCCACCGAGACCCTGATGCAGCACGTGGTGGGGAACTACTCGATCGAGGAGCTGCGGAGCCGGCCGGAGATGAAGTACTGGCCCGACGCGGGGCTCGACCAGTGGGTGCAGATCACCGCCAACATGCGCTCCGGCAACGCCACCATGGCTCAGCGCGAGAAATACACGGCGCTCCGCCGGACCCTGATCCGGCGCCTCCACCAGGAAGGCGTCAGGTTCCTGCTCGGCAGCGACGCGCCCCAGGTCTGGAACGTCCCCGGTTTCGCCACCCGGCGCGAGCTGGCCCTGCTGGTGGAAGCGGGTCTCACCCCCTATCAGGCCCTGGAGAGCGGCACCCGGAACGTGGCCGAGCACTTCGGAACGCTGGATCGGACCGGCACCATCGCCCAGGGCAAGCAGGCCGACCTGATCCTGCTCGACGCCAACCCGCTGGCCGACATCGGCGCCGTGGGCCGCCAGGCGGGCGTGATGGTGCGGGGCCGCTGGCTCGACCGCGCCGAGATCGACCGCCGTCTGGCGGCGATGGCGCAGCGTTAGGCCGCGAGTCCCGGAGCGGATGGCGATGCTCGACGGCCTGGTGCTCGCCGGTGCGCGGCCGGCTGGGCAGGGAACTGCTCTCCACCTTCCTCGACTGCGGCGACACCCGCTCGCTGCCGAACGCCGACCGCTACCAGATCTCGATCACCGTCCTGTCGACGGTCCAGCCACGCGGCCCGGACGCCGCCGCGGTGTACACCTTCGTTCTGGGAGTGGGCCGGGACGACAGCGGAACCGGGAGCCAGCGGGTGTGGTGCTTCTCGAAGGGGGCGCTGGAGCGGCGGATCCGGGATGCTCTCGTGGCCCGGTTCGCGACATGAGCCGGGCCGGCGGCCGACTCCAGGGTGCGGTGCTGGTGGCCGTGCTCCCGGCCGCGCCGGTCCTGGCGCAGGCGGCCGATCCCTTTGCGCCGCCGCCCCCGCGGAACGAGTACAGCGTCCAGAAGAACGTCCGCGTGCCGATGCGGGATGGAGTGAACCTGGCCGCCGATCTCTACCTCCCGCGCGAGGCGGGCGGCCGGTTTCCGGTGATCGTCATCCGCACCCCCTACAACAAGGACAACCTCGCCAACCCCGCCGGCCCGGCCGATTTCTTCGCCCGCCGGGGCTACGCGGTGGTGACGCAGGACGTGCGCGGGAAGTTCCAGTCCGAGGGCGAGTACGCCGTGCAGTCGCACGACCGCGACGACGGCTACGACACCATCGACTGGGCTGCGCACCAGCCCTGGTCCACCGGGCGGATCGGGACCTATGGCTGCTCGTACCTGGGTGAGGTCCAGATCCTGGCCGCCGGCGCCCGGCACCCCAACCACCGGGCGGCGATCCCGCAGGCCGCGGCCGGCGGGCTGGGCTCGGCCGGGGGGTACTGGTCCAGCTTCGGCGCCTACGAGAGCGGGGTCTTCACCCTGAGCTCGGCCTTCGGCTGGTTCCTGGGCGCGGGCGCCAAGGACAAGGGCGCCCGGCGGCCGGACAGCATCGACTTCCCGGCCGCGCTCCGCTCGCTGCCCCTGGTCGACATGATTCGCCGGGTGGGCGGCCCCCGCACCGACTGGGAGGACTACGTCCGCAACCGGCCCGGCAGCGCCTACTGGACCACCCAGGGCTACGCCACCGACACCACCCGGTTCGACGTGCCCGCCCTGCACGTGAATTCCTGGCTGGACTACGGCGCCGAGCAGACGCTGGTCCTCTTCAACCTCTTCCGGCAGAACGCGGTGAGCCCGCGGGCCCGGGAGAACCAGTTCGCGATCATCTCGCCCACCACCCATTGCGCCTCGGAGCGCGCCACCGAGCGGACGGTGGTGGGCGAGCGTGACGTGGGCGACGCCCGGCTCGGCTACTGGACCATCTACCTCGACTGGTTCGATCACTGGCTTCGCGACGTCCCGAACCGCGTCACCGAGCGACCCCGGGTCCAGTACTACGTCATGGGCGAGGGCTGGCGCTCGGCCCGGGCCTGGCCGGCGCCGGAGATGCGGCCGGTGTCGTACTACCTGAGCAGCACCCGGGGCGCCAACACCGCCGCGGGCGACGGGCGGCTCGGCACCACACCGCCCACCCGGCCGGGCCGCGACACCCTCACCGCCGATCCCGGGAATCCGGTTCCTTCGCGCGGCGGCACCATCTGCTGCACCGGCAATCCCGCCGATCAGCCGGGAATCTTCGATCAGTCGGAGCTGGAGGGCCGCCCGGATCTCCTGGTGTACAGCACGCCGCCGCTCGCCGAACCGGTGACCATCGCGGGACCGGTGCGGCTGGTGCTGCACGTCTCCTCCGACGCGAGGGACACCGACTTCGCGGCCAAGCTGATCGATGTCGACCCGGAGGGCCGGAGCTGGAACGTGGTGGACGGGATCGCGCGGGCCCGGTACCGCAACGGGATCGCGGCCCCGGCCCTGATGGAGCCGGGCGCCGTCTATCGGCTGGAGGTCAACCTCAAGTCGGTGGCCCACCGGTTCGCGGCCGGGCACCGGATCCGGCTCCACGTCGCCGGCAGCAACTTCCCCCAGTACGAGCGGAACACCAACACCGGCGGCAATCTCTTCGACGAGACCGAGCTGGTCCCGGCGCGCAACACGGTGTACTTCGGGCCCGGCCGGGCGTCGGCGCTGGTGCTGCCGGTGGTGCCCAACCGGGCCCGTTAGGCCCGCGCGGAAGGACTCCTCTCAGGGAGTCAGCGTGGCCTTCGGCTCCAGCTTGGCCGCCCAGAGCCCGCTGTTGAAGTCGGTGAAGAGCACGTGGCCCTTCCAGGGCATCGCGTTCATCACGAAGGCGGCGTTGGGCGTGTATCCCTTGGGGTCGTAGGGCTTGAAGACCGCGATCTCCCGTCCCTGATCCGCCAGGTTGCCGAGCAGCTCGCCCGAGACGTCCACCAGCCGGACGCCGCCCTCGTAGTAGGCGTGGTAGAGGACGTCGTTCTCGACGATGATGTCGTGGGCGCCGAAATCCTCCAGATGATAGCGGCCCACGCCCTTGGGGTTCATCGGGTCGGTGAAGTCCACGATGTGCACGTACCCGCCCGAGGTCTGCGGCACTCCCCCGGGCGTCATCATCTCGTTCCGGTAGTTGGTGCCTTCCCAGACCCGGCCGGCCCGGTTCATTTCCTCGTCGCCGATGAAGAGGTAAGTCTTCCCGGTCGCCTCCTGGTAGTACGGGAAGATCTCGTGTCCGCTGTTCACCTCGTAGACGGTGATCAGCTTGGGGTTTTCGATGGAGCCGCCCCACTTCCCGTTGCCCACGTCCACCACCACCGTTCCGGCGCCGCCCTGGGCGGAGTAGGCGATCCCGTCGCGCACCCAGAGATCATGGAGCCGGGCGTTGGGATGGCGGTACTCGCTCACGTACCGGGGCTGGTAGATGTTCTTGACGTCGATGATCACGTACTTCGCCCCGCCCGACACCGCGAAGAGATGGTCGTTGGTGGCGAACATGTTGTGGACGCCGCCGGTCAGCTCCTCGTCGAACGTCGAGGCGATCTTGGGGTGCGCCGGGTTGGCGAGGTCGAGGATCACCACGCCGTTCACCCGGTTCGACGCCCCTTCCCGGGAAAGCGCGCCGTACCGCCCGTCGGGCGAGACCGTCACGTCGTTGATGGTCCGGGCGTCGACCTTGATCGAGTCGGTCTTGACGATGCGGTTGAGGTCGGTGATGTCGAAGACGTAGGCGTAGCCGTCGCCGCCCCAGGTGCCGACGAGGGCGTAGTCCCGGCCGTCCTTGCCGGTCCAGGGCCAGAGGTCCGAGGTGTGGACGTGGTTGATCGAGCCCCGTCCGGTGACGCTGATCCGCCGCTTCACGTCCCGGCCCACGACCTCCAGCGTGGTCTCGGCGAAGGTGTTCCCGGCCCGGGCCATCAGGGTGTACCGACCCGGATAGTTGCCGGTGAAGAGCCCGTACTGCACGATGCCCGCGCCGCCCGGCAGGCCGGCCGAGATCAGGGTGTCGTGCGGGGCGTAGGTGTAGCTCCAGGTGATCGGCACGTCGCTCACCACCGAGCCGTTGGCCCGCCGGGCGGTGGCCTGGAGGCGCAGCACGTCGCCGGTCCGGATGGTGGTGTCGCGGATCCCGAGGGTGAGCGAGGTGACCGGATTGGCGACCACCGTGTGGGTGGTCGACGCCGAGATGCCGTCCGCCGTGGCGGTGATGGTGACGGCGCCGGGCGCGATCCCCCGGACGTTGCCGAACCGGTCCACCGTGGCCACCGCCGGGTTCGAACTCCGCCACTCGGCCACCAGCCCGGTACGCTCGCTCCCGTCGGCGTGGGTGCCCCGGGCCGTGTGCCGGAGCGTCACGCCGGTGTAGAGCCGTCCCTCGTCGGCCTTCACCGCGATCCGCGCCAGGGGCGGCCAGGCCACCACCACCGGGATCTCCAGCGTCACCGGCTGGCCGTTCGCTCCCATCGCGAAGGCGGTCAGGGTGTGGCGCCCGGCCTGGAAGGCGCGGACGGCGCCGTCGCTCCAGGTCACCGCCCGCCGGGCCCCGAAGACCCGGACCTCGGCGTCGGCGATCTCCCGGCCCTGGGCGTCGAAGGCCCGGACCCGAAGGGGCCTGGTCTCTCCGGCCCGGAGCTCGACCGTCGCCGGCTCGGCGGCCAGGCGGGCCACCGGGCGGTCCTGGGCCGCGAGCGGCCCGGTGGCGAAGAGGAGCAGGGCGCCCAGCGTGGCGCCCGGGGAACGGGGAATTAGCTTCATGACGATTCTCCAGCTGTGAGGCGGCTGCCAATGATGCGGACGGCGGGCGTGCGGCGCAAGACGATGGCGACCCTCTGGCTCGCGACCGTTCTCGGTGCGGGAACGGCCGGCCCGGCGAGCGCGCAGGGCCAGGTTCCAGCGCCGGATCACCGGTACTGGGTCTACGTCGGGGCCGAATCGGCCGACCTGATCCACCGGATCCGGTTCGGACCTGAAGGCGCCGTGGTGGAGCGCACCATCCCGGTGGGCGAGCTGGCCGCCGAGATGGAGGGGCCCCACGGGCTCGCCATCTCGCGGGACGGCAAGTACCTCCACATGACCACCGGGCACGGGTTCCCCGACGGCAAGTACTGGCGCTACCACCTCGGTCCCGACACCCTGATGGGTCGCGGGACCCTGCTCGGCAACTTCCCGGCCTCGATCGACGTCTCGCCCGACGGGCTCTACGCCATCGCCGCCAACTTCAACCTCCACGGCGACATGGTGCCGTCGTCCCAGTCGGTCATCTACACGCCCACCCATACCGAGGTGGCCCGGATCGTCACCTGCACCATGCCGCACGGCAGCCGGATCGACCCCAGCGGCCGGTTCCACTACTCCGGATGCATGATGGACGACCAGCTGGTGGAGATCGACACCCGATCCTTCAAGGTTTCGCGCCGCTTCTCGCTGGCGAAGGGCAAGGAAGGACCGCTCGACCCCGACGACCGGGGCGCCATGGGTCACCTGGCCGCTCACGCGGGGCACGGGGCGAACGCGCCGGCGCGACCCGAAGTCGACCCGGCCGACGTCGGCTATGGCGGCGAGCGCCACAAGATGGCGCCCAGCACCTGCTCGCCCACCTGGGCCCAGCCGTCCGCCGACGGGCGGAGCGTGTACGTCACCTGCAACAAGGCCGATGAGCTGATCGAGGTGGATCGGGCGTCCTGGACCATCGCCCGCCGGTTCCCCACCGGCCGGGGCCCCTACAACATCGGGGTGACGCCCGACGGCCGCCTGGTGCTGGTGACCCTCAAGCAGGGCGGCGGGTTCCAGGTGTTCGAGGCCGCCACCGGCAAGAGCCTGGCCACCTTCAAGAGCTCCACCACCGTCACCCACGGCGTGGCGGTGAGCCCCGACTCCCGCTACGCCTTCGTGAGCAGCGAGGGCGTGGGCGCCGAGCCCGGCAAGGTCGACGTCTACGACCTCAGGGCGCTGGCGAAGGTGGGCACCGCGGACGTGGGCCAGCAGGCGGGGGGGATCGCGTTCTGGAAGATGGAGCCGGTCCGGCCCTGACGTGCAGGGTTGGTCCTCGGGCAGGTCAGCGCGGTCGAACCGCACCTCTGGAGGGATCAGCTCGGCGGCCCGCTCTGCCAGACCTCGCGAAAGAGCCGGTGGAAGTTGCCGCCGATGATCTTCTCGATCCGGCCGGCGGAATGGCCCCGCGCGGCCAGCCGGTCTGCGATCTGCTCCAGCCGCCGGGGCGTGTTGAGCTCGGCGATGAAGAGCAGTTCCTCCTCCCGGGGCGCGCCGATGCCCTGCCGGCGGCGCTCCTCGGCGAACCGGCGATGGGTTTCCAGGTACTCGGGCGTCACCACGTGCGGGGTGATGGAAAGGTCGCTCCCGATCCCGACGTGGTCCTCGCCACAGACCTGCACCGCGTGCTCGATCTGGCGGATCAGATCGGCCGCGGTCGGTTGTCCGGTGGCGTTGATGAACGGCATCATGTAGATCCCGATCACCCCGCCCTTGTCGGCCATTCGCCGCAGGGTCGCGTCGGCCTTGCTGCGCGGGTGGTCGAACACGGCCTTGCACCCGCTGTGAGTGATCGCCACCGGGCGCGCCGAGGCCTCGATGGCGGTATCGGTGGTCCGGGTGCCGCAGTGACTCAGATCCACCACCATCCCGAGTTCGTTCATCCGCGCCACCACGTCGCGCCCATGGCGGCTCAGGCCGGCGTCGTCCGGTTCGAGGCAGCCGTCGCCCAGGAGGTTCCGGGTGTTGTAGGTGAGCTGGACGATCTTGACGCCGAGGCGATGGAAGAGTTCCAGCCGCCCGGGGTCGCCCTCCAGCATCGCGGCGTCCTGGAAGCCGTAGATCAGGCCCAGGCGCCGGGTCTGCTTGGCCAACGCCAGATCGGCCACGGTGCGGACCTTGAGGAACGCGTCGGGATGGGCCACCAGCTCCCGCTCCCAGTAGGCGATCTGTCCCACGGTGGAGTCGAAGCTGGCGTGGCCGGCACCGCCGCCGCTCACCGTGACGTTGACGGCGGTGATCCCCGAGGCCCTGGCATTGGCCACCATCTCGTCGGTGAGCGGCGCGCCAGTGCGGGCCGGGGTGTTGAACGGCCCGGGACTCGCCAGGCAGTCGATGACAATGGCCCGGTCGTAGCCGGGCCAGGCATCGGGACGCGGCCGGCCGGGCGGTGACTTCGCACGGAGGGAGACGAACGGCAGCGCCAGGCCGGCCGCGACGAACTCGCGGCGGGAGAAAGCGTCGGACATCGGGAAGGCTCCGGCGTCGGAACGTGATCGGTCGGGGCCGCGGGTAGCCCAGGGCGGCCCCTGCCGCTAAGGTGCATCGGCATGCTCCCTGGCGCCACTGCGTCGACCAACCGGCTGGCGGTCCCGCCGCCATGGGCCCGGAACCCGAGGCGCCTTCCCCCGCCCCGGATTTCGCATACATTCTTGGACACAAATCATGCACCCCACCGTCGCGCCGCTCGCCGTGGTGTTCGCCCTCAACACCCAGCTCTTCGAGAATTGTCTTGAGGGAGTCGACGAGGTGGCCGCCACCGCGCGTCCCAACGAGCGCACCAACAGCCTGGCCTTCATCGCCGCCCACCTGGTGGACAGCCGCGCCTGGCTCGCCAAGTACGTGGGCCTGGAGGAGCCGAAGCCGTTCGGGGGCCTGATGGAGTACCGCAAGAGCCTCGACGACCTGCCGGTGCTGCCGTCGCTGGCCGAGATCCTGGAGGTCTGGGAGGGCCTGAGCGAACGGCTGGAGCGGCGGCTGGTCTGGCTGGGCGAGGAGCAGCTTTCCGCGCCCTCGTCTGCCAGGTTCCCCGGGGTGCCGCCCACGGTGCACGGGGGCTTGTCGTTCCTGATGCAGCACGAGTCCTACCACATCGGGCAGATGGCCTACCTCCGGAAGTATCTGGGCCTGCCCGCGATGTCCTATCGGGTCGAGCCCTAGCGCCCGTTGCCCGCCACACCCACCCGTCCGAGGTTGCCCATGCGTCCGGTTCGCTTCGTCCCTGCCATGCTGATTGTGGTTGCCTGCGCTCCGGCTCCCGCCGGCACCGGGGGCGGCAGCAAGGCGAGCGGGGGCAGCGCGTCGCCCGAGCTCCTGGCGACGGTCGATTCGATCATCGAGACGCCGATCCGGGAGGGCAAGCTGATCGGCGGCTCGGTGGCCGTGGTGCGCGGGTCCGACACCCTGGTGCGAAAGCAGTACGGCTACGCCGACGCCGAGCTGGAGACTCCCACCCCGCTTCGCGCCGTCTACGA
Source organism: uncultured Gemmatimonas sp. (assembly GCA_964521535.1). Taxonomy (GTDB): domain Bacteria; phylum Gemmatimonadota; class Gemmatimonadetes; order Gemmatimonadales; family GWC2-71-9; genus SHZU01. The sequence goes on from CAZFSA010000048.1 coordinate 24,192, forward strand.
AATCGGCTCGGTGACCAAGCAGTTCACCGGCGCCGCCATCATGCAGCTGGTGGAGCAGGGCAAGGTGGATCTCAACGCGGATGTCCGGACCTACCTGCCCGACCTGCCCACCAAGGGCCGGAAGGTGACGGTCCGGCAGCTGCTCGACCACACGTCGGGGATCAAGGGGTACACCGAGATGCCCAAGGCCCGGCCGCTCTTTCATCGGGCCGTTCCCAAGGATTCGATCGTGGCCATGTTCATGGCGGAGCCCTGGGACTTCGAGCCGGGCGAGGAGCAGATCTACAACAACTCGGCCTTCTTCCTGGCCGGGCTCATTATCGAGAAGGTGAGCGGCAAGACCTACGAGCAGTACGTCCAGGAGAACCTGTTCGATCGTGCCGGGATGAAGAACTCGCACTACTGCAGCGAGCGGGCGATCCAGCCCGGCAAGGTGAAGGGTTACGACAGCGACTCGGCGGGGCCGATCCTCCGGGCCCCGATCTCGCATGCCTGGCCCTACGCCGCGGGGTCGCTCTGCTCCACCGTCTCCGACCTGGTGGCCTGGAACGCGGCGCTCCATCGGGACGGAAGGATTCTCGGGCCGGCGGCCTACGCCGAGTTCATCCGGCCCGGCAAGCTCAACGACGGGACGACGCTCGGATACGGAATGGGGATCGCGGTCTACGACCGGCTGGGCCGGCGCGCCCTGCACCACGGGGGCGGGATCAACGGCTTCCTCTCCGAGAACCTCTACTTCCCCGACGATTCGCTGAGCGTGGTGGTGCTGTTCAACACCGCCGGTCCCGTGGGCCCGGACGCGGCGGCGATGGCGATCGCGAAGGCAGTCCTGGGCGAACCGAAGGACGACGCCAGGCCGTTCGAGGGCGACCTCGCCCGGCTGGCCGGGGTGTATGCCGGCAAGGGGCGGGGGAGGCCCACCGAGCTCACGTTCGAGGCGGCCGACAACGTGCTGACCGTCAAGGGCAGCTTCATCGGTGACACCGCCCGGGCGCTGAAATACATCGGCAACAACACCTTCCGCCGGGACGAGACCCGCTTCATCTTCGGCGAGTCCGGCGGCCGCGCGCGAGTGCGGGTCGACGCGGGGTACGGGAACAACCTTCTGGTGAGGAAATAGCCTCGCGGGGCCGGTTCGGGGCCCCTCCATGCCCGACGCGATCGTCACTGAGGCCCTCCGCAAGGTCTATCCAGCGCCCCGGTCCCGCCGGTCGGGACCGCCGCTGGCCGCCCCCACGCCGTTCGGGGAGCAGACCCCGCCCGGGGCCGGGTCGCCCGCGGGCGCGCGGGAGATCGTGGCCCTCGACCGGCTCGACCTGACCGTAGGAGCTGGCGAATTCTTCGGCCTGCTGGGCCCCAACGGCGCGGGCAAGACCACCACCATCGGCGTGCTCACTACCCGAATCCTCCCGAGCGGGGGCGCGGCGATGGTGCGCGGCATCGACGTGGTGCGGGATCCGGTGGCGGTGAAGCGGCGGATCGGCGTGGTTCCCCAGCGCCCCAATCCGGACCGAAGCCTCACCGTTCGCGAGAATCTTCTCTTCCACGCCGACTACTTCGGGATTCCGAGGGCCGAGTCGACCCGCCGCGCGGACCGGTTGCTGGAGACCTTCGGCATCGGTGACCGGGGCCAGAGCCGGGTCGATCAACTCTCCGGCGGCCAGCAGCAGCGGTTGATGATCGTGCGGGCCCTGATGCACGAGCCCGAGGTGCTCTTCCTCGACGAGCCCACGGTGGGGCTGGATCCCCAGGCCCGGCTCGCGCTCTGGGACATCCTGCGGTCGCTGCACCGCGAAGGCCGCACCATCGTGCTCACCACCCACTACATGGAGGAGGCCGATCGCCTCTGTGAGCGGGTGGCGATCGTGGACCGCGGCCGCCTGCTGGCCTGCGACACCCCGGCGGCGCTCAAGGCCCGGGCGCCCGGAGGTACCCTGATCGTGCTCTCGCTGGATGCCGCGGCCCAGCCGGTGCTGGCCTCAGCCCGCGGAGTGGCCTCGGTCGCCAGGGTCGAGGCCCGGGGCGGCGAGCTCCACGTCTGGGCGGAGCGAGCCGGCGAGGCGGTTCCCGGGCTGCTCCGGGCCGCGGAACAGGCGGGGCGCGCCGTGCGCGAGATCCACCTCACGCCGCCCAGCCTGGAGTCGCTGTTCGTCTCCCTCACCGGACGGAGCCTGGAATGAAGCCGGTCCCGACAGGGACAGTATTCCGCGCCCTCCTCCGACGGGACGCGCACGTCGCGATCCGGGAGCTGCCCTACTTCCTGGCCCGGACCACGCTCCAGCCGCTGATGTTCGTGGTGGTGTTCGGGTACCTGCTGCCGCGGATGGGCTTCGTGGATCGGGCCTACGGAGCGGCGCTCCTGCCGGGCATCCTCGCGGTAAGCCTGGCCTTCTCCAGCGTCCAGGCGGTCGCCCTGCCGATGGTGTCCGATTTCGGCTGGACCTTCGAGATCGAGGACCGGCTGCTGGCGCCGGTCCCGATCCGGCTCGTGGCGCTGGCCAAGATCGTGTCGGGGCAGGTGCAGGGCGTGATCGCGGCCCTCTTCGTGCTGCCGATCGCGCGGCTCATCATGGGACCGATTCCGGCACTCGATCCGGGGCACGCCGCGACGATTGTGGGCGTGACCCTGCTCGGCGCGGGGGCCTTCTCCGCCTTCGGCCTGGTGCTCGGGACACTGATCAACCCGCAGCAGGTCGGGCTGATGTTCGGCTTCATCGTGGCGCCGATGATCTTCTTCGGCTGCGCCTACTATCCCTGGGCCGGCCTGTCGACGGTCCCGGCCCTCCAGTACGCAGTGCTGGTCAACCCGCTGGTGTACGTGTCCGAAGGTCTTCGGGGAGCGCTGACCCCGACCCTGCCCCACATGCCGCTCGGCCTGGTGGTGGGGGCGCTGGTGGCACTGACCGGGTTCTTCCTCTGGCTCGGGCTGCGGGGGTTCGACCGCCGGGCCCGGGCGTGAACCCGGGGCCGGCGGGGAAACTTTACTCCGGACCGGGGCGTCGGTATAGATAGGTAGCCGGCCCGTTCCCCCGTCCCCCCGGGCGCCTCGTGGCGCCCACCCTCGGGCTCGATCAAGTGAAGTGCGCGAGGGCCCGTCGTGACGCTACTGGATCGCCTCTTCGAGTTCCTGTTCAAGTATTCGCCCCGGGTCTTCGAGCGGGGCGAGCTGGTGTGGCAGGGATCGGTCCCGCTGGTGGCGCTGGGCCTGGCGGTGGCGACCGGGGTCGCGATCCTGAGCTATCGCCGCGCCGGGCGGGCCGGTACCCGGGCCCGGCTCGGCCTGGCGGCGCTGCGGGTCGCTGTCCTGGCGCTGCTGGGGGCCTGCCTGCTCCGTCCCGGTCTCCTGATCTCGACCTCGGTGCCGCGCCAGAACGCGATCGCGATTCTGGTGGACGATTCCCGCAGCATGCAGATCGCCGACGTTGGCGGCGGAACCCGGCTCGATGCGGCCCGGGCGCTGGCCGGCGACTCGGCCGGAACGCTGGTCCGGGCCCTGTCGGAGCGATTCCTGGTTCGGACCTACCGCTTCGCCGAGCGGGTCGAGCGTCTGGGCCGCTCGGTCCGGCTTGCCGGTCAGGGCGGGCGGACCGACCTGGCGCTGGCGCTGGACGAGGCGCGCCGCGACGCCAGCGGGGCGCCGCTCGCCGGTATCGTGCTGATCACCGACGGCGCCGACAACGGCGACACTCCGCTCGCCGAGGCGCTCCTGGCGCTCCAGGCGGCGCGGATCCCGGTCTACCCGGTCGGAATGGGCCGCGAGCGCTTCGAACGGGACGTCGCGGTGGAGCGGGTGGACCTGCCCCGATCCACCCTGCGGGGCGCAGCCCTCCTGGGGTCGGTGACGCTCCGCGCCCGCGGGCTCGGAGGCGAGACCGTGACGCTCACGGTCGAGGACGGCGGCCGGATCGTGGCGCAGGAGCAGGTGGCGATTCCCCGGGGCAGCGAGATCGTGAGCGTGCCGGTTCGGGTTCCGCCCCTGGAGCCCGGACCACGTGAGGTGACGGTGAGCGTGAAGCCGGTTGCGGGCGAGCTGGTGACCCAGGACAACCTGAGTCAGGCGGCGGTGCGGGTGCGCGACCGGCGGGAGAAGATCCTCTACCTGGAGGGCCACCTCCGTCCCGAGTTCGCGTTTCTCCGCCGGGCCGCCACCGCCGACAGCAATCTCCAGCTGGTAGGGCTGATGCGGAGCGCGGAGGGGAAATTCCTCCGCCTGGGAGTGGACGACAGCCTGGAGCTGCTGGGCGGCTTTCCCACCACGCGGGCCGAGCTGTTCCGTTACCGGGGCCTGGTGCTGGGCAGCATCGAGGCCTCGTTCTTCACCGCCGACCAGCTCCGGATGATCGCCGAGTTCGTGGGCGAGCGGGGCGGCGGCCTTCTGGCGCTGGGCGGCCGCGCGGCGTTCGGCGAGGGCCAGTTCGAGGGCACGCCGGTGGCGGAGGTCCTGCCGGTGGCGTTCGTCAATCGCCGGGCCGATTCCGCCGAGCCCGCCGCGGAACTCAAGCTGTCGCTCACCCCGGCGGGGTTGAGCAGCGCGGCGCTGCTGCTGGCGCCCGAGGGGCGGGACAATGCGGCCCGCTGGGACTCGCTGCCTCCGCTCACCTCGGTCAATCGGTGGCTGGGGCTCAAGGCCGGGGCCGTCGCCCTGGCGAACGGCGCCCCGGTCGGGGGCGGCGCCCCCGGACCGGCGCTGGCGTATCACCGGTACGGCCGCGGGAAGGCCATCGCGTTCCAGCCGCAGGACGCCTGGCTCTGGCGGATGCACGCCGCGATCCCGGTCGACGATCAGACCCATCAGCGGTTCTGGCGGCAGATGCTCCGCTGGCTCCTGGAGGACGTGCCGGACCGGCTGGAGGTCGCGGTGACGCCAGATCATCCCGGCCCCGGCCAGCGGGTCACGATCCGGGCCGAGCTGGTTGACTCGACCTTCCTGCGGGTCAACGACGGCCAGGCGGTGGCCCGGATCGCCAGCCCGCTCGGGACCGTCGACACCATTCCGCTCGACTGGGCGCTGGGTCGTGACGGGACCTACCAGGGTGGCTTCGTTCCTCGCGACGAGGGAGCCTACCGGGTGGAGGTCGAGGCGGTGGCGGGGCGGGATACCCTCCGGGCGGAGCCGTACTTCGTCACCGCGGCCGACCGCGGCCTCGATTTCGTCAACGCCGAGATGCGGGCCCCGTTGCTCCGGAGAATCGCGGCCGAAACCGGCGGCCGATTCCATACCCCCGAAACCGTCGACCGCCTGCCCGACGATGCCCGCTACACCGAGAGTGGCGCCACCGTCACCGAAGTGAAGGACCTCTGGGACATGCCGGTGGTGTTCTTCGCGCTGGTGGCGCTCCTCGGGATGGAATGGGCGCTTCGCCGGCGCCAGGGGCTCGCATGAGGACCCGTCCGGGGACGGCGGCCCGGATCGGGGCCCTGATCCTGATCGGCGCGCTGGCGGCCGCGAGCCCCGCGGCCGGACAGGGTCTGGAGCTGCTGCTGGTGACCGGGCTGAGCGGAGAAGCCCCCTTCGCGAAACGATTCAACGAAAGCGCCGGTCAGTTGGTGGAGGCCGCGGTCACCCGTTGGGGTCTTCCGCAACCGGCGGTGACCTGGCTGGCGGAGGACCCCGCCGCCGCGCCCGGGCGGATCAGCGGGCGGGCCACTCGCGACGCCGTGCTGGAGGCCCTGGCGCGGATCGCCGGTCGGACCGGCGCAGACGACGTGGTCCTGCTCGTCCTGCTGGGCCATGGCAGCCAG
>CAZFSA010000049.1:0-1753 GCA_964521535.1 uncultured Gemmatimonas sp.
CAGGGCGTCGACGTGCTGATCCGGGGCGGGAGCGTCTACGACGGGGCCGGGGGGCCGCCGCGCCGCGCCGATGTCGGCCTTCGCGGCGACCGGATCGTGCTGGTGGGCGACGGGGCCGGGGTCAGGGCCGCCCGCACCATCGATGCCACCGGGCTGGTCGTCGCGCCCGGGTTCATCGATCCGCACACCCACGCCGGCGAGGATCTCTCGCACGCCAGCGACGCCGGGGTGCCCCACCTCCTGCTTCAGGGGGTCACCACCGTGGTGGTGGGCAACGACGGCGGCGGGCCGTTCGCGGTCGCCCGGGTGCTCGACGGGTGGGACCGGACGGGGATCGGGACCAACGGGCTGCTGCTGGTTGGCTTCGGCACCATTCGATCCGAGGTGCTCGGGATGTCCGATCGGGCCCCCGGGCCGGCGGAACTCGAGCGGATGAAAGCCCTTGCCCGTCAGGCGATGGTGGAGGGGGCCTTCGGGTTTTCGACCGGGCTCTATTACGCTCCCCAGAGCTACGCCACCACGGACGAGGTCGCCGCCGTGGCGGCGGCCGCCGGCGCACTCGGCGGCTATTACGACTCGCACATCCGGGACGAGAGCAGCTACAGTATCGGGCTCCTGGCCGCCGTGCGCGAAGCGCTCGAGATCGGCCGCCGGGCCGGCATCCCGGTCCATCTTGCTCACCTAAAGGCTTTAGGGGTAGACGTCTGGGGCCGGAGCGATTCGCTGATCGCGATCGTCGGGGCCGCGCGGCGGGCGGGGCAGCGGGTGACCGCCGACCAGTATCCCTATACCGCGTCCGGGACAGCGCTGAGCGCCTCCCTCCTGCCTCGCTGGGCCGAGGTCGGCGGCTGGCAGGCGATGCTTGAGCGGCTGGACAATCCGGCCCTCCAGGGTCGCCTTCGGGCGGAGGTCGCGGACAACATGCGCCGCCGCGGTGGGGCGGGGTCGTTCCTGCTCACCAGCGGGCGGTGGGCCGGGAAGCGGCTCGACGGCATCGCCCGGGAGCTGGGTCTCGACTCGGTGAGCGCGGCCTTCGCTCTTCTCCGGGAGGGTTCCGCGGCCGTGGCCTCGTTCAACATGGACGACGGCGACGTCGAGCGGCTGATGCGTGCCGACTTTGTCGTCACCGGGTCCGACGGCTCGACCGGCCATCCCCGCCGGTACGGAGCCTTCCCGCGAAAGCTCCGGCGCTACGCGCTCGACCGTCCCATCATCCCGTTTGCCCGCGCCATCGAGGCGGGGACCGGCCAGACGGCCGCCCTGATCGGCCTCGGCAATCGGGGACTGCTGCGTGAGGGATGGGCCGCGGACGTGATCGTGTTCGACTCGACCCGCGTGGCCGACCAGGCGACCTACGAATCGCCGACCGAGCTGGCGGTGGGAATGCGGTTCGTCTTCGTCAACGGCGCTCTCGCCGTGGAAGCCGGTCGGCCGACGGGATTGCGCGCCGGCCGGGCGTTGCGCCGGGCTACGGCGCGCTGACCCGGCCTGGCAACGGTCCGGCCGGCCCGGACGCCGGTCGTCTCGGGGTGGCGCGTGCCGGCGCGGACCACACGCTCCGGGGCCGCCCCGAAGCGGCCACCCGGGAACCGAGTCCCGGGATGCCATCGACGTACCCGGCCCGGCGCAGCGCAGCCTCGAGCACCCACTCCCAGCCTGCGTTGATCCGGAAGTCCTGCAGCGAGGCGCCGAGGTAGCGGCGGATCCAGCTCCGCAGGCTCCGGGGGCTCACGCCGGCCCGCCACGCCAGCAC
>CAZFSA010000049.1:1763-29805 GCA_964521535.1 uncultured Gemmatimonas sp.
TACACTCTTTCCCAGCACGTCCACCCCACTGCCCCCCATGGTCGCGGCCACCCGGCAGAGCGTGCCCAGGGTCCGCCAGCACCGCGGCCCCAGGGGGCCAAATCGCCGGAGCCGGTCCCTCAGCGTGCGGACCGGGATCGGGCGGCGGGTGTCCTCGGCCGCCGCCGCGAGCAGGCCTGCGAGGAGAGGTCGGAGCTCGACCCGGGCGGTTCGCCGGACCACGTACTCGGCCAGATGCAGGCCGCTGGGCGCCGGCCGATCGCGCACCGCGGCGAGCACCAGCGCCGGTAACAGGTCGTCGGCCGCTGGCCCGCTCACGAACGCCGGCCGCCCGGGCACGTCGTGCAGGGCCGACAGCACGGCGGGTTCGGCGGTCGCCGCCGTCACGATCAGACACGGGATGCACCACGGCGCCCGGCCCACCAGCGGGATCAGCTCGTAGGTGACCTGTCGCACCGAGGCGGCCTCGGCGATTGCGATGGCGCCGAGCGGCGGCGCATCGCCGCTTCCCCACGTGATACGACGATACGGCGGAGCGAGCAGCCGGAGATCGAACATGCCACCAGGGGAGCAGGGAATCGCCCGAACCTCGGCGAATGACCCGCGCAATTCGTCGCGCGCGCGGCTCCACGCTACGGCACGACATCGACCCGGTCAAGCGTCGAATGCGAACAGCGTGCGTCACTAGGGCCATTTGGCCCTAGTGAAAATTTGACAACGGGGAATGGAACGACGGCGTGACCGTGTTCGAGGCGAAGAAGGGCGAAAACCTGCCTCTTTCTGTATTGCCGACCGCGCAGTTACAACGGAACATTCGTGCCAGCCTGTTTCTGTCAGCCTCTGCCCGGCAGACTGTCGCGCGCCATGAATCTCTGGAGTCGGTTCCGGTCATCGCCCGCCCCGCCGCGAACGGGCAGCCGCCGGCTCCGGAGGTCGCCCGACGTGGCAGCGGCCGAGCAGGGTGAGCGGACAGTGCTGCTGGATCTCCGATCGGAACAGTACTTCGCTCTCGACGCGGTCGGCACTGCCGTGTGGAACCGGCTCGATGCCAGCCGCACCGTGGATGAAATCGCCGCTGGCGTGGCGGAGCTGTATCAGGCCCCGGTGGACGACGTCCGCCGAGACGTGCTCGAGTTCGTGGCCACGCTGGAGCGGGACGGTCTGGCGGAGGAATGCCCATGACGCGCGGCCCCCGGCGGCCCGGAGTGGTCAGGTGTCTGGCGGCGGTGGCCGCCACCCGGGTTTCACTCAAGCTCCTCGGGTTGCGTCGAACCGTGGCTCTGGCGCGGCGGCTGGCAGGCGGCCGCCCGCCTCGTGCCAACCCTCCGACGCCGATTGACTGCGCTCGATCGGTCGCCACGGCGGCGGCCTTCTTTCCCGGCCGCGCCGTCTGCCTGGAGCAGTCCATAGCCCTCTTCGTGGTGCTGCGTCGGCTCGGGTACCCGGCCGCGCTCCGCATCGGGGTCCAGCCGCTGCCGTTTCTGGCCCATGCGTGGATCGAGATCGACGGGCGCCCGCTCTTCGAGGCCGAGGCGACCACCCAGCAGTTCGTCCCGTTCCCCGAGGCTCTGGCGTGAACCCGTTCGTATGCGCCGTGGACCTGGAGGCCCGGACGGTCGGCAGCGAGGCCCTCGGGTTCGCCCTGCCCGGTCTCTGCCGCGCGGACGGACGACTGGAGTACCTCCTGGAGGGGCCCTGGGCGGGGGCCTGGGTTCCCGCTGCCGGGTTCAACCGGCCGGCGCTGGCGCACCACGCCGGCCTCCTTGGGCTCGGCAACGTTCGCTTGACCGACCGGGGCGACGTGGCCCGTTCTCTCGGGCTGGACGCCCCAGGCAGCGACCTCGAGCTGGCTCTCATGGTCTTCGCTCGCCGAGGGGCCCGGGGGATCGCCGAGCTGAGCGGCAGCTTCTCGCTCGTGATCTGGGATCGACGCCAGCACGCCCTGTTCGCCGCGCGCGACGCCCTGGGCCGACAGCCGCTTCTCTTCCAGCGAAGGGGGCGGTTGCTGGTGCTCGCCTCGCACGCCGACTGCCTGGAGCAGGGGGACCTGGACCTCGAGTTCCTCGCCGGGTTCGTTGCCGGCGCTCCGCCGATCGGGCCGCGGACGGCCTACCGGAACGTTCAGCGCCTCGAGGCCGGATCCTGGCTCGCGGCTGCCCACGGCCGGATCCAGGTGGAGCGCTACTGGAGCCCGGACGCCTTCGAGCCTGCTGCCGGGCCTGCCGATGAGGTGGAGGCGGCCAGGGAGTTGAGGCGGCTGTTCCGCCACGCTGTCTCGGCCGAGATCGACGGACAGCTGGCACCGTGGTCCCACCTGTCGGGGGGACTCGATTCCTCATCCGTGGTCGGGATGGCCAGCCGCCTGGCCCAGGAAGGCGAGGTTCCCTCATCGCTGGGCGGCACCGTCTCGGTCGTCGACTCGCTGGCCGATGGCAACGAGACCCGGTTCTCGGACGCGGTGGTACGCCGTTGGGGGCTCCGCAACGAGCGGCTGGAGGACTACTGGGCCTGGGAGATGGACGAGGAGGGCCCGCCGGCCCTTGCCGAGCCCCGGCATTTCCTGCCGTTTTTCGCGCGGGACCGGGCCATGTGCCGTGCGGTCCGAGAGGGCGGGGGAAGTGTGCTCCTCTCGGGCTATGGGGCTGACCAGTACCTGTCCGGCAGCTTCGACTTCCTGGCCGACCTGGTGGCCGCGCGGCGGCTCAAGGAGGCGGCAGTGGCGCTGCTCGACCTGGCCGTCACTACCCGCCAGTCGTTCTGGGCCGTGGCCTGGAAGCACGGGATCATGCCGCTCCGTCCGGCGCCTGCCCCGACTCTGGCGGCAGGGGCCCCTCCCTGGCTACGGCCTCACCTGGCCGGGAGCACAGCGGAATCCGTTCCGCCTCCGCCTCGCGGGCCAGGGGCCTTCGCCCGGCAGGTGGCCCGCGAAGTGGCCAGTGCCGAGGGCTTCCTGGAGCGGGGGCTGTTCGAGGAGGGGCTGGAACTCCGCTACCCGTTCCTCCACCGGCCTCTCGTGGAGTTCGGGCTCCGTTTGCCGGCAAGCCTTCGAGTACGCCCTCACTGCCAGAAATGGATTCTGCGCCAGGCGCTGGGCGATCTGCTGCCCGCCGAAGTCCGGGAACGGACCGGCAAGGGCGGAATCGGGAGTCGGATCGTCTGGTCGCTGGAGCGGGAGGGCCGGCTCCTCCGCCGTCTCATCGCGGACTCGCACCTGGCGGAGCTGGGAGTCATCGATCGCGAGGCGCTGGCCAGCGCCTACGACCAGGCCCGGAAGGGTCTGGTGCCGGGCGTGGTCGGGCTCTTCTTCACCCTGTCCCTGGAAACCTGGCTTGCCATCCGATCCGGCTGGTGGCAGCGCCATTCCGCGTCTCTTTCTGCCGGGCCGAGAAGCGGCCCGGTTCCAACCCCACGCAAGGAGAGTGCACATGCAGCCGTATGCTAAGCCGACGGTCACGAGACTCGGGCCGGTGGTGGAGAAGACCCAGGGGTTCTTCTTCGGGACCACGGCGGAGTTGATGAGTCTGCGTCCGTGACCATGTCGCCGGAGCCCCTCCTTGGGGCCTCCGGCACGAGTCTTCCAGCGGCGGCCGTCCGGAAGTCCGGGTGGCCGCCGCTGGCTTTGGACTATGGGGCCCGAGGTTTCTTCCGTCTGGCGTGTGTCCTAAATTGGGACGGCTGACATGACGGTCCCCTTCGAGGAGGGCGAGGAGCGAATCTCGGAGATAACTCGGCAGAGACGGGGCACCCTGTCCGGGTGGCTCCGCGCGGGAGGATGGTGCGCAGCGGCGTTGGCGGCGGTGGCCATTGGGTTCGCCGCGTGGTTGGTTGTCCTCGGTTCCCTCGGGACCCCCGCCCAACAGGCTCAGCTCCGGGGCTTGTTGGCCCCAATGCTGGCGGTCTTCAACATCGGTTTGGTCCTGATGTGGGGCCGCGCGGCCTGGGCGCGACGGGCCGATGCTTCGGTCCCTTGGTTCGCCTGGTTCGGAGTCGCCGCGGCCCTGGTGGCCGCCAGCAGTCTGGTTGCCATTCTGACGCTCCAGCGCCTTGCGCCGGGGGTGACCTTCCCCCTCTGGGTGTCGATCCTCAGCTTGGCGGAAGGCCCGCTCTGGGTCGCCGCCCTGGTGGCCTGGCCGCCCGCCCGCCGTCCCGGCAACCTCAGGCTCTACCTGGCGTTTGACATCGCCATCCTCTCGGTGGCGCTCGGTGTCCTGCTCTGGTTCTTTCAGATCCGTCCGGTGCTGCCCGGGGCCGGTGCCCCCTTCATCGGCGTCTTCGGCCCGTTGCTCCTCTGGGGCTCCATCCTGATCGGGATGAGCACGGCCGTCCTCCGGGGCTCGGCGCCGGAGTTCGAGATCGCCTACCGACTGGCGGCGCTGTCGCTCGCGGTCACCTTCTTCACCAACTTCGGCGTCGTGCTCCTGATCGAGAAGGAGCCGCTCCTCACCATGCAGCTCACCGTAGGCCTCGGTGCCCTGGCCTTCGCCCTTCGGGTCTTTGCGGCCGAAGGCGTGATCCGCCAGTGGCGGTGGCGCGGCCGGACCGAGGTGCCGGCCGCGTCGAGCCCGGCGCCGTTCCTTGCGGTCGTGGCCGTGGGGCTGCTGGTCCTGGTACTGGGTCTTGCCAACCGGAACAATCAGCTCGGCCTGGTGCTGCTCGCCGCAATGGTGATCACGCTCCTGATTCTGGGCCGCCAGCTGGTCACCATGCGCCAGAACGCCCGCCTCATGGCCGAGCAGGCCCGCTACCAGGCTGACGTCCGGATTGCCGCGCTGGTCCGCCACACCTCCGACGTGATTCTGGTTCTCGACCAGGAGTTCCGGATCCGGTTCGCGTCGCCGTCGGCCGAGAGCCTCTGGGCGAGCCGGGCCGCCGAGCTGGTCGGCACGCCGGCCAGCGAACTGGTCGAGGCGACCCAGCGCGACGAGGCCGTCCGGTCGCTGATCGACTCCCGCCAGCGGCCGGGGCAGACCCGCACCGCCCGCTGGCGGATGCCCGGGCCCGAGGGCGACATCCGCCGGGTCGATGCAGTCATCACCAGTCTGCTCCACGAGCCCTCGGTCGGGGGGATCGTGGTAACACTGCGCGATCAGACCGAGCGGGCCGAACTGGAGGAGCAGCTTCAGCAGGCCCAGAAGATGGAGGCCGTGGGCCAGCTGGCCGGCGGGATCGCCCACGACTTCAACAACCTCCTCACCACGGTGCTGGGGCATAGTGAGCTGGGGATGGACTCCCTCGAGGAAAATCACCCGGTCCGGGCCGACCTGGCGCAGATCAAGCGGGCCGCCGAGCTGGCGGCCGCTCTCACCAACCAGCTTCTCGCCTTCAGCCGGAAACAGGTGGTCGAGGCCCGGGTGATCGACGTGGAGGAGTCGCTGCAGCAGGTCACCGGGCTGCTCAAGCGGCTGATCGAGGAGCGGGTGGCGACCGTCCTGGAGGTCGAGCCGGGGGTTGGACATGTGCGGGTGGACCCCGCGCAGCTGGAACAGGTGGTGCTCAACCTGGCCATCAACGCCCGCGATGCCATGCCCCAGGGTGGGACCCTGACCGTCCGGGCGCGGCGCGAACGGGTGCCCTCGCCGATCTCCAGCGCGGTCATCGCCGTTCCCCCGGGTGAGTACGTGGTGATCGAGGTGTCCGACACCGGGATCGGCATGGACCAGGCGACCCAGGCCCGAGTGTTCGAGCCGTTCTTCACCACCAAGCCCCCGGGCCGGGGCACCGGGCTTGGACTCGCCAGCGTCTACGGCATCGTCAAGCAGAACCAGGGTGGGCTTCGGCTCCAGAGCAGTCCTGGCCGCGGCACTACCTTCTCCCTCTACCTGCCTCGGGCCGCGTCGTCGGGTGAGGGCCTCCACCCGCTTGATCCCGGGCGACCACCGCACCGCGCTGCCGGCGCCACGATCCTGCTGGTGGAGGACGAGCCCTGGGCCCGCGACGTGGCGGAACGGGCCCTGAGCCGCGAGGGGTACCGGGTGCTGGCGGCCGGCGACGCGGTCGAGGCCCGCGCGCTGGCAGCCGCGGATGGCTCGCCAATCGACCTGCTGCTCACCGACGTGGTCATGCCCGGCCTGAGCGGACCCCGCCTCGCGGCCCAGCTGCGCCAGCGGCAGCCGGACCTCCAGGTGCTCTACGTCTCGGGCTACGGCACCGTCGAGGAAGGACGCGAGTTGGGGCCGAACGAGCACCTGCTCCGCAAGCCCTTCACCCCGTTCGTGCTGGTGGAGCAGGTGCGGGCCCTGCTGGAGGGGGACGAGGAGCGCGTCACGAAGCTCGGGGGCCGGTAACCGACTGGCGCTTGGGATCCCTGCCCGGCTCGGCTCGAGCCACGACGAAGAGGCCGTTGAGCCCGACCGACTCCCGCCGCGTCACGACGAGGCCGGCCGCTTCCGCTACCGGGCCGAGGCGGAGGTTGAGGTCCGTGGCGACGACCCGGGCGATGGCGGACGCCACCCGCCTCGCGGCCGAGGGGGCTGCGCCGTCGGCAAGGAACTTGTCGAAAATGGCGATTCGCCCGCCCGGGGCGAGCACCCGGGCCGCCTCCCGGATCGCGGCCACCGGATCGGGCACCACGGCCAGCGCCAGGTGCAGCACGACGCAGTCGAACGCTCCGTCGGCGAAAGGCAGTCGGCCGGCGTCGGCCACCTGCGCGGCTACCGCCCGCCCGAGAGCCCGGGCGCGCCGCCGGAGGCGCCGCACCATGGCAGGGGTGACGTCGACGGCAGCGAGCCGGACTCCCTCGGGCAGGTGCTCCAGGTCCAGGCCCGTGCCCGCCGCCACCAGCAACACGGCCTCCCCGGGGACGAGCGCCGCCAGCTCCAGTGATCGCCGCCGGCCCCGCTCGAGCACGCCGGCCCGGGTGACCACCAGGTCGTAGAACGGGGCGTACAGCGAGTACCGGATCCGGTTCCAGAGCGACATCGGGGGCAAGGCGTCCGCACGCCGGGCCGGTGACCGGCCCCGGGGAGGAGTGATGGAGCGGACCGGGATCGAACCGGCGACCCCCTGCTTGCAAAGCAGGTGCTCTCCCAGCTGAGCTACCGCCCCGATAGCGGCCTCAAGTATAGACCTGATCGGCGCCCGGGGGCAGCGGCCGCTGGCCCCGGGGGATTGCCACCCGCCCCTCCGGAAGCGAGCTTGTGAGGACCGTTCGTTCCGGACGGGTCTCGTTACCGATCCACGACTGCCCCGGGGGAACACTGATGAGGAACCGCGCGCAGGTGACCACCGTCGTTGTGATGGCCGCCGCCCTGTGGGGATGTTCGGCGAGCTCCGCCCGCCGCGAAGTCGGCGCCGCCGAGCGTCAACTCCAGGCGATTCAGGATCGAGCCGAGAAGATTGCTCCCGACCGACTCAAGGCCCTTACCGATTCGCTCGACGCGATCAAGGCGCGGATTGAGGCCGGAGAAACCCGCACCGCCGTGATGAGCGCCCGGTCGGTCGCCACCCAGGCCCGCGACCTCGCCGCCACGCTGGAGACCACCAAGAGTCAGCTCGAGACGGCCTTCCGAGGAGCTTCGGGCGAGATCCCGGCCCAGCTCGAGCGGGTCCAGGCACGGATCAATGAGCTGGCCGCCATGCGGCGGCTCCCGCCCAACATCAACGCCGCCAGCTTCGCGGCGCTCCGGACCGAGGCGGCGAACTGGCCAGCGATGTGGGAGCAGGCCTCCAAGGACTTCTCGGAAGGGAACCTCGCCAAGGCCATGAGCCAGGCCAACACCCTCCGTCGGGCGCTCTCCAACGCGCAGAACACCCTGGCCATGCAGTAGGCTCGACGACCGGCGCCACTGGCCTCAGCCGGACGGGCAAGGCACCGCGTCCGCTGCAGGGCATTGCCCGCACCGGTAGGCGGTTGCGTAGCGGAATGCACGGATTCGAGTCAGTGTCGAACGACGTAATTCGTTGCCAATAAACGAATTATGGAAGGGCACGTCGCTTGCTCCTCGGGGCGGCGCCATGAGCCAGCACCCCCTGAGTCCGCCCCGGAGCCGCCGCGGCCCCCCGATCCGCGGGCGACGGAACGCCGGTTTCACCGTGATCGAACTGCTCACGGTGCTGGTGGTAATGGGTACGCTCGCGGCCATGGCCGTCATCCGGACCAAGGCGACCGTCGACCAGGCCCGGAACGCCCGGGCGATCGGCGATCTCCGGGCCCTCCAGGCCGATATTGCCTCCTATCATTCCGCCGGCAATGCCCTGCCCGCCAGCCTGGCCGACATCGACCGGGCCGGCCTGCTCGACCCCTGGGGACGGCCGTACGTGTACGTCAACTTCGCGCTGGGCGGGACGCCGCGGACCGACGTCTTCGGCGTGGCGCTCAACACCGAGTTCGATCTCTACAGCCTCGGACCGGACGGCTCGACCGCACTCTCGCTGACGGCCGCCAACAGTCAGGACGACCTGGTTCGAGCCGCCGACGGCGGCTTCCTGGGCCGGGGCAGCAGGTACTGATCCTGTCATGAGCGCACCGAACCCCGGCCCGCCGCCCGTCGCCGCCGACCAGCCCGGTACCGCAGCCGAGGGCAAGGCCAACTACGTCACCGGCATCGCCGATGGCAACCTCACCACGCCGATCGGCCTCCGGGACTTTCTCTTCGGCATCGGCGTGGTTTTCCGGCTGGACCGGAAGCGCAAGCAACGCCCGCCTAAGGAAGGGACGGATGGCACGGGGCCGAAGTTCCGGCTGCCAGTGGTGGCTTTGGCCAAGGTCCTGGCCCCGGTGGCGATCGCGTCGCTGGCTTACGCCGGATACCAGCGGTGGAGCGGAGAGCCATTGCCCCAGCCGGTGGTCGGGACCTGGTCCACCACCGACGGCCGGTACGCCGGCCGCAGCTTCTGGCTCAACCCCACGGCGGTGGCGTTTCAGAACGGGAACACCACCGACCAGTTCAGCATTCACCCGATCCGCAGGGTGAAGACCCGCACGGTGGCCGATACCCTGTACCTGAGTATCGACTACGAGCAGGAGGGGCAGCCGATCACCCTCTCCCTGGCGTACCACGAGGCTCGCGGGCCGGTGCTGCGGCTGGTCAACCAGCCCGCCATTCGCTGGACCCGAACCGGAGACGCTCCCAGAATCAGTCAGTAGTCCGAGAATCGGACCGGTGCCCTTGCTGCCGGTCCTGCCCCCCCGTACCATCCGCCGGTCCTGCTCCAACATCTCTCGAGCCCGGTCCGGTCATGCCCGTTCGTCTCCTCGACCAGGAACAGGTCACCGCGCTCCTTGGCATGCGCGAGTGCATGGGCGTCATGGAGGACGCTCTTCGCGCCTTGGCCCAAGGTGGCGCCGTCCTTCCCCTCCGCACCATGCTCCGCATTCCGGGCGACCGAGGCGTCTTCGGGGTGATGCCGTCCTACCTCGATCCTCCCGACGCGATCGGGCTGAAGGCAATCACCGTGTTCCCCGGGAACGAGGGGACCCGGTACGACTCCCACCAGGGGGTGGTGCTGCTGTTCGAGGCTCGACACGGGACGCTCGCCGCCATCCTCGACGCGGCCTCGGTCACCGCCATCCGCACGGCCGCGGTATCGGGCGTCGCCACCAGGCTGCTGGCCCGCGAAGGGACGGCCGAGCTTGCCATCCTCGGCAGTGGGGTGCAGGCCGACACCCACCTCGACGCGGTGATGGTGGCCCGGCCGGTGTCTGCCGTGAGGGTCTGGAGCCGGTCTCCTGCCAACGCGGCCCGGTTCGTGGCGCGGGCGCGGGCCCGCTACGCCGGGCTCAAGGTCGATGCCGTGGCTGATGCCGCCACTGCGGTGCGCGGCGCCGGGATCGTCTGCACGGTCACCGCCGCTCGCGAGCCGGTGCTGCACGGGGAATGGCTGGCGCCCGGAACGCACGTCAACGCGGTGGGGGCCTCGCTGCCGACGGCACGGGAACTCGACAGCGACGCCGTGGCCCGGGCCCGCCTCTACGTGGACCGCCGCGAATCCACCCTGGCAGAGAGCGGCGACTTCCGGGTTCCCCGGGAGGAGGGTCGCTTCGGCGACGAGCACATCGTGGGCGAGCTGGGCGAATTGCTGGAGGGGCGCGTGCCAGGCCGGGGCTCCCAGAGCGAGATCACGCTCTTCAAGTCCCTGGGCCTCGCGATCGAGGACCTGGCGGCGGCCCACTACGTGGTGGGAGAGGCCGAGCGCCAGGGGATCGGCCTGGTGGTGGAACTCGGTGGGCTGAGGCACGGCTGAGCGTCTCTCGTTCCCTTTGGATGCAATCTGGGATACAATCCATCCGTGCCGCCCACCCGCGCCATCGTCAATCCGTACCGCGAGCCCGGGGTCTTCCCCCAGCCCTCGCGGGCGGCAATCCGGGCCTTCCACCAGTCGCTTCCTGGCTCGGAGCCAACCCCGCTGGTGCGGCGGCCGGACCTGGCCCGGGCTCTCGGCATTGCCGAGTTGCTGGTCAAGTACGAAGGCGCCCGCTTCGGCCTCATGGCCTTCAAGGGGCTCGGCGCCTCCTGGGCGCTCAAACGGCTGCGCGACCGGGATCCGGGCGCCGCCATCACGGTCGCCTCCGCCAGCGAAGGCAATCACGGTCGCGCAGTGGCGTGGTCGGCGCGGCTCCTGGAGCTCCCTTGCGTCATCTTCCTGCCGGAACACGCGGCGCCCGAGCGGGTCGAGAACATCCGGCGGGAGGGCGCGCGGGTGGAACTGGTGCCGGGCAGCTACGAGGATGCCGTGCGCCGCTGCGATGAGGAGAGCCGCCGTCGCGGGTGGCAGATCGTCTCGGACGTCGGTTATCCGGGATACCTCGAGATCCCGCTCCAGGTGGTGGAGGGGTACAGTACCCTGTTCGGTGAAATCGACGACCAGTTGGCCGCCGCGGCCTGGCCGCAGCCCGACGTGATCGCAATTCCCGCAGGCGTCGGGGGGCTGCTCCACGCCGGGGTCGACCACTACCGGCAGCGGGAACCGGCACCCCGGCTGGTTGCGGTCGAGCCGGCCGAGGCCGACTGCCTGACGGAGTCGATCGCTGCGCCGGGCGGGGGCCCGGCGGTATCCCGTGGCAGCCGGGCCACCAGCATGGCGTGCCTGAACTGCGCCGAAGTCTCGTTGCCGTCGTGGCCGGCCATCCGGCGCGGAGTGGACGTCTTCCTCGCGATCGAGGACCGCTTTGCCGAGGAGGCGGTGCGGCGGCTGCACCGGGCGGAGGCGGGCGCCGCACCCCTCGATGCAGGGACCTCCGGCGCGGCGGCCACGGGCGGCCTCCTCGCGCTCGCCCGTGAACCCTCCCTCGGGCCCGCCCGCGAAGCGCTCGGTATCGGGCCGCGGACCGTGGCGCTGGCCGTATGCACCGAGGGGCCGATCGACCGCGCCGATTTCGAACGGGTGCTGCAGGCCGCGGCAGCCCCCTGTCCTTGACCGTGAGCCCCCGGAGTTCGTGATGCGTCTCCTGCTGCCGACCCTCTTCGTCGCCGCGCCGCTCGCCGGCCAGCAGTTCCGGCCGGTTGCTCTGGCCGATTCGATGGACGTGGTGATCACCGGGGCCCGGGTGATCGACGGCACCGGGCGTCCCGCCAGGCCGGGCGAGGTGGGGGTCCGTGACGGCTGGATCGTGGCCGTCACCCCGCCGGGAGGGCTGCGGGATGCCAGGACCCGAATCCGCCTCGAGGCCCGCGGGCTGGTGCTGGCCCCCGGGTTCATCGACGTGCACAGCCATACGGTGCCCGCCATCCTGAGCGCCGACCGGCGGCTCAACGAGGGCGTGGTCCGGCAGGGGGTGACGACCGTGCTGGCCGGGCCGGACGGCGGCGCCGGGCCGGCGGACATCCGTCGGATGATGGCGGCCCTGGCGGAGCAGGGAGCGGGGACCAACGTGGCAACCTACGTGGGCCACAACGCGGTCCGCCGTGACGTCATGGGCAACGCGCAGCGGCCGCCCACCGTTCCGGAGCTCGAGCGAATGAAGGCGCTGGTCCGGGAGGGGATGGAACTCGGCGCGGTGGGCCTCTCCACCGGCCTCATGTACGAGCCCGGGATGTTCAGCGAGACCGACGAGGTGGTGGAACTCGCCAGGGAGGTCAAGCCGTTCCGCGGGATCTACGACTCTCACGTCCGGGACCCGGTTCGTCGTTTCCTCTGGTCGGACGAGGAGGCGATCGCCATCGGGGAACGGGCGGGGATTCCTCCAAAGATCGGGCACGAAAAGGCCGTGGGGCTGGAGAACGCGGGGAAGATTCAGGACGTGATCAGGATGGTGAACGCGGCCCGGGCCCGCGGCCTCGATGCCGTCACCGACCAGTACCCCTACGACGGGGCGGCCACCGCCACGCTGCCCCAGATCGTGGTGGTGCCCCGGGAACTCCGTGAGCGGGCGGGCTTCGACCTCAAGACGGCGCTCCGCGACCCCGCCACCCGTGCCCGGCTCAAGGTCACCAGTGAAGAGGGGATCGACGGTGGCTTTGCCTGGCTCAAGGCCACGGGCTACTCCAGCATGCGGATCACCACCAGCCCGGAGCGCCCGGAACTGGTGGGGCAGTATCTGTCAGAGTTGGCCCGGACGCGGGGACTCGATCCCTTCGACCTGGTGAGTGAGCTGATCATCGGCTCGACCCAGCCGATCGGGATCACGCTCGGCGCCATTCGGGAAGAGGACGTCCGGGCGTTGCTGGTGCAACCCTGGAACATGATCGCCAGCGATGGCGGGTACGCGGATTCCCGATCGGAATCGATGGGCCACCCCCGATCCACGGGCACGTTCCCCCGGGTCCTGGGCTACTACGTCCGGGAGCAGCGGGTCCTGGGCCTGGAAGAGGCCGTCCGCAAGATGACCTCGTTGCCCGCCGACTGGGTGGGCCTCCGGGATCGGGGTCGGGTGTTCGAGGGGCAGGCGGCCGACCTGGTGGTGTTCGACCCGGCCACGATCGCCGACCGATCGACGTGGAGCCAGCCGGGACGGATGGCGGTCGGGGTCAGGCACGTCCTGGTGAACGGGGTGCTGGTGCTCCGGGACGGTGAGATGACCGGTGCGGCGCCGGGAAGGTATCTTAGGGCCAGACGCTAGCGGGTCGGCGTCCGCCAGGCCCGGGCCGAAGGGCCGCGCCGTCCGGCGCCGGATCTGCCGCCAGCGGCGGGCCATTTCGCGGCACCCCGGCTGTCCGCCGGGTGCCAGGAGAATCGAACATGCCGATCATGCCCCCGATCAATCTCAAGCGCTGGGTCGACGAGCACCGGGATCTGCTCAAGCCCCCCGTGGGCAACAAGATGGTGTATCAGGACAGCGAGTTCCTGGTGATGGTGGTGGGTGGCCCCAACCAGCGGAAGGACTTCCACGTGGAGGACGGCGAGGAGTTCTTCTACCAGATCGAGGGCGACATCACCGTCCGGATCATCGAG
Organism: uncultured Gemmatimonas sp.; assembly: GCA_964521535.1. Taxonomy (GTDB): domain Bacteria; phylum Gemmatimonadota; class Gemmatimonadetes; order Gemmatimonadales; family GWC2-71-9; genus SHZU01. The sequence goes on from CAZFSA010000049.1 coordinate 15,093, forward strand.
AACGGCCAGGTGCGCGACGTCCCGATCCGCGAGGGCGAGATGTTCCTGCTGCCGGCCGGGATTCCGCATTCGCCGCAACGCCCGGCCAACACCGTCGGCATGGTGATCGAGCGGAAGCGGGCCGAGGACGAGCGGGATCACCTGCGCTGGTTCTGCGATCGCTGCGGCGAGCTGTTGTACGACGCGAGCTTCCAGCTGGTGGACCTGGGCAAGCAGCTGAAGCCCCTGATGGAGGCCTTCTGGGCGGACGAAGCGCTGCGAACCTGCCGGAAGTGCGGCTCGGTGCTCGAGCCTCCGGCCGCGGCCCGGTGACACCGTCGCCGACCGCGCCCGCCGCGGGCCGCGCCTCTTGCTGAAAGTCGACCTCCACACCCACATCCTCCCCGAGTCGTGGCCCGACCTTCGGGCCCGCTACGGCTACGGCGGCTGGGTGCAGCTCGAGCACCACGCCCCCTGTCGCGCCCGGATGATGATCGACGGGCGTCCGTTCCGGGAGATCCGCGACAACTGCTGGGATCCCGCTCGCCGCCTGGAGGAATGCGACCGCGACCGGGTTGGGGTCCAGGTGCTGTCCACCGTGCCGGTGATGTTCAGCTACTGGGCCCGTCCGGCCGATGCGCACGACCTGGCCCGGTTCCTGAACGACCATCTGGCCGGGGTGGTGGCCGCCCACCCGCGGCGGTTCCTGGCCCTCGGCACCATCCCCCTTCAGGCGCCGGACCTGGCCATCCGCGAGCTGGAGCGGTGCGTCCGGGAGCTGGGACTCCCGGGAGTCCAGATTGGAACTCACGTGGGTGAGTGGAACCTCGACCAGCCCGAGCTCTTTCCGGTCTTCGAATCCGCGGCCGAGCTGGGCGCCGCCGTGTTCGTCCATCCGTGGGACATGCTCGCTCCGGAGCGGATGCGGAAGTACTGGCTCCCCTGGCTGGTGGGGATGCCGGCCGAGACCGCGATCGCCATCGCCTCGGTGATCTTCGGCGGGGTGCTGGAGCGGTTGCCGGCGCTCCGGATCGGCTTCGCGCACGGGGGCGGTGCGTTCCCCGCCATCGCCGGCCGGCTGGAGCATGGGTTCATCGCCCGCCCCGATCTGGTGGCGGTCGACAACCCGCACCCGCCCTCCCGGTATCTCGGCCGGTTCTGGGTCGACAGCCTGACCCACGATGCCGATCTGCTGCGGACCCTGATCCGGCGCTTCGGCGAACGGCGAGTGGCCCTGGGCTCCGACTACCCCTTTCCGCTGGGCGAGGACCATCCGGGAGCCATGATCGAGAGCCTCGACGACCTGAGTCCCGAGACCCGTTCCTGGCTCCTGGGCCGCTCGGCGCTCGAGTTCCTGAACCGGTACCCGGAGTTGTTCCTGTGACCCCGCCGTATGGCATGGACGAGGCCTGGGCCCTGGCCCAGGACGAGGCCGACCCCCTCCGGGCGCTCCGCGACGAATTCGAGTGGCCGCTGGACGCCGCCGGCCGTCCGCTGGTGTACCTCTGCGGCAACTCGCTGGGCCTGATGCCCAAGCGGGTGCGGTCGCTGGTGGCGCAGGAGCTGGACGATTGGGGGCGCCTGGCAGTGGAGGGGCACCTGCATGCCAGGACGCCCTGGTACTCCTACCATGAGGAGTTTCGCGACCGGACCGCGCGCCTGGTCGGTGCCACCCCCCTGGAGGTGGTGCTGATGAACGCCCTCACGGTCAATCTCCACCTCATGATGGTGAGCTTCTATCGGCCCACGCCCGAGCGCCATCAGGTGGTGATCGAGGAGGCCGCGTTTCCCTCGGATTCGTATGCGGTGCAATCGCATCTCGCCGCCCGCGGCTACGATCCCCGGGAAGCCGTGATCCGGGCCCGCCCGCGCGCCGGCGAACGGATCATTCGCCCCGAGGACCTCGAGGCCCTCCTCCGGGACCGCGGGGAGTCCATTGCGCTGGTCCTGCTGCCCGGGGTCCAGTACTACACCGGGCAGCGATTCGACATTCCCCGGATCGTGCGCGCAGCGCACGCCGCCGGCGCGGTGGCCGGATTCGATCTGGCTCACGCCGTGGGCAACGTGCCCCTCGCGCTCCACGACTGGGACGTGGACTTCGCCGTCTGGTGCAACTACAAGTATGTCAATGGCGGGCCCGGCGCGGTGGGCGGCTGCTTCGTGCACGAACGCCTGGGCCGCGATCCCGCCGTCCCGCGTTATGCGGGTTGGTGGGGCAACGACCCCGCCACCCGGTTCCGGCTCCATCTCAACGAGGAATTCATCCCCCGCGAGGGGGCGGACGGGTGGCAGATCAGCAATCCCTCGGTCCTTTCCCTCACCCCCCTGCTCGCCTCGCTGGAACAGTTCGACCGGGTCGGCATGCCGGCGCTTCGGGCCAAGGCGGAGCGACTCACCGGGTATCTGGAGTATCTCATCGACCGACTCCCGGCGGGACGGGTCGAGATCATTACTCCGCGGGATCCCGGCCAGCGGGGTTGCCAGCTGTCGCTGCTGGTGCCGGAGCGCGGCCGGGAGGCCTTCGACGCCCTCCGGGCCCGCGGCATCCTGCCGGACTACCGGCAGCCGGACGTGATCCGGATGGCCCCGGCGCCCATGTACAATGGATTCCACGACGTCTGGCGCGTGGGCCAGGTGCTGGCGGAGGTCTTCGGTGGCTGATCGATCCGAACCCTTCGTGGTCGTTGGCGCGGGGCTGGTCGGGTCGCTGCTCGCGGCCCTGCTGGGCCGGGAGGGCCACGAGGTTGAGTTGCTGGAGCGCCGGGGCGACCCGCGGATCGAGCCGGTGGGCGCGGGCCGCAGCATCAACCTTGCCATCTCGGCCCGCGGCCTGAACGCCCTCGCCCGTCTGGGCCTCGACGCCCAGATCCGGGCGCTCGGGGTCCCGCTCTACCAGCGCACCATGCACTCGCCCACGGGGCAGCTCACCCACCAGCCCTATGGGGTGGGCGGGCAGCACATCACCTCCTTCTCCCGGGCGGGGCTCAATCTCGCCCTGGTGCGGGCCGCTGCCGAATCGCCCGGGGTGCGGCTGACGTTTCATCGACGGGTGACCGACGTCGACCTCGCCAGCGCCGTCGTGACCCATGTCGACAATCGCTCGGGTGCGGATGAGCGAAAGAGCGCCGGAATCGTCGTCGGGGCCGACGGAGCCTACTCCGTGGTCCGGGCGGCGATGCAGCGGCGCGAGCATCAGGACTACGCCCAGCACTACCTCGAGCACGGCTACAAGGAATTGGAGATCCCGCCCGGCGCCGACGGGAAGCCGCGTCTCGATCCCAACGCCATGCACATCTGGCCCCGGGGCGGCTACATGATGATGGCGATGGCGAATCCGGAGGGTTCGTTCACCGTCACCCTGTACCTTCCGATGGAAGGGCCCGTGAGCTTCGCCCGGCTCGGCGATCCGGCCGCCGTGCTGGCCTTCTTCCAGCGCGATTTCCCCGATGCGCTGCCCCTGATCCCCGACCTGCAACAGGCGTTCTTCCGCAACCCGACCGGCGCCATGGTGACTGTCCGCACCTGGCCCTGGTCGGTCGGTGGGCAGGTGACCCTGATCGGGGACGCGGCGCATGCCATTGTCCCGTTCTACGGCCAGGGGGCCAATGCCGGATTCGAGGACTGCCTGGCGTTGATCGAGGCGCTCCGGGCAACCCCGGCCGATCGGGCCGCAGCCTTCCGGCGGTATCAGGCCGAGCGCAAGCCCAACACCGAGGCCATTGCCGACCTCGCGCTCGACAACTTCGTGGAAATGCGCGATCGGGTAGCCTCGACGGGGTTTCTCTGGCGGAAGCGGGTCGAGAAGGCGCTCCATCGGCTCTTCCCGCGATGGTACCTGCCGCTCTACGGGATGGTTGCGTTCTCCCTGATTCCCTACGCCGCCGCCCGGGAGCGGGCCCGGCGGCAGGACCGGGTGCTGCGCTGGATCTGGCGGGTCGGAGTGACCGCTCTGGCGCTGGCGCTGGCGCTCGCACTGCTCGGCTAGAAGGAGGCGCGGCATGGAGCTGACCTACTCGTCCTACCTGGAGCTGGATCGGCTCCTCGAACTCCAGCGACCCCGGTCCACGCCGCCCGAGCACGACGAGATGCTGTTCATCGTCATCCACCAGACCTACGAGCTCTGGTTCAAGCTGATCCTGCACGAGGTCGACAAGATCCGGCGGGACTTCGAGGGCAACGATCTCTTCGGGGCGATCGCCACCTTCAAGCGGGTCCGGACGGTCATGAAGACCCTGGTCGGCCAGCTGGACATCCTGGAGACCATGACCCCGCTCTCGTTCGCCTCGTTTCGCGATCGGCTCGACACCGCCTCCGGGTTTCAGTCGTTCCAGTTCCGGGAGCTGGAGTTCGTCCTGGGCTACAAGCGGCCCCAGGTGACGGCGCCGATCCCCGAGCGGGAACGGGGGCGGGCGCTGGCCGAGGCCCGCCTGAGCGAGCCCACGCTCCTCGACTCGTTCTACCGGTTCCTGGCGCAGCGCGGCCTGGCGGTGCCGGCCGACCTGCTCCAGCGAGACGTGCGCCAGCCCAACGCGCCGAGCCCGGCGCTCCAGGACGAGTTGCTCCGCGTCTATCACGCCCAGCCCGAGCTGGTGATCCTCTTCGAGCTGATGACCGACTTCGACGAAGGGCTCCAGGAGTGGCGATACCGGCACGTCAAGCTGGTGGAGCGCACCATCGGGGCCAAGCAGGGGACGGGAGGGTCGGCCGGGGTGGATTTTCTCAAGCAATCGCTGTTCAAGCCGCTCTTCGCCGACCTCTGGGCGATCCGGCACCGGATGTAGCCGCCGTGCTCTACGACATCTCCCCGGTCGTGTCACCGTCGCTCGGCGTCTGGCCCGGCGATACCCCGGCCAGCCGGGAGGTGCTCCAGGACCTGGCCCGGGGCGACAGCGTGACCCTCTCGACGCTCCGCGCGACGGTCCACCTGGGCGCCCACGCGGACGCGCCGCTCCACTACGGGCTTGGAGCGGCGGACATCGCGAGCCGGCCGCTCGACCTCTACGTTGGCCCGTGCGAGGTGATCCGGGTCGACGTCCGGCGGGGGGAGCGGGTGACGTCCGGGATGCTGGAAGCCGCGGTCACCGAGCCGCGAGTGCTGTTCCGAACCGGGACCTACCCGGATCCGGATGCCTTCAGTACCGACTTCGCCGCGCTGGCGCCGGAACTGGTGGATGAGCTTCACGCCTCGGGGGTTCGCCTGGTCGGGATCGATACCCCCAGCGTCGACCTGATGACCTCGAAGGACCTCCCGGCCCACCGCCGGTTCCTGGCCCACGACATGGCCATTCTGGAGGGCCTGGTCCTGGACGCGGTGCCACCCGGTCGCTACGAGCTGCTGGCGCTGCCGCTCCGGCTCGCCGGTTTCGACGCGAGCCCGGTTCGGGCGGTCCTGCGCTCGCTGTAGGGTGGCGACGGCCCCTGCGCCAGGGGGGAACCAGGGCCGCTCAATCTGCCGGCCGCGGCGCCCAGGCGATCACCTTGAGCTCCACCGCGATCGGAGTCGGCAGCGCCCCCACTTCCACGGTCGTGCGGGTCGGGCGGTTGGTCTGGAAATGCTCGGCGTAGATCCGGTTGAAGGTGGCGAAGTCGCCAGCCATGTCGGTCAGGTAGACCGTGACGTCGACGATGTCCTCCCACCGGGCCCCGGCATCCTCCAGGATGGCCCGGATGTTGGCGAACACCTGACGGGTCTGCTGCGCGATGTCGTACGCGGTCACCCGGCCGTCCCCATCGACCACATTCCCGGGAATCTCGTTGGTGCCGGGCACCCGGGGTCCGATGCCCGACAGGAAGAGGAAGTCGCCTGCCCGACGGGCGTGAGGATAGGCCCCCACCGGCGCTGGCGCCCGGGCCGAGAGGTGGGTCCCGGGCTCGGGCGCGCTCACGGCGCCGTCCGGGCTAGAGCTTCACGCATACGTTCTTCGCCTCGGTGAAGAACCGAATCGCCTCGTCGCCGCCTTCCCGTCCCACTCCGCTCTGCCGCATCCCGCCGAACGGCACCCGGAGGTCCCGGAGCAGCCAGCAATTCACCCAGATCGTGCCGCACTGCACCTGCTCGGCCACGCGATGGGCCCGGCCCAGATCCCGGGTCCAGACCGAGGCCGCGAGGCCATATGCCGAGTTGTTGGCGAGGGAGACGGCCTCTTCCTCCGTGTCGAACGGGGTCACGGTCACCACCGGGCCGAAGATCTCCTCCTGGTTGGTCCGGCAGCCCATGGGGAGCCCGGTGATGACCGTCGGCGCCACGAAGAAGCCGCTCCGGCAGCGTGCCGGCAGCGCGGTGGGCGGTCCCCCGCCGGTCCGGATCGTGCCCCCCTCCTCTCGGGCGAGCGCGAGATAGCCCAGGATCTTGTCTCGATGCAGCGCGCTGATCACCGCGCCCTGGTCGGTGTCGGGCTCCAGCGGATCGCCCACCCGGAGCGCCGAGACCCGGGTCACCAGCTCGGCGACGAACCGGTCGAAGATCGGGGCCTGGACCAGGATCCTGGACCCACAGAGGCAGATCTCTCCCTGGTTGGCGAACCCGGAACGCACGATGGTGGGCATGGCCGCCTCGAGGTCGGCGTCCGCGAACACCAGGGTGGGATTCTTTCCCCCCAGCTCGAGCGTCAGCTTCTTGAAGGCCGGGGCCGCGCTCTGGGCGATGGCTGCTCCGGTGGCCGTTCCCCCGGTGAAGGAAATGGTTCGCACCACCGGATGGCTCACCAGCGCGGCCCCGGCGCGCGATCCCGTGCCCTGCACGATATTGAGCACGCCCGGCGGGATACCGGCCTCATTTGCCAGACGCCCCAGCATCCATGCCGTGGTAGGCGTGAGCTCCGAAGGCTTGGCGACCGCCGTGTTCCCGGTCGCGATCGCGGGCGCGATCTTCCAGGACAGCAAGTAGAGCGGCAGGTTCCACGGGGAGATCAGGCCCGCCACCCCGCGGGGTCGCCGGAGCGTGTAGTTGAGCGCAGCGAGGTCGGTCGGATGGGCCTCGCTCGCGGTGTGGAGGATCGCGGTGGCGAAGAAGCGGAAGTTCTGCGCCGCGCGCGGGATGTCCAGGCTTCGGGCCAGCGAGATCGGCTTGCCGGTATCCAGCGTCTCCGCCCGGGCCAGCGCTTCGGCGTCCCGCTCGATCAGGTCGGCCAGGCGGAGCAGGATCCGGGATCGCTCCGCGGCGGCCGTGGCCGACCAGGCCGGAAAGGCCCGTTCGGCCGCGGCCGCCGCGGCGGCCACGTCGCGCTCGTCGCTCGACGCCACGGCGGCAATGACGGCGCCGGTGGCGGGATCCACGTCGTCCAGCCATTCGTCGCCCGCCGCCGGCGCCAACCGGCCGTCGATCCAGTTCTCGATCCGCGGCACCGGGCCGAGCGGCTCCCCGGTCACAGGGCTGATGTCCGGCCGCCGTCCACTGCCAGGCTCACGCCGGTGATGTAGGAGGCCGCAGGGCTCGCCAGGAACAGGACCGCGGCCGCGATCTCGTAGGGTTCGCCAAAGCGACCCATCGGGATCTCGGCCAGGAACTCGGCTTCGACCTCGGCCCGCGGGCGCCCGGCGCTCCGGGCCCGGCTCTCGAAGAGGCTGTCGAGCCGACCGGTCCGGGTGGCCCCTGGGAGGACGTTGTTGACGGTGATGTGAAACGGCGCGACTTCGGTCGCCAGCGTCTTGGCCCAGCTGGCCACGGCACCCCGGATGGTGTTGGAGACACCCAACCCGCGAATCGGCTGCCGGACCGAGGTGGAAACGATATTCACGATCCGCCCGTAGGCCGCCGCGCGCATGCCCGGGATCACGGCCTGCGCCAGGAGGTGGTTGCAGAGCAGGTGGCTCGCGAAAGCGGCCCGGAACTGGTCAGGATCGGCGTCAACGATCGGCCCCCCGGGGGGCCCGCCGGTGTTGTTGACCAGGATCTGCACCGGTCCCGACTGGGTGAGATGCCGGTCCGCGACCCCGCGCACCGCGTTCGGGTCCGAGAAGTCGGCGACCAGAGCGAGATGGGATTGCCCGGTGGGGCGGGGGAGCGACCGGCTGGCGGCCTCGAGCCGTTCGGCGTCACGCGCCAGCAGGGCCACCGTGGCCCCGGCCTCCGCCAGCGCGACCGCGGACGCGTAGCCAATACCTTGGGTGCTGCCGCACACCAGGGCGCGCTTGCCGTGCAATTGCATCAGGGAATGGTAACCGGCCGGGTGCCGTCCGTCAGCGACCCTGGATCGGTCCATCCCTGGTGCGAGCCGGGCCGGTCGGCCCGGTGCGCCTCAGGCGATCGGTCCGGGCGGCTGCTTGAGCGCCAGGTCAGCCCGGACGCGGTTGAGCGCCCGGCGTACCACGCTGAACCGCTCGGCGGCCGTCTGGAGCACGCCGTCGAGGCCGGTCCACTCGGCGAGATGGTGCTCGCTGGCCTCGGCGAAGCCCCGCTGCCCCAGCGCCTCGTAGTAGCCCAGCCCCGGCCCACCGCGGCGGGCGCGGCGCGCCTGGATCCAGTCCGGGAAGAGTCCGGTGAGCCAGAGCGCGTAGTTGCCGAGGTGGACCGACACCCGGAAGTAGCGCTCGCCCGTGGCCCGGCTCAGGTCCGCAAGGATATCCACCAGGTAGTGGTGGTCGGTATCGTCGACCGCCCCGATCCGGTGGGCCCGGCCGCGGACGCCGAACTCCCGGAGCAGTGCGGCACAGTAGTCCGCGACCGTCCGGTCGCTCACGCCCTCCTCGACGAGGGCGTGGCGCACCAGCACGTAGAAGAAGAGCGACGGTGAGGGGCCCGGCATCCGGCCGTCGAGGAGGTAGCCGGGCAGCTCCGGGCGGTCGAGCACCTCGTCGAGACCCTGCCGGATGATCGCCCCCTCCCCGGCAGCGCTGCCCAGGCACCGGGCGAGCAGCGCCAGATCCTCTGGCGTGAGGCGACTTCGGGCGTCCGCTGTGATCATTCCGCCTCCGGGCCGCGTCGTCTGCTCCAGGTCGTTGCTCGCAGCCGTTCTGGACCGATTGGCACGTCAAGAACCGGACCAGACGGCTTGCGAAAAATGGTGCCAGGCGGTAACTACTGCAGTACACAAAACCATACAGGCTGGAACGGGCAACCGCTGGTCGTGGGTTTCGACGAGGAGCCTGAGGGCTTTCGGCGTGTCGGTCTGACTGTGCGGGAAGGACACGGGGCGAGGTCCTTGCCGTTCCTATGGGATTGGAAGACAACGACTTCGCTCGAGTGACCGGCTCGGAACGGCACTTGCATACAATCTTGTGTACCGGAGGCTGGTCCGGCTGGTCCACGTCCGCTCCGGCTCATCCGGTCACAGCACGGGTCAGCTTGGCGCCCACGGGGGCGCGCGACGAGCAGTCTGTCCCAACTCCTTACCGAGGTGCTTCAATGCAACCCACGGATCTCCGAAGGATGCGCGCGCTCGGCGTGCTGCTCGGGGTCGTCCTGCTCGCGGGTCCGGCCTGGGCTCAGCAGGGGACGATCACCGGGAAGGTCACGGACGAGGCCACCGGGCAGCCCCTGGCCGCCGCTCGGGTCCAGGTCCAGAACCAGCAGGCCTTTGCGCTGAGTGACCAGCAGGGCCAGTACACCATCCGGGGAGTGAGTCCCGGGGCGCTTACCCTCCGGCTGTTCATGCTGGGCTATGCGGCGCAGACCCGGACGGTGACGCTCCAGGCCGGAGGATCGGTGACGGTGGACTGGGCGCTCAAGTCGGTGCCCTTCCAGCTGGAGGAAATCGTGACCACGGCGACCGGGGAGCAGGCCACCCGGGAGTTGGGGAACACGGTGGGCAAGGTGCAGACCGCGCAGCTGGTCGAGACCGCGCCCACGACCAACCTGGCCCAGGTGCTGACGGGACGGATTGCCGGGGTGCAGGTGTTGCAGAGCAACGGCAGCAGCGGCACCGGGGCCCGGATCCGGATCCGGGGCGTGAGTTCGGTCTCGCTGTCCAACGATCCGCTCCTGTACATCGACGGGATCCGGGTCGCGGCGGACGCCCCAGCGGGCGCCTTCGTGGGCGGCACCACGGTGTCGAAGCTCAATGACCTCAACCCCGAGGAGATCGAGAACATCGAGATCGTCAAGGGCCCATCGGCGGCCACCCTGTACGGCACCCAGGCCGCCAACGGCGTGATTCGGGTCACCACCAAGCGGGGGCGGGCCGGCGCGCCGCAGTGGAACGCCTGGGGCGAGGTCGGCGCGCTGCACGACCCGGTCACCTATCCGGCCACCTATTTCAACAAGCGGGTCGGCGCCAACGCGGACTGCTTCACCTGGCAGGAGCGGGCCGGGATCTGTCAGGTCGAGCAGCGCTACGTGCTGGACCTGCTCAACGATCCGGATTCCCGTCCCTTCACGACCGGGTTCCGGAGCCAGACCGGCGCCAGCCTCGCCGGAGGATCGGACCTGATCCGGTACTTCGTCTCCGCCGAGACCGAGGTCGAAACCGGTCCGCTCAAGCTGGGCAACAGCGAGCAGCGATTTCTGGCCGAGAAGCGTGGCCTGTCGAGCGTGAAGGACCTGCCGCGGGCGCACGTGCGACCGAATCACTTCAACAAGCACAACTTCCGGATCAACCTCAGTTCCAGCCCCCGCGGCAATCTCGACCTGGCCCTTTCGTCCGGGCTCGTGATCAACAACATCCGCCTGGCCCAGACGGGCGACAACTTCCAGTCGATGATCGGCACGGCGATGTTCGGCTCGGCCAATCCCGCCGTGTTCCAGGCCACCGGCGGCTACGGGTTCTCGCGGCCGGCGAATTCGGTGGGTGAGGAGACCTACCGGAAGAACGACCACTTCATCAACAGCGGGACCGTCAACTGGCGTCCGTTCCCCTGGCTGGCGACCCGGGCCACGGTCGGCGTTGACTACTTGAACTATGTCGACGAGCAGAACGTGCTGCGGGGCCAGGGATGCCTCACGTGCGGCACCGAGAACCAGGGGAAGCGGATGTTCAACCGCTTCATCGATACCAAGTACACGGTCGACCTCAGCGGCTCGGCCACCTATCGCCTGACCGGCCGGATCGGGGCCAAGACCTCCGTGGGCGCGCAATACAACCGCGACAAGCTCTTCGGCGTGTTCGCCCAGGCGGACATTCTGCCACCGGGCATCATTTCGCTCTCGGCCGGAGCGCAGAAGACGCTGACCGAAGCGACCACGGACGTCATCACGCTGGGGACGTACGTCGAGCAGCAGCTGAGCCTGGACGACCGTCTGTTCGTGACCGGCGCGCTCCGGATCGACGACAACAGCGCCTTCGGCGAGGCCTCGCGATCGGCCCGGTACCCCAAGGTGTCGGCTTCCTGGGTGGCGCGGGAGACCCGCGATGCCGGGCTGCTCACCAGCCTCCGGTTCCGGGCCGCGTACGGGGCGACCGGCCAGTCACCGCGGCCGTTGGACGCGCTGATCTTCCAGGCGCCGGTCACGGCGTCGATCTTCGGCGCGGCGTCGACGCCCGGCGTCACGCTCGGTGGGCTTGGCGATCCCAACCTCAAGCCCGAGCGGTCGCGCGAGGTGGAAGGCGGGTTCGACGCCGGCTTCCTGGACAACCGGCTCAACCTCGAAGTGACGCTGTACGACAAGCGTACCCGTGACGCATTGGTCCTGCGCCAGCAGCCCTATTCCCTGGGCGGCGTCGCCTCCCGGCTCGAGAATGTGGGGGTGGTGAGCAATCGAGGCATCGAGATCTCGGTCAACACCCGGGTGCTGGAGCGGCGGAGCGTCACCTGGGACCTCCAGCTCGAGGCCTCGGGCAACCGGAATCGGCTGGTGTCGTTGGCCGAGGGGGTGCCGCCCATCGTGGGGTTCGGGTTCAAGAACATCCCGGGCTACCCGATGTTCGGCAACTGGTGGCAGGGGCTTCTGAGCTACAACGACGCCAACGGCGACGGCGCCATCAGCCCCGACGAGGTGGTGGTCTCGGACACGCTGGTCTTCAACGGCAACCAGATCCCGACCCGAACGCTGGCCGTCAACACCAGCCTGGCCCTGTTCAACAACCGGATCCGGCTCGGCGGGCAGCTCGATTACCGTGGCGGCTTCGTCAGCCACAACATCAATGACCTGTTCCAGTGCGCCTTCCAGGTCAACTGCCGCGCCCTGCACGATCCCAACGCCTCGCTCGAAGATCAGGCGAAGGCCGTGGCCGGCCCACGAGCGTTCGGCGCGTACGTGGAGAACGCGGAGCACATCCGGCTCCGCGAGGCCTCCGTCACCTACAACGCGCCCACGTCGCTGGCGCGGGCCGTCGGCGCGCGGAGCCTCAACGTCACCCTCACGGGCCGCAACCTCTGGCTCAAGAAGTTCGGCTTCAAGAGTTGGGATCCCGAGAACGTGACGCAGTCCCGTGACGATACCCAGTACAACTTTGTGCAGCAGGCTCAGCCCGTGGTTGGGATCTTCCGCATCAACCTCGGCTTCTGACCAGCGTCGGCGCGAAAGGAATAGGGGATCATGACCAGTCGATTCGCGAGCTGGGCCAGGGGTGCCGGGAGCGCGCTGCTCCTGGGGGCGGCGCTCTCGGCCTGCAGCAAGGATGACATCCTCACGCCGGACACCCCGGACGTGATTCAGCCGAAGGACCTCGAAACGCCGGAAGGGCGCCAGGCCGTCTACGCTGGCGCCATCTCGGACTTGGTCGTCGCCGCGACGAGCGGTACCGGCGTGGTGCTCTTTTCCGGCCTGTTCACCGACGAGTTGATGCACGCCAGCACCCCGCCGGCCGTCCGCGAATGGGACCTTCGCGGAGTGCTCTCCACCAACAGCGTGGCGACCGGAGCCACTGGGCCTTTTCTGCTGTTGCAGCGGGCCCGGGCGGCGCTCGAGATCGCAGCGGCCGCCTTGCCAGCCAACGACCCGCGGACCGGCGAGCTCTACGCGCTGGCAGGCATGAGCTACATCTTCTTCGGAGAGCTGTTCTGCTCCGGGACCCCGATCTCGGATCGGGTCACCGGCACGCTCGGGGCGCCGCTTTCCACGACGGAACTCTTCAACCTGGCAGTGCAGCGGCTGACCTCGGCCGCCGCCAACACGGGCGGCGACGCCCGGATCCAGAACCTGACTGCGGTGCTCCGCGGCCGGGCCCTGCTCAACCTGGGCCAGTTCGCAGCCGCCGGCGCGGCCGTAGCCGGCGTCCCAACGGCGTTTCGGTATGACTTCATCCACGGCGCCCCGCCCGCCCGCCAGACCAACCAGATCCAGCTCCAGACCGCGAGCGACATCTACTCGGTCCCGAGCGGCGAGGGCACCAACGGCCTGGACTTCGCAACGGCCAACGATCCCCGGGTGCCGGTCACCAACACCGGCCTCTCCCGAAACGACGGCGTCACCCCGATGGTGGTGGCCAGAAAGTACCCCTCCATCGACTCGCCGGTGCCGATGGTCACCGGGATCGAAGCCCGGCTGATCGAGGCCGAGGCCGCCCTGAACGCCAACAACCTGGGCCTCTGGCTCGACAAGCTCAACGAGGCGCGGGCCACGGTCAGTGGCTTGGCGCCGCTCACCGACCCAGGCAGCCTTCCGGCCCGGGTGAATCTGACCTTCCGGGAGCGGGCCTTCTGGATGTATCTCACCGCCCACCGGCTCGGCGACCTCCGGCGGCTGGTGCGGCAATACCAGCGGGCCAAGGAGTCGGTGTATCCCACCGGGGCCTATCACAAGCAGGGCCTTACCCGGGGGCAGCAGGCCACCCTGATCGTGCCCCAGCCCGAGGAGAACAACTCCAACTACCAGGCCAGCGCCTGCCAAGTCAACACTCCCTGAGTCGAAGCCGCCCGCAGGGCCGGGCCCGGTGCCCGGCCCCGGACAGGGGCCGCCGCAAGGCGGCTCCTGTCGCGTACCGGCGTCCTTAGCCGGAGCCGGAGGCGTGTCGACCGACCGTGAGTCCTGCGCGGACGTGCTGGCGAGGCTGGTGCGGATCAACTCGATCAACCCCACGCTGGTCGCGGGAGCGCCGGGCGAGGCGGAGATCGCCGAATACGTGGCGGGCGTGCTGGCGGGTCTCGGACTGGAGGTGGAGCGCCGCGAGCCGGAGCCCGGCCGGGTGTCGGTCCTCGGCCGGTTGCGCGGCGCCGGCGGCGGGCGGAGCCTGATGCTCAACGGCCACTACGATACCGTCGGCGTCGACGACATGGCCGATCCGTTCGGGGCCGAGGTCCGTGACGGGCGGATGTACGGCCGCGGGGCGTTCGACATGAAGGGCGGGGTGGCCGCCTGCATCGCGGCCGCAGCCGCGCTGGTGCGAAACGGTCCCCGGCTCCGCGGCGATCTGATCGTGGCCGCGGTGGCCGACGAGGAGTACGGCAGCCTGGGTACGGCGGATGTCCTGACCGTGGTGCGCCCGGATGGGGCCGTGGTAACCGAGCCCACCGGCCTCCGGCTCTGCCTGGCCCACAAGGGGTACCAGTGGATCGAAGTGGAAACCCGCGGCCGGGCGGCGCACGGCAGCCGGTTCGACCTCGGCGTGGACGCCAACTTGCGCATGGGCCGGGTTCTCCACCGGCTGGAGCGACTCGAGCGGGAGTTGCGGGCCCGACCGCCACATCCGCTGGTCGGGCCCCCCTCGCTCCACGCGGCGCTGCTCAACGGAGGAACCGGGCTCAGCACCTACGCTGCCTCGTGCCGGCTGCAGATCGAACGCCGCACCATCCCGGGGGAGACGGAGGCCGCCGTGAAGGCCGAGCTGGAGGCGTTGCTCGACGAGCTCCGGCGGGACGACCCGGAGCTCGAGGTCTCGGCCCGGACCTTCTTCGCGCGCGAGCCCTTCGAGGAACGGCC